>NC_007948.1:2542857-2860714 GCF_000013865.1 Polaromonas sp. JS666
ATTTCCGGCTTCCCCGTGATCGACGGCGGCCGGGTTGTCGGTATCGTGACCGGGCGCGACATGCGCTTCGAATCCCGTATGGATGTGCCGGTCAGCACCATCATGACGCCGCGCGACCGCCTGATCACCATTTCCGAAACCGCGTCCCTGGCCGACGCCAAGGCGCTGTTGAACAAGCACCGCCTGGAGCGGGTGCTGCTGGTCAATGACAACTTCGAGCTCAAGGGCCTGATCACTGTCAAGGACATCACCAAACAGACCACTTTCCCCAATGCGGCACGCGATTCGCATGGCCAGTTGCGCGTCGGCGCTGCCGTCGGGGTGGGTGAGGGCACCGAAGAGCGTGTCGAGGCGCTGGTCAAGGCCGGGGTGGACGCCATTGTGGTGGACACCGCCCATGGGCATAGCAAGGGCGTGATCGACCGGGTGCGCTGGGTCAAGCGGAACTACCCCCAGGTTGATGTCATCGGCGGCAATATTGCCACCGGCGCAGCCGCGCTGGCGCTGGCAGAAGCCGGTGCAGACGGCGTCAAGGTGGGTATTGGCCCTGGCAGCATCTGTACCACCCGCATCGTTGCGGGTGTCGGGGTGCCGCAGATCATGGCGATCGACAACGTGGCGATGGCTTTGCGTGGCACCGGCGTTCCCCTGATTGGGGACGGCGGCATCCGCTACAGCGGTGACATCGCCAAAGCCATTGCCGCGGGCGCCAATACCGTCATGATGGGCGGGATGTTCGCAGGGACCGAAGAGGCGCCGGGCGAAGTCATCCTGTACCAGGGGCGCAGCTACAAAAGCTACCGCGGCATGGGAAGCATTGGCGCCATGCAGCAGGGCAGTGCAGACCGCTATTTCCAGGAGTCGAGCACCGGCAACCCCAACGCTGACAAGCTGGTCCCCGAGGGCATTGAAGGCCGCGTGCCGTACAAAGGCTCCATGGTGGCCATCGTGTACCAGATGGCCGGCGGCTTGCGTGCCAGCATGGGCTACTGCGGCTGCGCCACGATTGAAGACATGCGCGACAAGGCCGAGTTCGTGGAAATCACCTCCGCCGGCATTCGCGAGAGCCATGTCCACGATGTGCAGATCACCAAGGAAGCGCCGAACTACCGGGCTGATTGATGTGACCCCCACGTTCGCTCACTTCGTGTAGCTCTCTGCCCCCCGAGGGGGCTGGCCTTGCTTGGGGCGGCCCGGCGCGGCGGCCGCAGTTGGCTTTCACGTTTCCCCAGGTTTGCCCTTGTCCGTAGCAACTGACTCAATCAAATGCAACACCAGAAAATCCTCATCCTCGATTTCGGCTCCCAGGTCACCCAGCTGATTGCCCGCCGCGTGCGCGATGCCCATGTGTTTTGCGAAGTCCATCCCTGCGATGTGACTGACGACTGGGTCCGCGACTACGCCAGGGACGGCACGCTCAAGGGCGTCATCCTGTCCGGCAGCCATGCCAGCATCTACGAAGAAACGACCGACAAAGCGCCCCAGGCCGTGTTTGAGCTGGGCCTTCCGGTGCTGGGCATCTGCTACGGCATGCAGGCCATGGCGCACCAGCTGGGCGGCAAGGTCGAAGGCGGCCACAAGCGCGAATTCGGTTCGGCTGACGTGCGGGCCCGCGGCCACACCGCGCTGCTCAAGGACATCGCCGACTACACCACGCCAGAGGGCCAGGGCATGCTGGACGTCTGGATGAGCCACGGTGACAAGGTCACCGAAATGCCGCCGGGCTTCAAGCTCATGGCATCCACCGAGTCCTGCCCGATCGCCGGCATGGCCGATGAAGACCGCCGTTTTTACGCGGTGCAGTTCCACCCGGAAGTCACGCACACCAAGCAGGGCAATGCCATTCTCAAGCGCTTTGTGCTTGATATTTGCGGCACCCGGCAAGACTGGGTCATGGGCGACTACATCAGCGAAGCGGTTGAAAAAATCCGCCAGCAGGTAGGCGACGAAGAGGTCATCCTCGGCCTGTCGGGCGGTGTCGATTCATCGGTGGCGGCGGCACTGATCCACCGCGCCATCGGCGACCAGCTGACCTGCGTATTCGTTGACCATGGCCTGCTGCGCCTGAACGAAGGCGACATGGTGATGGACATGTTTGTCGGCAAGCTGCATGCCAGAGTGGTCCGCGTCGATGCGAGCGAGCAGTTTCTAGGCCACCTGGCCGGGGTGAGCGAACCCGAGGCCAAGCGCAAAATCATCGGCCGGGAATTTGTCGAAGTGTTCAAGGCCGAGGCGGCTCGGCTCAAGGCTGGCGACGGCGGCCACAAGGGCGCCAAATGGCTGGCCCAGGGCACGATTTATCCTGATGTGATCGAGTCCGGTGGCGCCAAGAGCAAGAAAGCCGTCACCATCAAAAGCCACCACAACGTCGGCGGCCTGCCCGAGCAGCTGGGCCTGAAGCTGCTTGAGCCGCTGCGTGAGCTGTTCAAGGACGAGGTCCGCGAACTGGGCGTCGCGCTCGGCCTGCCGCATGACATGGTGTATCGCCATCCCTTCCCCGGTCCCGGCCTCGGGGTGCGCATCCTGGGCGAAGTCAAAAAAGAGTACGCTGACCTGCTGCGCCGCGCCGACGCCATCTTTATCGAAGAACTGCGCAACTTCAGGGATGCCGAGACCGGCAAGACCTGGTACGACCTGACCAGCCAGGCGTTCACCGTCTTCCTGCCGGTGAAAAGCGTGGGTGTGATGGGCGATGGCCGCACCTATGACTATGTGGTGGCGCTGCGCGCTGTGCAAACCAGCGACTTCATGACCGCAGACTGGGCAGAACTGCCCTACGCGTTGCTCAAAAAGGTCTCCAGCCGCATCATCAACGAGGTGCGCGGCATCAACCGCGTCACTTACGACGTGAGCAGCAAGCCGCCGGCAACGATCGAGTGGGAATAAAGGGCCGAGCCCATGCCCGAGCAACCGTCATTACCCGGGTTCGCCGCCTTGCCGCAGCAGCCGACGGACAGGCTGTTCTTTGCCATCTTTCCCGACGCGAACGCCTCGGTGCGCATCGCAGCGCTTGCGCAGCAGCTGCGTGGCGAGCATGAATTGCATGGCCGGCCGCTCGCGCGGGAGCGTTTCCATGTCACGTTGCATCACCTTGGCGACTACGTGGGTGTGCCGCGTGACGTTGTCGCCATGGCGGACAAAGCGGCAATGGCCGTCACCACCATGGCGCCGTTCGAGGTCGCGTTCGACCGCGCGGCGAGCTTCTCCAGCGCTCCGCGCAACCGGCCCTTCGTTCTGCGCGGGGGCGATGGCGTCGCCGCATTGATGGAGTTCCAGCAGGCGCTGGGGATGGCGATGAAGCAGGCCGGGCTCGGGCGCTGGGCCAAACCGGGCTACACGCCGCACGTGACCTTGCTTTACGATGACCGCTGTGTCGCCGAGCAGGCCGTCGAGACGATCAACTGGACCGCGCGCGAGTTCGTCCTCGTGCACAGCCTGCTCGGTAAAACCCGGCATGTGGCCCTCGCACGCTGGCCGTTGCACGGCTGACGGATCACGGGCAAGAGCTCCCTCGACCCGCCCCTCTGACAGGCGGCAGGAACGTTCGCGGTTGCCGGAGGGATGAGCCCAGGTTCAGTTCTTCTACTGGAGCTGCGCCCCGAGGCGAGTTCCTATTTTTCCCTGTCAACCACCAGGCGCGGTCCAGGCGCCAATGGAGACGGTGTTTGCCACAGCACCAGCTCTCGCATGATCATGTGAGCCCCCAGAACAATCAGGCTACCGAGGAAGCAGGCGCGAAACAGCGACGGTGACAGCAATCGGCGAAAATTCTGGCCCAGGTACATGCCCGCCAATGCAGGCAGCAGCAAGAGGGCGGACGCACCGGCAAGGGGTGCTGAATAGCTTGCGTTAAAGAAAAGGCCGGCCGCCAGGGCCAGCGTGGAAACGGTAAAGGACAGACCCATGGCCTGGATCAACGCGTCGCGCTGCAGCCCCAGCGCTTGCAGGTAGGGCACCGCAGGCACAACGAACACCCCTGTGGCGGCGGTGACCAGCCCGGTCACCACCCCCATCAGAGGGCCCAGCCATTCTTCTGCCTCTGGCGACACCGAGGGCTTGGTACCCGCGAGACTCCATAAAGCATAGGCGATGAGGACCACGCCAAGCGACACCATTGCCCAGGCGCCGGCGGGTGCGCCCAGTGCGAGCGCGCCCGCCCAGGTTCCCGCGCAAATACCGGCCTGCATGCCGCCCAGCCGCCGTAGCGCCGGGCCCAGCCCGGCCAGCGGCCGGAGCTGCCATGCATTGGTTACCAGTGATGGCACGATCAGCAGCGCTGCCGCTTCTGCCGGGCTGAACACAAAGGCCAACAAGGCCATGGACACCGTGGGCAGGCCAAGCCCCACCACGCCCTTGACGAGGCCGGCCAAAAGAAACACGGCAATCGCCCCCGACAGTGCTGCAGGGGACGCAGCAAGCGCTTCTGGAAGCATCGGGGCTTCAAACATGACTCGGCGCCATGGGGGCTGCGGCCCGCCTGGGCAGAAAGGGCGGGAAAGGATTTGGGGAAAAAGGCTGGCTCTGCATGGTTGTCATCGATGGCTCCTGTTCAATCAACCCGTGCAGCTGCACGTTGAGCGCCCATTTTGTTGAAGGCAGCACCAGGTGAAAATTCGGAAATGGCTGAGCCAGCCTCAGGCGGCTCCTGAGTCTTCTTGTGTTAACTTCATTGGCATGCGCTTCGATCTGACCGACCTGCGGCTCTTCCTGAACGTTCATGAGGCGGGAACGATCACGGGCGGGGCAGGGCGCAGCCACATGACGCTGGCTTCGGCAAGCGAACGCATCCGCAGCATGGAGGACACCCTGGGCGTGCCCCTGCTGGTGCGCGAGCGCCGCGGCGTGGCGGTCACGGCGGCAGGCCGCACATTGCTGTACCACGCGCGCGTGGTGTTGCAGCAACTGGAGCGCATGCGCGGAGAACTGGGTGATTACGGCGCCGGGCTCAAGGGGCATATCCGCCTGCTCTGCAATACGGCGGCCCTGAGCGAGTACTTGCCGCAGGCGCTCAGCCGTTTTCTCGCGAAATATCCGCAGATATCGGTCGATCTGGAAGAAAGGCCGAGCCAGGAGATCGTCGACGCTGTGCGGGCCGGGCTCTGCGACATGGGCGTGGTGTCGGACCTTGTGGACCTTCAAGGGCTGCAGGCCTTCAAATTCCGCTCCGATCCGCTGGTGCTCGTGGTGCCTGAGGGCCATGTGCTGGCCGGCCGCCGCACCATCAGACTGTCCGAAGTGCTGGATTGCGACTTTGTCGGCCTCGTCGATGGCAGCGCCTTGCAGGAACATGTGACCCAGCAGGCCCGTCGGCTGGGTGGGCAGCTAAGTTACCGCGTGCGCTTGCGCAGTTTCGAGGCGGTATGCCGCATGGTGGGGCTGGGCATCGGCGTTGGCATCGTCCCGCGGGCGGCGGCTGCCCGATGCGCGCGTTCCGCCAGACTCAAGCGAGTGACGCTCACGGATGCCTGGGCCAACCGGAGCCTGGTGCTATGCCTGCGTGACGTGGACCAATTGCCGCTTTACGCGCGACAAATGGTGCAGCACGTGCTGGCCGCCGAATCGCCGTAAAAAACGGTGCGGCAAGCCATACATGCCATTTTTCGCCTATGCTTTGAGACATGTACTTGTCCCCCCAATTCAAGGGCGACCGCGCGCAGGCCGCGGCGCTGATCAAGGACCATCCCTTCGCCAGTCTGATCAGCGTGGACGACGCCGGTCTGCCATTTGTCACCCATTTGCCGCTGCATCTGCAGGAGCGAAACGGCCAGTTGGTGTTGCTGGGCCATGTGGCCAAGCCGAATCAGCATTGGCGTTATCTGCAGGCCCGCCCGCAGGCTGTCGTGACGTTTCTCGGTCCGCACGCATACATGTCGCCCAAGGTCTACCCCGACCTGGCGCGTGTACCGACCTGGAACTACCTCGCCGTGCACTGCACCGTCCTGGCAAGCCTGATTGAAGAGCCCGTGGACAAAGACCGACTGCTGAAAAAGCTGATCGGTGACCATGAGCCGCCTTATGCCGAACAGTGGCGCGGCCTGGGTGACGAGTTTGCCCAGAAAATGCTGGCCGGTATTGTGGCGTTCGAGCTGCAGGTGACCGACGTGCAGTGCAAGCTGAAAATCAACCAGCACAGGCCCGAAGCGCATGCCGCGATGAAAGCGATCTATGCCTCTGGCAATGAAAATGAGCAGGCCCTGGCCCGCTGGATGGATCAGCTGGGCATGAATGCCGATACCCTCCAGCCCCGGAAAGATTGAAATGCGCGTTGTTTTGGGAATTCTGAGCCTGTTGATCGTGCTGGCCACGGTCGGGTTGCTGGCAAAAAAGCAGATGAGCGGCTTGTCGGCTGCGCCCGCCAGAGCGCCGGCGCCGGTAGAGGTTGACTCGAGGGCATCCGCGCAGGTGCCGCTTCCGGGCGCGACACCCCAGGCGCAGAGCCAGCAGATCCAGCAGCAGATCCTGCAAACAGTGGAGGGCACCCTGCAGCAGGCCCGCCCCATGCCCGATGACGAGTAAGCAGATAAAAAGCACTGCCTTCCCAGGTCGGGCTTGCTCGTAAAGCTATTAAAATAATAGCAATCATGGACGACGCCTTCTTTATGCAACTCGCGCTGGCGCAGGCCCGTGAAGCCGCAGCGGTGGGGGAGGTACCGGTGGGTGCTGTCGTGGTGCGACATGGCGAAGTCATTGCCACGGGTCGCAACGCGCCGGTTGACGCGAATGACCCGACGGCCCATGCCGAGATCGTCGCCCTTCGTGCGGCAGCGCAGGCGCTGGGCAACTACCGGCTGGATGAATGCGAACTGTTTGTCACGCTCGAACCCTGCGCCATGTGCAGCGGCGCGATGCTGCACGCCCGGCTCCAGCGCGTGGTGTTCGGCGCGACCGACCCCAAAACCGGTGCGGCCGGCTCGGTCATCAACCTGTTTGCGGAATCCCGGCTGAACCATCAAACCGGGTGGCAAGGTGGCGTATTGGCGGAGGAATGCGGCGAGTTGCTGCAGGCGTTTTTTCGCCGGCGCCGGGCCGACAAGCGCGAAAAGTTCCGGCTGAACCATCCGCTGCGTGACGATGCGCTGCGCACACCCGATGCGGCTTTCGATGATTTGCCGGGCTATCCGTGGCCGCCCCGCTATGTCAGCGACCTCCCGGCGCTGGACGGGCTGCGCATGCACTACCTTGACGAAGGCGAGGGCGGGCCGGGAGGCCTGACCTATTTGTGCTTGCACGGCAATCCCGCCTGGAGTTACCTGTACCGGAAAATGATCCCGGTCTTTTTGCAGGCAGGCCACCGGGTGGTCGCGCCTGACCTGATTGGTTTTGGCAAAAGCGACAAACCCAAGAAGGACAGCTTTCACAGCTTTGGCGTCCATCGCCAGATCCTCCTGGAACTGGTGGATCGGCTAGACCTGCAAAACGTCGTGCTCGTCGTACAGGACTGGGGCGGGTTGCTTGGCCTGACATTGCCAATGGTTGCTCCGTTGCGCTACAAGGGCCTGCTGGTCATGAACACCATGCTGGCTACCAGTGATGTGCCGTTGTCACCTGGTTTCAGAGCCTGGCGCGAGATGTGCGCCAAAAACCCGGATTTCGATGTGGCTCGCCTTTTTGCCCGTGGCAACCCGCAGATGAGTCCTGATGAATGCGCGGCCTACAACGCCCCGTTCCCGGACAAAGGCCATCGTGCAGCGCTGCGCGCCTTTCCGCTGATGGTGCCGGAATCTGAATGTGCCGATGGTGCCGCCATCTCCAGGGAGGCGCGCGAGTTTTGGCAGAGCCGCTGGACAGGGCAGACCCTCATGGCTGTCGGCGCCCAGGACCCGGTATTGGGCCTGCCGGTCATGCGTGCGTTGCAGGGCATTATTCGCGGCTGTGACGCCCCTCTCGTGCTGGAGCAGGCCGGGCACTTCGTGCAGGAGCACGGGGAGCCGATTGCCCGGCATGCGGTCGGCTTCTTCAAACGGTGACCTGAAACCACGCGTGAATGCTGATCAGCAATGGGATACTCCTGCCTGTGAAAAAACATATCTACATTTACTCGCCTTCCAGCGCCGTGCGCGACAAAGCGAGCTTCAAACGCGGCGTTCGGCGCCTGACGGCACTGGGCCATGAGGTTGAAATTGACGAAGCTGCGCTGGCCAGGCACCAGCGTTTTGCCGGCGATGACGAAACCCGGCTGGCGGCCATCCACCGCGCGGCTGCCAGCGGCGCCGATGTGGCTCTCATTACCCGCGGCGGCTACGGCCTTACGCGCATCCTGCCGGGCATCAACTACAAGGCTGTGGCCAAGGCCATCGACAAGGGCACGCAATTTGTGGGCCTCAGTGATTTCACGGCGTTTCAGTCGGCTGTGCTGGCCAAAACCGGTGCGGTCACGTGGGCGGGGCCTGCGCTGGGCGAAGACTTTGGCACCGAGGTCCCTCCCGACGACATCATGGAAGCCTGTTTTGACGACCTGATCACGGGTCAGGGCGAGGGCACCGGCTGGCAACTCCCGAAATCCGCCATGAATTCAATAGCCGACAACCCGGATTTGAAGGGGGCTGAAACTCAATTCAGCATCAAGAATGCCGTGCTGTGGGGAGGCAACCTGGCGATTTTGTCGTCCTTGGTGGGAACGCCCTACCTACCCATCGTCAAGGGCGGTATTTTGTTTGTCGAAGATGTTGGCGAGCATCCCTACCGGGTGGAGCGCATGTTCACGCAACTGCTGTATGCGGGTGTGCTGGCACAGCAAAAGGCGGTCATTTTTGGGCAGTTCACCAATTACAGGCTGGTGCCGCATGACAAGGGTTTCAAATTACCTTCGGTGGCAGCCTGGCTACAGAGCCAGATCAAGGCGCCGGTGCTGACCGGACTGCCGTTTGGCCACGTGGCGACCAAGGTGCTGCTGCCCGTGGGCTACAAAACAACGTTGGCGGTGGAGGGCAGGGATGCGTTTTTGCTGTGGGGCCACCAGCATTAGGCTGATGATCCAACCCACTGGCAGTCCCGCTCGCATGAGGGCGTACTGACGCGAAAGTCCAAAAATAAACCAGCACGAGGCTGGTTGATGGGTGTCAGGTGCTGGGCGCCAATTGCCGGGCGTCAGGCGGTGAGGGAACTGGGCCTTGAGCTCAGGCCGCGCGGTAACAGGCCCTTGAATTTGTCGTTGATACGGTTGATTTTTTCACGTGCAACGGTTTCGCCGTGGATGGCTGCCAGCACAGCCATCACATCACCGCGCGCATACCAGAGGCCTTGCGGGTCTTGGGCATACCGTATGCGGCGTGTAATTTTGGGATAGTGTTGTTCACCAAAGTCACCCAACTCATCCAGAATGAACTGGCGAATATCCTCGGTACGGTCTTCCAGCAGAGACGGTGAAGCCTCGCCAGAGCCGAGCAAGACCATCAAACTACTTTTCAAATGGGTTTTTAACCAATCCATGGAGTTCGAAACTTTCTGCCGGGGGCTATCCCGAGATATGTCTACGTTCACACCTGATGACTTCTTCTGCTAGATTAAGATCAATACAGCTTTGGCGCAAGTTTTTTCGCATGAAATGGTTAATGCAAAACAACAAATGAATCAAGGAGTTAGTAACCAAATGTCAGGTTGATTCTGGTTTTAAACATCTGCTAACTCTTTTGCGCTACACCGCAGCATGGGTGTAGCGAAAAGTTTCCATTCACGCTATTGCCATTACCCGGCCTTTTCCCGGCCATTCCCCAGCCTTTCAAGGCCGACACGACCATGCCCACGACCGCCTATCCAGCCCACTACATCAACGGCCAGTGGGTCACCGCCAGATCTTCGGAAACCCTGCCGGTTTACGACTCCAGCACCGAAGCCCTGATGGCGACGGTGCCCAGCGGCACCGCTGCTGAAGCTGAAGCTGCCGTGTTGGCGGCACGTGCCGCTTTTGACAGCTGGTCGACGTTGCCGGTGGAAACCCGCGCGGCTTATCTCGACAAAGTGGCGGCCGGCGTCAAGGCGCGCACGGAAGATCTGGCGCTCGCCATTGCCCGCGAAGTGGGCATGCCGCTGAAAATGGCGCGGGCTGTGCAGGTGGGCGGCCCGATCTGGCATTGGGGCAACTTTGCCAAAGTCGCGCGCAGCTTTGAGTGGGAGAAGAAGGTCGGAAACTCCCTGGTCGTTCGCGAAGCAGTGGGTGTCGTGGGCTGCATCACGCCATGGAATTTCCCGCTCAGCCAGATCACGCTCAAAATTGCCCCGGCCATGGCGGCAGGTTGCACCGTGGTGCTCAAACCCAGCGAAATTGCACCTGTCAATGCCATGATCCTGGCCGAGATCATTCACAAAGCCGGCCTGCCGCCCGGTGTTTTCAATCTGATCAACGGGATGGGGCCGGTAGTGGGTGAGGTGCTGGCCACACATTCCGAAATCGACATGGTGAGCTTCACCGGCTCGACCCGCGCCGGCAAGCGGGTGAGTGAGCTGGCCAGCCAGACTGTCAAACGCGTGGCGCTGGAGCTGGGTGGCAAGTCGGCGAGCGTCATACTGGACGATGCCAATCTGGAAGCCGCCGTTAAAGGCACGGTGTCGGCCTGCATGCTCAACAGCGGCCAGACCTGCTCGGCTCATACCCGCATGCTGGTGCCCGTCCATCGTTACGATGAAGTGAAGGCGCTGGCTCAGGCGGCCATCGCCAGGTTCAACATTGGCCCCAGCCTGGACGAAACCAGCAAACTGGGCCCCTTGGTCAGTGCGGCGCAACGCGACCGCGTACTGGGTTTCATACGTACCGGCATCGAAGAAGGTGCCGAGGTGATTGCGGGAGGCGCTGCGGCACCTGCGCTGGACAAGGGCTATTTTGTGCAGCCCACCATTTTGGGCATCAAGGCGACTGATACCCTGGCGCAGGAAGAGATTTTTGGCCCTGTCCTGGTTGTCATTCCTTACAAAGATGAAGACGAGGCCGTGGCGATAGTCAACAGCACCATCTACGGCTTGGGCGGCGCCGTCTGGAGCGGCTCTGACGAGCATGCCATGAAAGTGGCCCGCCGTATTCGCACAGGCCAGGTGGATATCAATGGAGGTCCCTTCAATGGCAGTGCGCCTTTCGGGGGTTACAAGCAGTCAGGCAATGGGCGGGAGAACGGCGTCTACGGGTTTGAGGAGTTTCTGGAATTCAAGGCGCTGCAATTCAAACCCAGCGCAAGCTGATGTAATGGGAGCACGGTTACTTTCAGTTGTGCCTATTTGTAATTTCGAGCTGTGTGCGTATGATTGAGTAACTCAAAACAACTACAAAAACACCAAAAAATCTATGGCAGAAGTCACCGTCGTTTTTGCCGATCTCGCAGGAAGCACTGGAGTTTTCGAATCACTGGGTAATGAAAAAGCTACCCGCGCCATTACGCGCCTGACTCACTGGATCGGCAAGGTCTGTAATGCCCACAGTGGGCGCGTCGTGAAATACCTCGGTGATGGCGTACTCATCGTGTTTCCCGAGAACAATGACGCAATTGAGGCCGTCACAGAACTGCAGCGGGTGCACCGGGAACGCATTCGTAACTGGCCTGAACTGCTCAAAATGCGGCTTCAGGTTGGTATGGCACGCGGCGAAATCGTGGAGCAGGACGGCGACTGCTTTGGCGATGCGGTCAATGTGGCCTCCCGGCTCAGTGATTTGTCCGGCCCGGGCCAGATTTTTGCCACCGAGACGGTCATCAGCCAGCTGGTGCCGGGCAGCACCGTGCGGTCCCGTAACCTGGGCGCCATGGAGATCCGGGGACGCAGCCAGGCTTGCGCGGTGCATCGGATCGAATGGCAAAACGAATTGCTGTCCGAGTTTTTTACCGTGGCAGACAATCTGGGCCCCCCTCCTGTTGCCGAGCCGGTTGCTCCCGCGGGTGCCATCGAGCTGTCCTGGAAGCAGGCGAATTCAACTTTTAGCTCGACACAGTTGCCAATTTTTATCGGCCGCGATCTTGAAGCGCAATTTGTCGTGCCGGATCCGCGGGTGTCCCGCATGCACGCCAAAATCGAGTGGCGGGCCGGCAAGTTTTATCTTGAGGATTTCAGCAGCTACGGAACCTGGGTACGGTTCACCGACAGCGCGGCTGCCGTGTCCCTGCGCCGGCAGGAATGCGCGTTGCTGGTCGACGGTGAAATTGCGTTGGGTGCGTCTTTCGAAGATGCCACGATTCCCTCGGTCCGTTTCAAATTCTCTGCCGATCGGCCGGGGGCTTAAAGACCATCAGATCCGCAGGTCTGACCGGGCGTCCGGCGTATCCTTGGGACATAGCGGAATTGAATCCAGACCCTGGCCCCCTGGCCGCCGACGAGGCTCAGGACTGTCAGCGGCAACACCTTATCCTTCAGCGGGCACCAACCTTGATCCGGTTCAGACTTGTTTTTGCGGCGTTGTCCCGGTTATTGATGGTGGCGCTTGTGCTGCTCCTTGCTGCCGCAGGGTTTTATGTCTACCGGGCTTTTCCTGATCTGGATGGTGAGTTGCAGGTCCCTGGCCTGGGTAGCCGGGTGACTGTGACGCGGGACCATGCCGATGTAACGCACATACGGGCCCAGTCGCCGCGAGACGCGTGGTTCTCGCTGGGCTACGTGCATGCCCAGGAGCGGGGCTGGCAGATGGAGTTCAACCGCCGACTGATACATGGCGAGCTGTCGGAAGTGTTTGGCCCTTCAACCCTGCACACCGACAAGCTGATGCGCACGCTGGGGATTGTGCGGGCGGCCGAGCGGCAATGGCAAAGCCTGCCGGAAGAGGGACGCATTGCGCTGCAGTCTTACAGCGACGGCGCCAATGCTTTTTATGCGAGCTCATCACAGGCACTCTCACCCGAATTCCACATGCTCGGCGTCAACCCCGGGGGGACTTCCGGCAAGGCGTGGTCGCCGATAGACAGCTTGGGCTGGTCGCTGATGATGGCCCTCGACCTGGGTGGCAACTGGGGAACCGAGTTCGCGCGTCTTGCCGCCGCCAGGGTGTTGGACACCCGCCAGCTGTGGGAGCTATTCCCCCCTTATCCCGGGGAGCAACCGGCCTCCCGGGTTGATTTCGCCAGACTTTATGCCGGCTTGGGGGTGTACCGCACGGGTGCAACGGATGCTCCTAAAACAATAGCACCCCCTGTCCGTGTTTCTGGTGCTGGATCAATTTTTGATACTGAACTCACCGTAAAAAAGGTGCTCGCCTTATCCGCCTTATCGTCAGGCATCAATGACTGGGCTGATGCGTTGGGTCAGGTGGATGGCAAGGGCTCCAACAACTGGGTGGTGGCGGGCAAACACAGCACGAGCGGCCAGCCGCTGCTCGCCAATGATCCTCATTTGGGGTTGTCGGCGCCGGCCACCTGGTACTTTGCACGGTTGCACGCGCCGGACGATCAGGCCACGCCTGCGCTCGATGCGCTGGACGTCATGGGCGCCACCTTGCCCGGCTTGCCGTTCGTGGTGCTGGGCCGCACCAGCAAGGTGGCCTGGGGCTTTACCAACACGGCGCCGGACGTGCAGGATTTGTATCTGGAGCAGCTCAACCCGGCCAATCCGCAGCAATACAGAGTGCCTGGCACGGGCGATGCCGGTAGCGCAGCGCGATGGGCGGACTTCACCGTCCGTGAAGAGACTATCCGGATCAAAGGAGAGCCGGATCTGCATTTGATGGTGCGGGAAAGCCGCCATGGCCCCGTGCTCAGCGATGTTCAAAAGTCGCATGCCGACCTTGTTGACACCCGCAAATACGTGATTGCACTGCGCTGGAGCGCCCTCGACGCAGACAACCAGACCGTACTTGCGGGATTGCGGGCGAACCGGGCGCAGTCGGTTGATGAGCTGATTGCGGCGTATTCGGCCTACCACGCCCCCATGCAAAACATGGTGGCGGCCGATGTGGCGGGCCGTACAGCCTTCAAGGCCATCGGCAAGGTGCCGCTGCGCAAGCCCGACAACGACATTCTGGGAATAGCGCCTTCGCCAGGATGGGATGCCCGCTACGACTGGGCCGGTTGGGTGCCTTACGCACAAACACCTCAAACCGACCATGCCGCCATTGCCGCCAAAGGCTGGCTGTCCACGGCCAACCAGCGCATCACCCCGCCGGGCTATCCCATCTTTATGGGGCAGGACTGGACCGTCCCCTACCGCCATGACCGCATTGAGCAGTTGCTCGCCGCTACACCGAGACACGACATGGATTCGATGCAGAACATCCAGGCTGACCAGTTCTCGGCAGCTACGGTTCGGCTGCTGCCCTTCATTCAGAAGTCGCTGTCGCAACCTTCTGCACACCCCTTGGCGGACGCCGCCCGGCGTGCCATGGACGGCTTTGACGGCATCATGCGGGCCGACAAGGCGGCGCCGCTCATTTTTGCGGCGTGGGCAGACGAACTCACGCGGGGCGTGATTGGCGGAAGGCTCGGCGAGAGGCCATTCGCAGCGCTCTATGGCAAGCGCCACTTCAGAAATACCCTGGAGAGCATCCTGGAAAGCAGTGACCCCGGCTGGTGCGGCAACGCCGGGTGTACGGCGCAATCCGCCGCCGCGCTTGACCGGGCGCTAACCCGGCTGCAGGCCGCTTATGGCGCCGACGTCAGCCGGTGGGCGTGGGGCAGGGCACACTACGCGCTGTCAGCGCACAAGCCCTTCGGCAACGTACCGTGGTTGGCGCAGTTTTTCGACGTGCGGGTTCCCACAGGCGGTGACACCTTCACGGTCAATGTGGGTCAGTACTGGGCCAACGGCGACAAAATGCCTTTTGCCAACCGGCAGGCCGCGTCGCTGCGGGCCGTCTACGACCTGGCAAATCTGGAAAACTCCCGGTTCATCTACCAGACGGGTCAGAGTGGGCTGGTGTTTTCCAGCCGTTATCGCGATATGCGCGACAGCTGGGCGCGGGTAGAGTACCGACCGTTGCAAATGAACCCGGCAGGGTTCGCGCACCAGTTGACCCTACAACCCTGAGACCCTGAGGTTCGCTACGCGGGCAACGTACCGAGCCTGCATATCCATGACTGCATGGTCAGGCCGGAATGGCGTCAATGTTGAGGCGGTCCCAGTGGCGGTGCAGTGCAATGGCGGCCATGAAGTCTTGTGACACCTGTCCATCCAGCACCTTGCGCCCGTCGGCAATCAGGACACCGACTGTGGGTACTGTTACCAGCTCGGGATTTTTCCCCTGGCTGAAGCCCAGCGTGCCGAGCAACTGCACGCCATCGTTCACCGCACAAATGGTCTTGCCGTGTTTGTAAGCCTCCAGCACAAAGTGAACCGCCTCGCCGAGCCCGCTCAGCGCTGCGGCGCTGGACGCACCACCGGGAATCAGCACGGCATCAAACATGACGGACGGCATGTTGGCAAAGGTATGGTCGACTGCCAGCTGGCGGCCGCTGGCGGTGCTGACTGTACCCAGGTGCTGGGCAACCAGCTTGCACAGGGCGCCGGCTTCCGTCAAATCCTGCTGGATGCGACGGAGAGGGGCGGATTCAACGCCATTGGCCACCAGAATGGCCACCTTGCGGGTCTTCACGCCACCGCCCGGCCTGCCAACCATGCGCAATGTGGGATCTTCGTCGACCTTGCTGGTGATTCGGTAATCCCGAAAGCCTAGCCGGCCCGCAGCGGCTTTGGGGTCCGGGGCGGCGATGCCCAAAGTCACAGCAACCCGGCCGGCAAGTTTCAGGTCCACATGCGCAAGGTTGTCCACGATGCGCTGCCGGATTTCCGGCACATCCACCTTGGACAGCTCAAACCTGAACGCTGCGACGATATGGTCTTTCTCGGCAACGCTCTGGCTGTTCCAGAACAGGGTAGCCTGCGAGAAATGATCGTCAAACGAGGGGCTGCGCCGCCGGATTTTGGGCGGCTCCAGTTGCTCGGGGTAAGACTGGAAGCCTTGCGCCGCGCCATCAACCCGGTACTCTGCGCCATTGCCCAGCGTATTGGGCTCGTACGCCACGCGTCCCTTGCTGATGGCCTGGCGATGCATCCCGTCGCGCTGGAAGTTATGCATTGGGCAAACTGCCCGATTGATGGGTAATTCATGGAAGTTCGCACCGCCGAGCCTGGACAGCTGGGTATCGGTGTACGAGAAGAGCCGCCCCTGCAACAGGGGATCGTTTGAAAAATCAATGCCTGGCACAAGGTGGCCTGGATGAAATGCCACCTGTTCGGTTTCGGCGAAAAAATTATCCGGATTGCGGTTGAGCACCAGCTTGCCAATGATCTGGACGGGAACCTGCTCCTCTGGAATGAGTTTGGTAGCGTCCAGAATGTCAAAGCCAAGCTCGCTCTCCTGGCCGTCGTCCACGATCTGAACGCCCAGCTCCCACTCGGGAAAATGACCGCTCTCAATCGCTTCCCACAGGTCGCGCCGGTGAAAGTCGGGGTCTTTGCCGGCAATCTTCTGCGCCTCATCCCAAGCCAGGCCATGCACCCCCAGTTTTGGCTTCCAGTGAAACTTGACGAAATGAGAATCCCCCCGCGCATTGATAAAGCGGAAAGCATGAACACCGAACCCTTCCATCATCCGAAAGCTGCGCGGCAGGGCGCGGTCTGACATCGTCCACATCAACATGTGGGTTGACTCGGGCATCAGCGACGCGAAATCCCAGAAAGTGTCATGGGCACTTGCTGCTTGCGGCATCTCATGGTGCGGTTCGGGTTTGACCGCATGGATCAGGTCGGGAAATTTGATGGCGTCCTGGATAAAGAAAACAGGAATGTTGTTGCCCACCAAATCGTAGTTGCCTTCGGCGGTGTAAAACTTGACCGCGAACCCCCGCACATCCCGCACCGTGTCTGCCGAACCCCGGGAGCCGGCCACGGTTGAAAACCTCACAAATACAGGCGTTTCAATGGCAGGGTCCTGCAAAAAGGCGGCGCTGGTGTACTGCACCATCGACTTGTAGGGCTTGAAATAGCCGTGTGCGCCTGAACCCCGGGCGTGTACGACACGTTCCGGAAT
Source organism: Polaromonas sp. JS666 (assembly GCF_000013865.1). Classification (NCBI taxonomy): domain Bacteria; kingdom Pseudomonadati; phylum Pseudomonadota; class Betaproteobacteria; order Burkholderiales; family Comamonadaceae; genus Polaromonas; species Polaromonas sp. JS666. Next base: position 2,559,788 of record NC_007948.1, read on the forward strand.
GCGCTCGTGATCAAAATGCGTGATTTTTTCGCGGAGGATGAAATCTTCCAGCAGGGTAGGGCCGCGAACACCACCCTTCAGGGAGTTGTGATTGTCCGGAATCTGTAGACCCTGGTTGGTGGTCAAGACATTGGCTGAGCCGGCAGTAAAGGCATCAAGCTGGGTTTGCTTGTCTCTGGCGCCGTCCGCTGGCCGGGTGGGGCCAGCAGCTTTGCGCTTGGGTCGCGGCATGTAGATTCCTTGTTTGAGGGCTTGAGAATTGGAAAAAGACCCGCCTCGGCGTGTTGGAAGACCACTCCTTGTGGCCAGTGCAGAGACGGCTGTCGGGTAATTTATGAATCGAGCAGACCCTCGAGCATCTTCACGCTCGCCAGAAGGGCCAGTGTTGCAACCGTGCCGGCCAGACACCAGCCTATGAACTCCTGGGTACCTTCAGCCAAATCGTCGGGAAAAAACAGCGACAACAGAAAGAATCCTGCCGCCCAGACCAGCGCCGTCAGAAAGATACTAAGAAAATCGGTATGTTGGGGGTTGGCGTGAACTCTCCAGGCCGCCAGCATTCTTGCCGCCAGGTTGTTCAAAATGTTCAAAAGTTTCGCTCCAGATTTCATGATGGTTCCCGCTGAGTCAACGTAAGGGTCTGCGTCACACCTTACAGGTCGGCGGCACACACACCGGTAGCCGGACGCCCGTGTTGCGTGTAAGGGCTGTCTTCTTCTGACGTAAGACGTCGCTTACTGGTTCAAGGCCATCACAACCATCGCGGTGGGTCTGGAAACAGGAATCAGGCGTGGCATCGAGAAAGCCAACGCAAGGTCGCGAGACTGGCCTTGTGAAGGGCAATGGCGCCTTCTCCTACAGGCACTCGCTGGTACCTCCGGCAATTGAGTGGCCGCTCGTCACTTAAATTAGCGGGATGAACCTTGGCTAATTTCCTTCCGGGCGCCCGCTTAACAATGAAGATGAAAACCTACCTGGTCGAAGACAACCCGACCATTCGAGAAAACCTGATAAGCACGCTGGAAGAACTCGCGCCGATTGAGGCCGTCGGTACAGCCGATACTGAAGAGGAAGGCGCTGCCTGGCTCACCGGTAACAATGCCCAATGGGACCTGGCCATCGTCGACGTGTTTCTCAAAAGTGGCAGCGGACTGGGTGTGCTTGAAGCTTGCCGCACCCGTGGAACGCTCCAGAAATTAGTGGTTTTCAGCAATTACACGAGCCGCGAAATGCGCCTGCGGTGCATCCAGCTCGGCGTGGACGCCGTCTTTGACAAGTCAACGGAGATCGACGCCTTGCTGGATTACTGTGTAGCCCAAAGCGAGAATCTGGACGCGGCCTCGAGCAGTCGCTGCCAGAGCTATCAGAATGGATCCAACCTCCAGAGGGCCTGAACCCTTCGAGTGAAATCTTCGATGCAACCGTCTTCTTCCCCTCATCCGGTCAACTCCGCCGACCCACGCACTTCTGCTATTTTGGGTAAGACGCAGGCTCCGCGGCAACTCGAAGAGGAGGTGCTCCAGTCGGCTGAAGAGGCGGTCCTTGCAGAGGCGGGCGCCACGGAATCTGTCGCGGAACCGGAGAATCGCTCTGTCTCACGGGCCCTCCCTGAAACCATTCGCCTCCGTCATCTTCAAGACCCTTATCCTCGCTACGAGGACGCCGTCAGGCGTTACGTGGCAGTTCAACCCTGTCAGTCGGCCTTGCTGGCCGCGGTGGCCGGTGCGTTGGCTATGCTGGTGCTGCGTCTGGGCCGGCATCGCGGGCGCAGGGTGGTGAAGCAGGGCGCTCGCACACGCTAAAGCCTGCTGCAACAGCTCTACGGCAACCGCCATCGTCCCGCGGCCAAGCCCGGGAACTTGTGTACCCCATGAAATTCCGCCGCTGATCGTGCCGCCGGGCGGGCCCCGACCGCCTGAGGCTCAAGACCCCCGCCCCCAGAACCAACACGGCCCATCCGGGAGCCAGGTACCCGTTCATTACCCCAGCCGGTGTAGCGGGGCAGTCATCCAGAGAGAAGATAAAGGAGGCGGGCCGATTGTGGGGTTGCCGATGTCGATCAGTCAGATGAGGAACTCTTCTGTCGCTGGTATTCGGCCTTTTTCATGTTCAGGTAACTGTCCCGATTCACCTCATGCAACTGCTGGGGATACTCTTCAGTGGCATCAAACCAGTACCGCAGGCGCATGTTGAGTTGCTGCGTTGCCGGCTGGCCCAGTGAGGCGAGAAAGGCTTCGATGGCCAGGTAGTAGCGCATGGTGTTTCGCTCAATAGTGCCTCGCATGCCGCCCACGTAGCGGGATTTTTGGCCATCGTTAATTTGAGTAAAACCGACCTTTCCGCTTCCCACTGTTGCCAGATAGCCCTGCATCGCCAGTCGGCCAGCCATGCCATACCCATACGAGTAGCGAAAATGCATAAAGGTTTTCCCCTCTCCAAGCGGTACAGCCTGAAGCTCGATACGGTAATTGGTGGTGCCCAGGGGCCCTTCGGGGGCGTTGAGCTGGGCGGCGATGTAGCTGGGCGAGGCAGCCGCCAGCTGGTAGGTAAATTCAAGTGCGAATGCATCGTTGAGTTCCTGCGCGATTTTTTTGCCTATCCTCATCTTCAGTTTGCTGGGGCTGGTGTCTGCGCTTGCGCGGCAGTACTTGGTATTGAGATGCAGGATCAGCACGTCACACCAGTGATGGGGGCTTTTGAAGGTAGCGCTGAAGGTGCTGAAAGGCGAATCCAGCACAGCGTAGGCGTTGCCATTGACCGAATTGGGGGTTTCAGAGGAATCGAGGACCAGAGGGCGCCGGTACGGGTTGTGTGCCAGCTGCTCAGTCAGCACCTCATGCTTTTTAAGCAGCGCCGCTGCACTCTGTTCGCTGGCCAGCTCTTGCGATTGTCCCGCGGCAACATCAACCGCTATAAGCAATGCCAGAGCCAGCAATCCGTACAGGCTCTTTTTTAGCGCGGAGCGTCGAATCTGATTCATTCGGGCAGTTTGCCACCGCGCAGAACCGGTTATTGCAAGATGGTCTTTAGTCCTACAAGCATTCGCTGTCTGAGGCGGGGGTCAGGTGTCTGAGCGTCTCCCGCCCCCCGGGTGCCGCGGCATTGCGCGGCATTGATCTGCAGGGGCCAGTTGCACTCAAGCGCATGGCAGGCAGTCATGGTCATGACCGCGTTGTCGATTCCCGTCATTGGCCTGCCGCTGTGGTGCATATGACACGCCATTGAAGCGGCTTACCGGGCCCGCCCGCGCGACAAAAGGGCACATTCAGTTGCGCGCTGGGCACCTTCATGGCGATGGAGATCGACTACCTGAAGGCATTGCTGCCTGATCGGGCTGCAGAAGCGACGATCACTCACCATCATTTTCACACTTGGCATAAACAGCCGAAATGATTTATCCTGAGGCACAAAGTTTTGAACTGACCAGGTTTTTGCACCGGAACCACCAGTACAAGCCGAAGTGGGCCGCTCAGCAAGAAAAACAAGGGAACTCATGGAGTTGGTCATTTTTCGCCTGAACGGGCAGCGCTATGCGTTGCCGCTCCCGGCGGTGGAGCGCGTCATCCAGGCCGTGGAAGTGACCTCCTTGCCTGGTGCACCGGCTGTGGTGCTCGGCGTGATCAATGTGGCGGGCTGTGTTCTCCCGGTGTTCAACATCCGGCGGCGCTTCTTCCTGCCAGAGCGGGAGATTGTTCCCGCCGACCAGTTTTTGATTGCACGGACGGCCCGGCATACCGTGGCGTTGGTGATCGACGAGGTCCACGGCGTGATCGAACACGAGCCATCTGCCGTTGTTGGTGCGGACCGGATGGTACCCGGCCTCGAGCAGTTCCAGGGCGTGGTCAAGCTCGACGATGGCCTGGTGCTGATTCATGACCTGGAAAAATTCCTCTCGCTGGACGAAGCGCACGCGCTGGATACGGCGATGGAGGAGGTCGAATGATGCACGGCCAGGTCATGCCGGCGCAGTGGTCGCAGTTGAGCGAGCTCGTCGCCGGCACGATGGGGCTGCATTTTCCGCGCGAGCGCTGGGATGATCTGAAGCGTGGCCTGATTGACGCAGCGCAGGAGTTTGGCTTTGAGGACGCGGCAGCATGCATCGACTGGCTGCTGTCGGCGCCACCGACCCGGGCGCAGCTCCAGGTGCTGGCAGGCCATCTCACGGTCGGCGAAACCTATTTCTTCCGGGACAGGCAAACGCTGGAGGTGCTCACCGAGAGCATATTGCCCGAGCTGATCCGTGCCCGGCGCGGGGGAGAGCAGCGGCTGCGCATCTGGAGCGCGGGTTGCTGCAGCGGCGAAGAGCCTTATTCGCTGGCGATCCTGCTGCATGAAGCATTGCCCGATTTTGGAAACTGGCAGGTGACGATCACCGCGACCGATATCAACCCGCGCTTTCTGCAAAAGGCTGTCGCAGGTGTCTACGGCGAGTGGTCGTTCCGCAACGCACCAGCAGGACTCAAACAACATTACTTCCACCGCACCGAAGATGGCCATTACACCATCGTGCCGCAAATCAGGAAATTGGTGAACTTTGCGCACCTGAACCTGGCGGAGGACGCTTATCCCTCGCTTGAGACCGACACCAACGCGATGGATGTGATCTTCTGCCGCAATGTGCTGATGTACTTCACGCCGCTACAGACCCGCAAGGTGATCCGGAATCTCCATCATGCACTGGTCGAAGGCGGCTGGCTGGTGATGAGTCCCAGCGAAGACTCAAGTTCGTTGTTTCCAAACTTCGTCCCGGTGAATTTTCCCAGCGCGATCCTTTATCAAAAGAGCGATGTCGCGCCTCGGACCGAACCCGTAACGGTGACAGCCAACGGCGCACCGGAATCTGGTTTTCCTGCGATCGAGACGTCTTTGTCATGGGAACCATCGGCTGCCCCGGTGGCGGTTTTCGAGTCCCTCCAGCCGAAGGAAGACCACGCCGTGCCGGAGGCACCGGGCAGCGCCCTGGCGTTTGCCCAATCGCTCTACGAGCAGGGCCGTTATGCGGAAGTGGTTGACACGTTGCTGGCGGCCCTGGCCGAACATGCGCCCCTGACCGAGGCCTGTTCGTTGCTGGCCCGGGCACTGGCCAATCAGGGCAGACTTGCCGACGCGCTGACATGGTGCGATCGATGGATCGTCACCGACAAACTGGATCCCGCCGGCCATTACCTGCGCGCGGGGGTTCTGCTGGAGCAGGGCGAGCTCGAACAAGCGCGCTCCTCTCTCCAAAGGGCGACCTATCTCGAACCCGGGTTTGTTCTGGCCAATTTTGCGCTCGGTAATCTTGCGCGCAGGCGCGGCAAGACCGGCGAAGCGGGCAAACATTTCGCCAATACACTGCATCTGCTGCAAGGCTACCAACCGGGCGATCTTCTGCCCGAATCGGACGGTCTCACCGCCGGGCGTCTTGCGCAGACCCTTGCTTCGCTCACCGACCCGGAAATCGCGCCATGAATGACCCCGTCCATGCTTCCATGCCCGATGCCGGAGCCATCCTTCATGCCCGCGCGCGCGCGCTGGCGCGCCCCCCGGAAAGCGCCGCGATGGCGGATGCATCACTCGAGCTTCTGGAGTTTCGTCTCGCCCATGAGTGCTATGCGCTGGAGACCCGGTACGTGCGCGAGGTGTATCCCCTGAAGAGCCTGACACCACTGCCTTGCACACCGGCCTTCGTTGCCGGCATCGTGAACGTGCGGGGCCGGATCACACCGGTAATCGACATCAAGAAATTCTTCGATCTGCCCGACCAGGGCTTGACCGACCTGCACTGCGTCATTCTCTTGCGCAGCAACGATCTCGAATTCGGCTTGATGGCGGACGTCATCGTGGGCGTGCGAACCATCCCGCTAGAGAGTCTGCAGCCGACCTTGCCGACGCTCACGGGCATCCGGGCCGATTACCTGAAAGGCGTGACGGCGCAACGTCTCGTGGTGCTTGACCTGGATCGTCTCCTGGCGGACCCGAAAATCATTGTGCAGGAGGAGGTGGAGGACTGAATCCAGACCATGCAGGCCAGCGCAAGGAGTGGATGTCGTACTGAGTCGCCCTGACCAGAGGTTTGAACACCACACTAACCAAGGTCTGGCTGAACGGGGTAACGGATGTTCGAAGAAAAAGAAAGGAGAGAAATAATGAAAAGAGCCGCAGATATCAGAGGCGAGGGAGGCGAGGGAGGCAAATGGCGATGGCGCCGGGCAGCGACGCACGTCAGCCGTCTGGCTGCCGTAGCATGCGTGACGTTCAAGGTGGGCGCAGTCATCGCGGCAGATGCCACAACGGGGTCCTTGTCCTCCGTGGATTTTTCACGCATGACGCTTGAAGATCTGGCGAACATCGAGATCTCCTCGGTATTGAAGAGACCCGAGCGGCTGAGCGATGCGGCTGCGGCGGTCTACGTGATAACGAGCGAAGACATTCGCCGGTCCGGCTATACCAGCATCCCGGAAATACTGCGCCTTGCACCTAACCTCCAGGTCGCGCGCGAGGACTCAAGCAATTATGCGATTACGGCGCGCGGCTTCAACAGCAGGAGCGCCAACAAGCTGGAGGTGCTGATAGACGGCCGCAGCGTGTATACGCCGCTGAACTCCGGCGTGTTCTGGGACGTGCAGGATACCCTGATCGAAGACATAGAACGCATCGAGGTCATCAGCGGACCAGGCGGGACCCTGTGGGGCTCGAATGCCGTCAATGGCGTCATCAATATCATCACCCGCTCTTCACGAGATACCCAGGGTACCTTGCTGAGTGGCGGGGGCGGTACCAGGGAGCGTGGCGCCGGTGCTCGTTATGGCGGCAAGCTGGGCGAGGACACCACGTACCGTCTATATGCAAAGGGCTTTGATCGTGACGGCACGCAGACCAACAGTGGCACCGACCTGCAAAATTCGTGGAACATGCAGCAGGCAGGCTTCCGGATTGACTCGGCCCGCGCCACCGATACCTTTACCCTGCAGGGCGATGCTTACGATGGGTCGATTCATCAACGCACCCTGGCCGATAAGACCATTTCGGGTGCAAACCTGCTTGGACGCTGGAATCGCGCATTGGCGGATGACGCAAACATCCAGGTCCAGGCCTATTACGACCGGACTCAACGCAACTATCCGGGCTCCGCCGGCTTCGGCGAAGTGCTCGATACCTACGACATCGACGTGCAGCATCGTTTCCGGTGGCGCAAGGACCACGACATTGTGTGGGGCGGCGGCTACCGGCGGGAGCGCGACCATGTCGATAACAGCTTGTTCCTGCAGTTTCTGCCGAGACAGAAGACACTGAGCCGGGCCAACATCTTTGTCCAGGACAGCATCGCGCTCAGCGAGCGCCTCAAATTCACGCTGGGCCTGAAACTGGAGCACAACAACTACACCGGGCTTGAATGGCAACCCAACGCGCGGCTGGCCTGGAAGCTCAACGATCGCTCGCTGCTGTGGTCGGCTGTCTCGCGGGCGGTGCGCACGCCATCGCGCGTCGACCGCGAATTCTTTGTGCCGGCTGTCCCGGCCCTGGCTTTCCCGGGATTCATCGGCGGAGACTTTACCTCGGAGAAACTGACCGCCTACGAGATCGGTTACCGCGCACAACCGACTGCCGATACCTCGTTCTCCGTGTCCACCTTCTACAACGTCTACGATGACCTGCGCAGTCTCGAACCCTCCGCGGGTGCCGGGTCACCGCTTGTGATCGCAAACCAGATGGAGGGCAATACCTACGGCGTGGAAATGTGGGGAAACTACCGTGTAAACGACTGGTGGCGCTTGAGTGCCGGTTATAACTATCTCAAGAAAGATCTGAGCCTGAAGTCTGGCAGTAGCGATACCACCAGCCTGGCGGGCTCTGAAACTGATCCGCGACACCAGTTCTCGTTGCGGTCGGCGATGAATCTGGCGCACAACGTGGAGCTTGATGTCTCACTGCGCTCGATCGGCACATTGTCCTCCACCCAAGTCCCTCGCTATACCGCGCTCGATGCGCGCCTGGGCTGGAAGGTTGCCAAAGATGTCGAGGTTTCGTTGACCGCATTCAACCTGCTTGACAAGGGTCATCCGGAGTTCGGTTCCGGATCGGCGCGCAGTGAGATCGGGCGCAGCTTCTACGCAAAAATGCTATGGAAATTCTGATCAACATATTGCGCGCTGCAGCGCGCTTGCGCCCAGGCAGCGCCTTGGCTGTTGTGGCATTGGGCATGGTGCTCTTGCCCGGCAAGGCCAGCGCGGCCGACGAATCGGTGGAATACGCCGTCAAAGCGGCTTTTCTGCACAAGTTCGGCTCCTTTGTCGAATGGCCTGCAACAGCCTTTGCTTCACCGACCAGTCCGTTTCAGCTGTGCGTCGTGGGCGAGGATCCGTTCGGTGCCGCCCTCGACAAGGCCGTCAGCGGCCAGCAGATCGCCCGACGGCCGGTCGAGGTGCGGCGACTGAAGATGGTCAAACCGGACTCAGGCTGCCACATCGTGTACCTTGCCGCCTCGGAGGCGCAGCGCAGCGCCCAGATCATCGAAGCGCTACGCGGCAGCAGCGTGCTAACGGTGAGTGATGGCCGGTCGCCCGGGGCGGTCACGGGAATCATCAATTTCGTCATCAAGGATGATCGGGTGCGCTTTGACATCGACGACGAAGCCGCCGCGCAGAACAGGCTGGCCATCAGTTCCAAGCTGCTGAGCGTAGCGCTCAGCGTCAAGCCCAGACGGGTCGGGGAGGGCCGTTAAATGGACTGGCTTGCAAACGTTCCGATTCGCACCAAACTGCTGCTGATCAGCGTGCTGACCAGCGCGATTGCGCTGCTGCTGGCCGGTGCGGCCATCATTGTCTACGACACCATCACCTACACCGACCAGAAGAAACGTGAAATATCGGTTCAGGCCGAAACGCTTGCCGCCAGCGTCACTGCGGCGCTCGCTTTCAACGACGCGAAAGTGGCCGAGGAATACCTCAAGGCATTCGAAGCGAATCCGGAAATCGCGGCAGCCGGAATCTACACCACAGATGCCAGGCTCTTTGCCCGATACATGCGTTCCGGCTTATCCACCCGGGCGCTGCCCACGGCAGCGGAGCCTGCGGGAGAGCGATTCAAGGACGATGAACTGGAAGTGTTCCGACCCATCAAGGACGGCGCTCGCACGGTGGGAACCGTCTACCTGCGTGCGAACACCGAGTCGCTGGCCATCCGTATAGCGCGCTTCGGCGGAATCATTCTGCTGGTGCTGGTCGGTTCGCTGGTGATCACGCTACCGATATCCATACGCATGCAACGCGTGATCTCGCACCCCATCCAGGATATCTCAAGGGCAGCCTCACTCATCGCGGCCGGCGATCTCACGGCGACGCTGCCCGTGCAGCAGCGCTCCGATGAGATCGGTTTGCTGGTGGAAATGTTCACCCGCATGGCGGAGGGTCTTCGCGAGCAGATTCGCGGGCTGATCGAAGGCGCGACGGTGCTGGGTTCGGCCGCCAGCGATATCGTCGCGTCCACCACCCAGCTCTCCGTCAGCGCCAGCGAGTCGGCTGTGATCGTGAGCGAAACGACCGTCACCGTGGAAGAAGTGCGGCAAACGGCACAAGTGGCCAGCCAGAAAGCCAAAAACGTGGCCGACAGTGCGCAGAAAGCGGCGCAGATTTCCCAAAACGGGCGCAAGTCCACCGAGGACGTTGCGGCCGGGATGAACCGCATCCGGCTGCAGATGGAAGCCATTGCCGTCAGCATGACGCGACTGTCCGAGCAGAGCCAGGCCATAGGCCGGATCATGGCCACCGTCGAGGACCTCGCTGCGCAATCCAACCTGCTGGCTGTCAACGCGGCCATCGAGGCCGCCAAGGCCGGCGAGCACGGCAAGGGCTTTGGCGTGGTAGCGCAGGAAGTCAAAAGCCTGGCGGAGCAGTCGCGCCAGGCGACCAACCAGGTGCGCACCATCCTGGGGGACATCCAGAAGGCGACGACGACGGCCATGATGGCGACGGAACAGGGCAGCAAGGCGGTAGAGGCGGGAACCCGGCAGACCGAAGTGGCGAGCGAGTCAATCCAGGCGCTGACCGCCAGCGTCAACGAGGCGACGCAGGCGGCCACGCAGATCGCGGCATCGAGCCAGCAGCAGCTGGTGGGGGTGGACCAGGTGGCGGGCGCGATGGAGAGCATCAAGCAGGCGAGCACGCAGAACGTAGCCGGCGCCAGGCAGCTGGAAGTTGCGGCGCGCAACCTCAACGAACTCGGCCAGCGGCTCAAGCAGATGGTCGAACGTTACAAGGTGTAGTCAACCACAAACGCCATGAGCACCAAAGAAGACAACTTTCTCCAGCCACTCCGCGCGACCTTCCAGGTCAAAGCCACGGAGCATGAGCAGGCGATCGCAGCAGGTTTTCAGCCACGTGGAAAGCCGAAAAAAAAATGGAGGTCGGTGCCATGAAATGGAATGTCGGAACCAAGATGGGTGCAGGGTTTGGCCTGGCGATGGTTTTTTTTGTGATCGTCGGGGCGGTTTCCTATCGCAGCACAACGCAATTGATCGAGGCATCGGACTTGCGCCAGCACACCTACGAAGTGCTGAGTCGACTCGCGGAGATGGAATTGCTGTCGGCAGACATGCAAAATGGCTTGCGGGGCTACGTCATCACCGGGGAAGAAAAATACCTGGAACCGTATCAAACTGCGGTGGGAAAAATTGACAAAATCCTCCAGGAAGCCCGGAAATTGACCGAGGACAACCTGCGTGAGCAGCGACGCCTGGACGCGCTCGAACCGCTCGTCAAAAGTCGGATCGACCTCGCCAGGGAAACGATCGATGCCATACGGACCAAGGGAGAGGCGGCGGGCGTCGAACTCATCAAGACAGGCAAGGGCCGGACGCTCACGAGTGAAATTCGCAAGGTCATCGACGAGATGGAGCGCGAAGAAAAGGATTTGCTCAAACAACGCGCGGAGGCCGCGCAAAACGATGCCGACAACGCGAAACAGATCATCGTGTTGGGCACCCTCGCCGCCCTGGTGTTCGCGGCGCTGGCCGGATTCGTCATCACACGCAACATCGCCCGGCCTCTCCAGGACCTCACGGCTGTCGCGGAACGGATCACTTTGGGCGACCTGAGCGTCAATGTGCCGGTTGATGATACCCGCAGCGACGAGGTGGGAGCGCTGGCACGGACGTTTGATCGCATGGTGCAGTCTCTGCGTGCGATGGCGAGCGCAGCCGAGCAGATCGCCGCCGGTGATCTGCGCTCGACCATCAAGCCTCAATCCCCCGATGACGTATTGGGCACCGCCTTTGCGCGGATGTCGGAGAGTCTTCGCGAGCAAATTCGTGGCTTGGCTGAAGGAGCGAACGTGCTGGGCTCGGCCGCCAGTGAAATCGTTGCCTCGACCACCCAGCTCGCCGCCAGCGCCAGCCAGTCGGCCGCGGCGGTGAGCGAGACCACCACGACGGTCGAAGAGGTTCGGCAAACCGCGCAGGTGGCCAGCCAGAAGGCCAAGCAGGTGTCCGACAGCGCGCAGAAGGCGGCACAGAGCTCCCAGAGCGGACGCAAGTCCACCGAGGACGTTGCGGCCGGGATGAATCGCATCCGGCTGCAGATGGAAGCCATTGCCGCCAGCATGGCGCGACTGTCCGAGCAGAGCCAGGCCATAGGCCGGATCATGGCCACCGTCGAGGACCTCGCTGCGCAATCCAACCTGCTGGCAGTCAACGCGGCCATCGAGGCCGCCAGGGCCGGCGAGCATGGCAAGGGCTTTGGCGTGGTAGCGCAGGAAGTCAAGAGCCTGGCGGAGCAGTCGCGCCAGGCGACCAACCAGGTACGCACCATCCTGGGGGACATCCAGAAGGCAACGATTGCGGCGGTGCTGGCGACCGAGCAAGGCAACAAGGCGGTGGAGGCGGGGAGCCGGCAGAGCGAAGTGGCAGGTGCATCGATCCAGGCGCTGGCTGGCAGTGTGACGGAGGCGGCGCAGGCGGCCACGCAGATCGCGGCGTCGAGCCAGCAGCAACTGGTGGGGGTGGACCAGGTGGCCGGCGCGATGGAGAGCATCAGGCAGGCGAGCACGCAGAACGTAGCCGGCGCCAGGCAGTTGGAGGTTGCGGCGCGCAACCTGGACGAACTCGGCCAGCGGCTCAAGCAGATGGTCGCGCTCTACACGGTGTGAGCGCGCAAGAGGAATCCCATGCAGGGAGGCGCTGCTTATAGAACTGGACTGTCGGGACGAAGGGCGCCGAGAGGGCTGCGTGCAAGCTGCACCAGTTGGGCCAAAAAGCTCAAGCGGCTAGCGTAAAGGTAAAGACCGGGGAGATGCGTACGTAGGGGACGGTTTAATTTCCAAATGCCACTACAAGGAGATACGAGATGACTGAGAACCCAGGAACATCTTTCAGCAAGAAGCCCTTGCTTTACGCGATGGCAGGCGTACACATGCCCAATTACCTGAATTACGTCTCCCTCGACGCGCTCAAGGCAGTGTCGCCGGCGGCGGTAACGGTCATTCATTGAGGACGCCAAAATGAAGATTTCAACCAGACTCAGTCTTGCCGGAATATTCTCCGTTGGAGTCGTTGCGGTCATCGGCTTCGTGCTGCTGTCCGCAACGCATCAGGTGAGGCAAGAACTCACCAAGAACGAGACAGCCGGCGAAATTCTCAATGCAGCTACCGCCGTCAGATACCTCACACTGGAGTATGTGGCGAGTCATGAGGATCGCGTGCGTGCCCAATGGGAACTGAGGCACGCATCGCTATCGAAGCTGCTCGCGGGCGCGACGGAATTCACCGGCCAGGAGGAACAGTCCATCATAGAAGACCTCCGTCACACGCATCAAGGTGTCAACACCCTGTTCACCGAGCTCGCCGCGAACCAGCAAAACAGGGAAGCAGAGAAGGGGAAAGGCGCGATCCTCAAAGACCTGGAGAGCCGGTTGACCGGCCAGATCATGAACAAGGCTCAGGCCATGATTTCCGGCGCGCTAAGCCTTTCCGACCGAAGCCGGACGGGGGTCCTGGATGCGCAACAACGGACAAGCGCCGCGGTAGTGACGTTCGGCGGTGTCGTCGTGTTTGTCATTGCGGCGACGCTGTTTCTGGCGCTTGGAAGCGTGACCCGGCCGCTTGAGAAGCTGCGCGAAGGCATTGCAATCGTGGGTGCAGGCAATCTGGATCACCGGCTCGCCATCACTGCGAAGGACGAAATAGGGAGTCTGTCGCGCGCGTTCGACGAGATGACGGAAAAGTTGAAGGCGACAACTGTATCGCGTGACGAACTGGGGCAAGGCAACGCAGTCTTGCAGGCCGAAGTCGCCGAGCGCAAGCGGGTAGAAGAGAACCTTCGCCTGTTGATGCAGGAAACGCAGGAAATAGTGAATGTGCTTTCCTCTTTCTCCAGCGAAATCGTTGCCTCGACCACTCAACTTGCCGCCAGCGCCAGCCAGTCGGCTGCGGCGGTGACCGAGACCACCACCACGGTGGAGGAGGTTCGGCAAACGGCGCAGGTGGCCAGCCAGAAGGCCAGGCTGGTGTCCGACAGCGCGCAGAAAGCGGCACAGAGCTCCCAGAACGGGCGCAAGTCCACCGAGGATGTGGGTGCCGGCATGACCAGGATCCGTCAGCAGATGGAGGCGATTGCCGCCAGCATGACGCGACTGTCCGAGCAGAGCCGGGCGATCGGGCGGATCATGGCGAGCGTGGAAGACCTGGCCGCCCAGTCGAACCTGCTGGCCGTCAATGCCGCCATCGAGGCGGCCAGGGCGGGCGAGCACGGCAAGGGCTTTGGCGTGGTAGCGCAGGAAGTCAAAAGCCTGGCGGAGCAGTCGCGCCAGGCGACCACCCAGGTGCGTACCATCCTGGGGGACATCCAGAAGGCGACGATCGCGGCGGTGCTGGCGACCGAGCAAGGCAGCAAGGCGGTGGAGGCGGGGAGCCGGCAGACCGAAGTGGCGGGCGAGTCCATCCAGGCGCTGGCCGGCAGCGTGACGGAGGCGGTGCAGGCGGCCACGCAGATTGCGGCGTCGAGCCAGCAGCAACTGGCGGGGGTGGACCAGGTGGCGGGCGCGATGGAGAGCATCAGGCAGGCGAGCACGCAAAACGTGGCAAGCGCCAGGCAGTTGGAGGTTGCGGCGCGCAACCTGGATGAGCTGGGCCAGCGGCTCAAGCAGATGGCTGAGCGCTACAAGGTGTAATCAAAAAGGTCGTCATGAGCACCAAGGAAGACAACTTTCTCCTGCAACTCCGCGCGACCTTCAAGGTCGAAGCCGAAGAGCATCTGCAGACGATCGCGGACGGTTTGCTGGAGCTGGAAAGCACGCCTTCCGCGCAGGCCAAAGGCCAGATCGTGGAGACGGTGTTCCGCGCCGCGCACAGTCTGAAGGGGGCGGCACGGGCGGTGGGTTTCTCCGAGATCGAGTTGCTGTGCCAGTCGATGGAAGACGTGTTTGCCAGCTGGAAGCGACAGGAAAGCCTGCCGTCGCCCGATGCACTCGACACACTGCATCGCGTACTCGATGCCATCGCCTCGGCGCAGGCCGCGCCCGTCGGTTCCGACGGCACCGGTGACCAGCCCGCCTTGTCGTCGTTGCGCCAGGCCTTGCGCCAGTTGGGAATCGACTCCTCTTTGAGTCCCCGGGAGTCCGCTGCTACCGGGCTGTCGTCCAGCGCCGACGACGCAGCGATGGCACCGCCGGTGATCGAAGTTGCGAAGCCTGCTTTACCTTTACCGGTCGCGCCGGAAATCGGCCCCCAGGAAACAGTGCGCGTCACTGTCTCGAAACTGGAGGCGCGACTACTGGAGGCGGAGGAAATGCTCATGGCCAAACTGACCGTCGGCCAGCGGGTGACCGATTTGCGCGAACTGTCTGGCCGCTTTGACGCCTGGCGCAATGCCTGGGGGGAGGTTGAGCCGGAAGCACGCCAGTTGCGCCTGCTATCCGATCAGCCGGGCTCCCCGACACAGCGGCATTCCTCCGAGGGGCTGGCCCAGGTGCTGGATTTCTTTGACTGGAGCATGGACTACGTCAAAATCATGGAGAGCGAGGCCGTGGCACTGGAGCGGACGGCGCAGCACGACCGCTTTGCCATTGGCAAACTGGTGGATGACCTGCTGGAGGATTCGAAGCAACTGCTCATGTTGCCGTTTGCCTCGATTTCGGCATCGTTCCAGAGGCTGGTGCGCGATTTGTGCCGCGATCAGGGCAAGGAGGCTGAGCTCAAGATCTACGGCGAAAACACCGAGATCGACAAACGTATTCTGGAGGAGATGAAAGACCCGCTCATTCATTTGCTGCGCAACAGCCTGGATCATGGCATCGAAACCGCGGCCGAACGCAGGCGGCGCGGCAAACCATCGCGTGCGACGATCGAGCTGGCGGTGACCCAAATCAGCGGCAACAAAGTGCGGCTGATGCTGTCCGACAACGGCGCCGGCATCGATACCGGGAAGGTCAAAGCGTCGGCAATCAAGCTCGGGCTGATCTCGCCAGAAGAAGCGGCGCAGCTCAGCGAGCCTGAATCGCAGGCGCTGATTTTCCGCTCCGAAGTGTCTACCAGTCCGATCATCACGCAGCTGTCGGGCCGCGGACTGGGACTGGCCATCGTGCGGGAGAAAACCACCAAACTGGGCGGGGAGGTAACGGTTGACAGTCAGGCGGGCCTTGGAACCGTTTTCCAGATTGAATTGCCGGCGACGCGTGCAACCTTTCGCGGCATCCTGGTCAAAGCTGCCGGTCGGCTACTGGTGCTGCCGACCGCCCAGGTTGAGCGCGCCGCGCGCGCCACGCCCGACGACACCCGAACCGTCGAAGGGCGGGAGACCATCACGTTCGACGGGCGGGCTGTGTCCCTTGTGCGACTGGCCGACGTACTGGAATTGCCGTATGTTGAGCGCAAGGACATGTTCCCCAGCGGCATACCGGTACTCATTCTCGGCAGCGTCGACCAGCGTGTTGCATTCGCCGTGGACGAGGTTCTGGATGAGCAGGAAATTTTAGTCAAGCCGCTGCTCAAGCCCCTGTCACGCGTGCGCAACGTCGCCGCCGCCGCAGTCCTCAGTAACGGCAAGATCGCAACCATACTCAATGTGGACGACCTGCTTAAATCTGCCAGAAAGGTCGCCCGCACGGCACCACGGGCAGCCACGGGAACGAAGGCGGTAGAGGCCGGGATGGTACTCATCGCCGAGGACTCCATCACCTCCCGGATGCTACTCAAAAGTATCCTGGAATCCGCCGGCTACGACGTCAAAACAGCGGTGGACGGGATGGATGCGTTCACCCTGTTGCGCGCCGAAAAGTTCGACCTGCTTGTTTCCGATGTTGAAATGCCGCGGCTCAACGGCTTCGACCTGACGGCGAAGATACGCGCCGACAAAAGACTGGCCGAGCTTCCGGTGGTGCTGGTGACGGCGCTGGAAACGCGGGAGGACCGCGAGCGCGGCATCGACGCTGGCGCCAATGCGTATATTGTCAAGAGCAGCTTCGACCAGAGCAACCTGATCGAGGCAGTACGGCGGCTGATTTAACCGGGTGAACCTTTCATGACCGATGGCAAGATCAACGTACTGGTGGCGGAAGACTCGGCGATCGCACGCGTGCTTCTCGTGCGCCTGCTCGAATCGGATCCGCTGATTCGCGTTGTCGGCGCCGTCGGTGACGGCCAGGCGGCAATCGATTTCGTCAATCACAACAAGCCCGATGTCGTACTCATGGGCGTTCATATGCCACGGCTTGATGGTTTCGAGACGACGCGCCGCATCATGGAAACGCAGGCGGTGCCAATCATCATCTGCAGCGCCAGCAACAACGTCACCGATATCGCCGTGACGTTCCGCGCCATGGAAGCCGGAGCCATCGCCTGCATTGAAAAACCTTTTACTGGCGAGCAAGACGACTTCGAGGCGATGGCGGCGCACCTGCTGGAAACGGTCAAGCTGATGTCCGAGGTCAAGGTCGTGCGCCGCACGGCCCACAGGCGGCCGGCGCCATTGCCTTCAGCCTATCCTCCGGCCCCAGCCGCGCAGCGGCAGCGCGCTCCAGCGCAGATCAAACTCGTCGGCATCGGCGCGTCCACCGGTGGACCGCTGGCGCTGCAAACCATCCTCTCAGGTTTGCCAAAGGACTTTCCCGCGCCGGTGCTCGTCGTGCAGCACATTGCGCACGGTTTTCTGCCCGGAATGGCCGAGTGGCTGAACCAGACCACCACTTTGCAGATTCATATCGCCTCCTACGGTACAACCCCGCTGCCGGGTCATGTCTACCTGGCGCCGGACGATTTCCACATGGGCATCGGCACCGGTGGCAACATCATCCTGACCCGGGAGGCACCGGAGAATCACCTGCGGCCGGCCGTATCCTTCCTGTTCCGCTCGCTGGCAGAAACATACGGCCCGAACGCACTGGGCGTGTTGCTGACGGGCATGGGCAAGGACGGTGCCGAGGAACTGAAGGCGATGATGGCCAAAGGGGCTGTCACCATCGCACAAGACCAGGAAAGCTCGGTGGTGCATGGCATGCCGGGTGTTGCCATTGCCCTGGGCGCCGCCACACAGGTGTTACCGGCCGACAAGATCGCCGATGCGCTGATCGCGCTGGTCAGGCAAATTGATGGCGATGGCGATGGTCATGGTCATGGAATAGCGGGGGACTGAGACTATGAGTACAAGTACGCCATCGTCCGGTTCACCCGTGAAAATCCTGATCGTGGAAGACAGCCCCACCCAGGCCCAACAACTGCAGCATATCCTTGAACAGGAAGGCTACGAAGTTGGCATTGCCCGCAATGGCCGACTCGCGCTGAAAATGCTACCCCAGTTCCGGCCCGCACTGATCATCAGCGACGTGATCATGCCGGAAATGGACGGCTATGAGCTTTCCCGCCGAATCAAGACGCAGCCCGATCTTCGCAACATACCGGTCATCCTCGTCACCACCATGTCCGATCCGCAGGACGTGATCCGTGGACTGGAGTGCGGGGCTGATAACTTCGTCCTCAAGCCCTATGACGAGCGCTATATGCTGGCTCGTGTGCGTTATGTGCTCGTCAATCGGGAAATGCACCGGGAACAGGATATGGGCTTGGGGGTGGAAATCTACTTCAATGACCAGAGGCATTTCATCACTGCCGATCGTTTGCAGATCCTCAACCTCCTGCTGTCCACGTATGACGCCGCCATCCAGCGCAACAAGGACCTCACCCAAACCCAGGAATCATTGGGGCAGCGTTCGGCCGAGGTTGCGGCGGTGAACAGATTTCTCGATTCGGTGATCGAAACCATCCCCGACATGATTTTTGTCAAAGATGCAGCCGACCTGCGCTTTGTCAGATTCAACCGCGCCGGCGAAGAACTGCTGGGTTACTCCCGGGATGAGTTGGTTGGCAAAAATGACTATGACCTTTTCCCCGAGGCGGAGGCCGACGCCTTCACGTCCAAAGACCAGGAGGTGCTGACGCGCGGCATGGTGTTGGACATCCCGGAGGAGCCGATCCACACGCGCAATAAAGGCGACCGGATCCTGCATACCAAGAAAATCCCGATCTTCGACAGCAAGGGCCGGCCACTCTACCTGTTGGGGATCTCCCGAGATGTTACGGAAAAAAAGAAGCTGGAAGACGCACTGCGCAAGCGCAACGAGGAGCTCAGTAAAAGCCAGGAAGACCTGCAGTGGAGCAATTCCGAGTTGAACAAGTTGAGGCTCGCGCTGGAAGCGCGCGTGAACCAGAGAACCCAGCAGCTGACTGCGGTCGTTGAGGCGTTACGCGAGAGCGAGGCGCGTACCCGGCTCACGATTGACACGGCGCTGGATGCCGTGGTGGCCATGGATGCCCATGGACTTGTCAGGGAGTGGAATGCCCAGGCGGAAACCATTTTCGGCTGGAAGCGTGACGAGGCCATCGGCAAGCCGCTGGCTGGCCTTGTCATTCCGCGGCAACATCGTGAAGGCCATGCGCGCGGGTTGGAGCGTTTCCTGGCCACCAACGAGGGACCGATATTGAGCCAGCGCCTCGAACTTACAGCCTTACACCGGGAGGGTCGCGAGTTTCCGGTCGAACTATCCATTACCCCGATGCTGCTTCAGGGGGAGTGGACGTTCAGCGCGTTTTTGCGTGACATCACCGACCGCAAGCAGATGGAGGAACGAACCCTGAACCTGAACAGGGAGCTCGAGCAGCGCGTGGCGCAAAGGACGACCGAGCTCGTTGCCGCCCGGGAGGCAGCCGACACCGCCAACCGCGCCAAGAGCACTTTTCTGGCCACCATGAGCCACGAGATCAGGACGCCGATGAACGGCATGTTCGGCATGCTCGAACTCCTGGGCCTGACCGAGCTCGATACCGACCAACGCGCCACGCTTGCGATCGTGCGTGAATCGAGCCAGTCGCTGCTGTGCATCATTGACGACATCCTCGACTTTTCCAAGATTGAAGCAGGAAAGCTGACGGTTCGCCCCGAGGTCGCCTCGATCAAGGACGTTATTGAGCATGTAAGGAACATGTACGCCGGTAACGCCAGCGGCCGGGGCTTGCTGCTCAAGCACGGCACTGATCCGCAAATCAGCCCCGCGCTGATGTTTGATCCCTTGCGGCTGGGCCAAATACTCAACAATCTTGTCAGCAACGCCCTCAAATTCACCTCCCGCGGCTCGATCGAGATCAAGGCGGAACTCATAGCGCGAACCAACGGAGAAGACCAGGTGCGGTTTGTGGTGACCGACACCGGCATGGGCGTTTCCGCCGAGGATCAGCAGCGACTGTTTCAGCCCTTCACCCAGGGCGGGGGCGACACGGCGCGGTGGGCTGGTGGCACCGGACTGGGGCTCACGATCTGCCGGCGGCTAGCCGGGATGATGAATGGCACGGTCGAGATGGTGAGCGAGTTGGGCAAGGGCACGACCATGATCCTCACCTTGTCGCTGCCGATCGCCGACCCGAAGGAACTGGCGAAAATCAGACGGGCGCAGATGCAAGACTCGGCCCGGACCACCCACACGGCGCGTCGCGATGCGCCGACCGTTGCGCGCGCCGAGACGGAGGGAACGCTGGTACTGCTGGTGGATGACCATCCGGTCAATCGAATGCTCCTGATGCGGCAGGTGCATGTGCTGGGCTATGCCGCGGAGAGCGCAAAAAACGGTGTCGAAGCATTGGCCAAGTGGCAATCGCGCCGGTTCGGGATTGTCATCACCGACTGCAACATGCCGGAGATGAATGGCTATGACCTTGCGCGCAGCATTCGCGGGCTTGAGTCCGGTAACGAAGGCAAACACGTCCCGATCATCGCTTGTACGGCCAACGCACTAAGTGGCGAGGCCGAGAGCTGCTTTGCCGCCGGCATGGACGACTACCTTGTGAAACCGGTCGAGTTGTCCCAGCTACGGGAAAAGCTCGATCAATGGCTGCCGATTCCGGATGCCACCGTCATGCCGGAGGCGACATCCGGGACATCCAGCAAACACATGGCGGCAACGGCAGCGGCCGTCCCGGTCGACCGTTCGGTCATTGCCGAATTTTCGGGCGGCGACGCGTCAACCGAGCGCCACATATTCACAGAGTTTCGGAGCGCCAACGACGAAGATGCTGCCATGCTCAAGCGGGCCGTGGCAGCCAGTGATGGCGTGCAGATCACCCGCACCACCCACCGCATGCTGGGCGCCAGCAGGATGATCGGCGCGCGGGACTTTGCCAGAGTGTGCGAATCCATCGAGCACGCAAGCCGCACCAGTGACTGGGCGGCGGTCGAGGCTCACATGAGCGCGTTCCAGCACGAATTGCAACGCCTGAACGCCTATTTAGACGCTCTGTGAAGCGGGTGACCGGCAAAAACCCAAGAAAGGCCGCGGACGAAAGGATGTGAAATGTCGATCAACAACTTACATTTTCTGGTTGCCGAAGACCATGATTTCCAGCGCAGCACGGTGGTGAGGATGCTTGACGGCTTGGGCGCAAAGAGTGTCCATGAAGCGGCGGACGGCCATGACGCGTTGACCATCATCCGCGACCCCGATCGGCCCATCGATATCGTCATCTGCGACCTTGATATGCCGGGCATGGACGGCATGGAATTCATTCGCCGCCTGGGTGAGTGCGAGTCCCCGGTGTCGGTCATCATCGCCAGTGCGCTGGAGCGTAACCTGATCGCCTCGGTCGAGACCATGACAGAGGCCTACGGTATCCAGCTGCTGGGCGTTGTGGAAAAACCGCTCAACCCCGCAAAGCTGGGGCTGCTGATCGAACGCCATAAGGCAACACAGACCCGGCGGGACCAGCCTGGGACGACAGCTCCATCATTCACGCTGGAGGAGATCGTGGAAGGATTGAGGAACGATGAGTTCGAACCCTTTCTTCAACCCAAGGTCGAATTGGCCACCGGGAAAATCAAGGGGGCAGAAGCACTCGCGCGCTGGCGCCATCCTTATAGGGGTATCGTCGCCCCCCACGCGTTCATCGGCCGGCTCGAAGATAAGGGCATGATCGATACGCTCATGGAAGTCATGCTGAGAAAGTCAGCGGCACTGTGCAGGACCTGGCTCAGTGCCGGGCTGCAGGCCACCGTGTCGGTCAACCTGTCGCCCCAATCGCTGGGCGACGTGCACCTTGCCGACCGCGTGACGCAGCTTGTGCTCGACCAGGGGCTGGAGCCACGCCATATGGTCCTCGAGGTAACCGAGTCCGTGGCCACAACCAATGTAGGCAGAGCACTCGAGAACCTCGCGCGCCTGCGCATGAAGGGCTTCGGCTTGTCTATTGACGATTACGGCACCGGCTACGCCTCAATGCAGCAACTCACGCGAATCGCCTTTACCGAGCTCAAGATCGATCAATCCTTTGTGACAAACGCAACCAAGCAGGCATCGGCCAGGGTGGTCCTTGAATCGAGTCTCGACATCGCGAGGAAGCTCAACATCACAGCGGTAGCCGAAGGGGTTGAAACGCAGGCAGACTGGAATTTGCTGCGCCAGCTCGGCTGCGCCTTCGCACAGGGCTATTTCATCGCAAGGCCGATGGAGGCGGGGGCCTACCTCGATTGGGCTCGGGGTTGGAAACCGCCGGACCCGCAAGGTACTGTTTCCCCCAGCTAGCTGGTCAACGTTATTTCGCCGAAATGGTCAAACTTACTGCAGTCAGCCATGTGCCCCGTCATTAGCAGACCGCATTGCCATCGCCAGCACAGGGAAGCAAGTCAGATCAGTGAATTCGGAAAACCTGAAAAAAGACCGCTGGCCGTGTCGATCTGACGAGTCGCCATTCGTCGTGGTAGTAGAGGCACCAATCCACAAGGAGAAACGACGATGCGATTCATCATCACGGCACAAGCAGGCACGGACGAACCGAAAGCGGGCATGGAAGCGAGTTTCGACGAGAAACTTTTTATCGCTTACATGGGGTAATCGTATCTTTCGTGCAAATTGATACGGTTTGCGTGCAAAACCAAGCTGGATAAGGCTTGCGAGGTCACGCCTCGGTAGAAAGACCAGCAAATTTCAGCATCTGCACGCCCAACATCGCCGCTGAATACGCTATGCATTAAAGTCTGCCAATCATCCACTCTCCGATGATTTAAATGGCCAGTTTCGAATATCGGTACATAGGCGCCGAGAGTTTGCCGGCTCGACTCTCGGAATTTGACGTTCAGCAATACTTCCGGCTGTCCAAGGCGGATGTTGAGGCGATCAGTGCGCGGTTTCGGGCGGACCGGCGAGCTGGCGTGGCTGTCATGTTGCTCTTTTTGCGAGCGTCTGGGCGACCTCTTGATCGGGTGTCGACTTTGCCTAGAGCACTGCTGCACCATGTGGGAGAGGCTATTGGAGGGCGCGCGCCCACCATTGCTTCTCTGCGCAGCATCTATCAGCGTCGGCCAACCCACTATGAGCACCAGCTCTGGGCCAAGGAATACCTTGGGCTCAAAGATGTCGACAAATCCAATAGCGATCTGCTGGTTGCCTATCTAAACGCCCAAGCTAATGAAGTCAGTTCTGTGGATGAACTGGTGACCAGTGCCTGCCGCTGGCTGTATGAGCGCAAACTCCTGATTCCAAGTGACCGGCAGGTTCGCGATTTGGCGCGTAAGTGCTACGCCAACGTCGAAGCCGCCATATTGACCACGGTGCAGGCGACCGTACCTGCGAACTTGCTAGCGCGTTGCCGTGAAGTTGTTTTCAGCCCACGAAAGGACGGGGCGTCAACGACTCTGGAGTGGCTTAGAACCCCACCAAAACGCCATAGCCCAGGCACTTTCACTGAGACGCTTGAAAAAATCAGCTTCCTGAAAGGCTTGGGCACCCACGAGTGGACATTCGACTCCATCCCGCTGGAAAAACAGCGTGGTTATGCGCAAAATATTCAGGACAGAAGGCCGGTGATGACTCGCAGGCTGACGGACTCAAGCCAAGCCATCGAGCTGGTCTTTTTCCTGCGAATCACTTTGCTGGAACTGACTGACGGGTTGATGTACCAGTCGGCCCGCAGGGTGTCCGACCTGGTGCGCCACGCCTATGAAAAAACCCAGGCCAAGCAGGCCCGGTCTTCCGTTGAATACCGTGAGCGTCTCCTGTCGATCAAAGCACTGGTCAATGACACCAGCCAGCCAGCCGAACAGCGCCTGGCAGCTATTGGCGATATTGTCACGGATCTAAACCCGCTTTCGAGCACCAGTCATGCCGCGAGCGTGCGAGAAACCCTAACGGATGACCCGCACCGGATACGGTCGCTGCTCAGCAGCCTGCAGGACCTGGACTTCAAGGGATACTCGAACGACAACAGCCTGAAATTGCTGACGTCACTCAAGGAAATTTACGCAGGAAAGCTGACCGAGTTGCCTCAGGATCAGGCTTTTCCGGTGGACAAACCATGGCGCGATTTGGTCGACGACCCCGATCGCAAACGCGCGTTACAGGCGCTGGAGGCCTGCGCCATGGTTGGCTTGCGCAAGAGCCTGCGCCGCGGCTCGGTCTGGATTGACCACAGCTTCTCTTACCGGGAGCGCGACCAGATGCTGATCCCGACCAAGGAATGGCGCCAGGACAGGGAACGGCACTTGTCAATCTTGGGCCTGAGCGCTGATCCCGACGCTTTCTTGCGGCCGCTACTCAAGCATATTGAGGCGGGACTGAAGGCTGTTTCTGAAGCGAGACAGCAAGGTAAGCTGACCATCGATGCCCAAGGCATGCTGCATCTGCCCGCGCTGGAAGCCCTGCCCGAGGAAATCGATCCGAAACGCACCCGTGACCTGATGTTCAAGCAGATCGGCCGCGTCCAGTTTCCCGATCTGTTGCTGGAAATGGATGCGCATACGAATTTCAGCGAGATCCTGCTGGCGCGCCGTGCAACGGATGAAAGTGAGCTCGTAGCCTTGTACGCTGCCCTGATCGCCCACGGTACCGAAATTGATGCCAAGAGCGTGGCCGCGATGACGCCTCAGCTAGATCCTGACCAAGTGTCGGTAGCCATGCGGGCCCTGGAAGCCTCAGGTCGGCTACGCCGGGCCAATGAACGCGTGGTCGAGTTCCAGGGCAAGCACGCCATCGCCGAGCTGTGGGGCAGCGGCAAGACGGCTTCCAGTGACATGATGAGCCTCGATGCTTCCAAACACCTGTGGAATGCCCGTGTAGACCCGCGGCGGCGGACCCATGCGGCCGGCATGTACACCCACGTGCTGGACCAACACGGCATTGTCTACGACCAACCGATCGTTCTGAATGAGCGCCAGGCCGGCCCGGCGATTGAAGGGGTGGTCCGGTACAACGACAGCACCGAGCGCGTGCGGCTTTCCCTGCTGGCCGTCGACACCCACGGATACACCAATCCGGCCATGGCAATATCCAAGCTTCTAGAGTTCGATCTTTGCCCCAGGCTTCGGGATTTGTCCGAGAGAAAACTGTTTCTGCCGCGCAGTCTGGAGGCGCCAGAAGGCCTGGATCAGGTGCTTGTGCGCGATGTATCGCTCAAAGCAATCACCAAGGGATGGGACGAACTGCTGAGGCTGGCGGCCTCAATCCGTAGCGGCCGCGTCAGCGCCAATGTCGCTTTGCAACGCTTTGGCAGCGCGGCCCAAGGCGACCCGGTTCACAAGGCTGCAGATCAGCTTGGGCGCTTATTGAGGACGTTGTTCCTCTGCGATTACTTTAGCAACCCCGAGTTTCGCCGGGAAATTCACACCATTCTCAACCGGGGGGAATCGGTGCACCAACTTCAACGGGCGGTTTATTTTGGCAAAGTGGCATCCGAACGCGGCCGCCGGCGCGACGAGATGATTGCGATCTCCGGCTCGCACACGCTGTTGACCAATCTGGTGCTGGCATGGAACACCCATCACATGCAGGAGACTGCAGACCGCTGGCGCCGCACCGGACAAAAGCTGGAAGACACATGGCTAGCCCGCATGGGGCCTGCGCACTTTGCCAATGTGAATTTCCGGGGGACATTCAAGTTTGGCGTGTCGCGCTACGCCGAAATGCTCATAAGTGGATCAACTGACAAGCCGGCCAAGCGTGCCTAAATTTTTGCAGAAGTGTAAATAATCAGAAGTAATTATGGCAATCTTGGTAAGGTCCGAAATACAGGCCAACATGACACTTAATCTCAAAAGTAATGAAACATCTTTGTTTTATTAATTTTTGTCTGCTTAATTTTCACTCATTGGCTTGATCATTCCAAAGTCACGGAATCATTTGAAATGGATAATCGTACTTTCTGTGCCGTTTGGTGCGCTTCAGCGCGGAAGGTTCTTGCGTGACAAGGTGTTGAGGCTCACCCGCTAGCAAAGCCATTCCCCCTTCTGTAAGTCGCTGATTTTTAGACTCATTTCAGGGACGGCCGTGTCAATCCGCACCGAAAGTACGATTACCCCTTCATGCACTGACAGCTATCAAACATGTAGCAGAGTGCGGGTGCTTATTTGCCCTGCAGCAGCCGGATCACGCTGGAGAAGTCCAGCGCGCCGCTGCCGGCCAGGCTGTGCGCCGCATAGAGGCTGCGGGCCAGGCCGCCCAGCGGCGTGGCGGCGCGCACGGCGCTGGCGTTCTCCTGCGCCAGGCCCAGGTCTTTCAGCATCAGGTCGGTGCCAAAGCCGCCGGCGTAGCCCCGGGAGGCGGGCGTGTTCTCCATCACGCCGGGCAGGGGGTTGTATTTTTCCAGCGCCCAGTTGCCGCCCGAGCTGCGCCGCATGATCTCGGACAGCACCTTGGCATCCAGCCCGTTGGCCACGCCCAAGGCCAGCGCTTCCGAGGTACCTATCATCAAAATGCCGAGCAGCATGTTGTTGCAGATCTTGGCGGTCTGACCCGCACCGGCTTCGCCCGCGTGGAAAATGTTTTGCCCCATGGTCTCCAGCAGCGGTCGTGCGCGCTCCAGGTCGCGGGTCACGCCGCCCACCATGAAGGTCAGCGTGCCGGCGATGGCGCCGCCGGTGCCGCCGGACACCGGCGCGTCTACGCAGGCAATCTGCAACTTTGCCGCAGCGTCAGCGACCTTGCGGGCGCTTGTCGCGGCAATCGTGCTGCAGTCAATCACCAGCGTGCCGGCCGGCAACTGCCTCAGCAGGCCCGCTTGTCCATGGCCCAAACCATTGCCGAGGTAGAGTGCCTCCACATGTTGGCTGGCGGGCAACATGCTGATGACGACTTCAACACCGCGCACCACATTGCTGGCGGAGTCGGCAATGCGCACGCCCTCGTTGCCCAGCCGCTGGCAGGCTTCATCGGACAGGTCAAAGGCGGCGACCTGGTGGCCCGCCTTGTGCAGGTTCAGGGCCATGGGTGCGCCCATGTTGCCGAGGCCTATAAATGCGATTTTCATTGTGTTTCTCCTATGTTTATCAATGGCTCTGTGAATCATGATCGGCACTCCACGACCGTTCGCCCTGAGGTATCGAAAGGCTTCTGAGGCTTCGATACCTCAGCCCGAACGGTGGGACGTCATGACTGGTGAATGTCTCAATCATGGACGCTCAGCTCAGCTCAGCTCAGCTCAGCTCAGCTCAGCTCAGCTCAGCTCAGCTCAGCTCAGCTCAGCTCAGCGCCGCCAGCGGGTGCGGGGCGGCAAAACGGGGCTTGAAGTGGTCTTCAATCAGCTCAGGCGTGACCTGCTCCAGTACCGGAGGCGACCAGCGCGGCTGGCGGTCCTTGTCGATCAGCAGCGCGCGTATGCCCTCGGCAAAGTCGGGGTGGGCGCAGCAGCCCAGCGAGACCCGGTATTCCAGGCGGAACACCTCGGCCAGCGACAGGTGGTGCACCCGCTGCCACAGCGCGAAAGCCAGCGCAGCCGAGGTCGGCGAACCTTTGGTAAAGGTGGCGGCCGCAGCCGCCAGCCAGGGGTCGTCGCTTTGCAGGCTGCGCAGCCGCGCCGCGATGTCCAGCAGGTCATCGCCGGCCATCAGCGCGTTGATCTGGTCGAAGTGCAGGCGCAGCCTGGATTCAGCCTGTGTATCGGTTGCATGGCACGCCAGCAGGCGCGAGAGTTCGGCGTGGTTGTCGCCCGCCGCATCGCCCCACTTCGCCGCGCCGATGGCGGCCAGCAGCTCGGCCCGGCTGGTCGCGCCGACATGAAAGTCCGCCAGGCCGCAAAACAGCGCATCGGCCGCGTTGAGCGGCGCGCCCGTCAGCGCCAGAAACAGGCCGACCCTGCCCGGCATGCGGCGCAAAAACCAGCTGCCGCCCACATCCGGGTACAGGCCTATGCTGATTTCCGGCATGGCCAGCTTGCTGGTGGTGGTCACCACCCGGTGTGAGGCGCCGGCCAGCAGGCCGATGCCGCCGCCCATAACAATGCCGTGGCCCCAGCACAGCAGCGGCTTGGGGTAGCGGTGAATCAGGTGGTCGAGCTGGTATTCCTGCGCAAAAAAACCCTGCGCATAGGGGTTGGGGCCGGCGCCGCAGTCGCGCATGGACTGGTAAAGCTCGCGCAGGTCGCCGCCTGCGCAAAAGGCCTTGTCACCGCTGGCCTGCAGCACCACACCCGCCATGCCGGGGTCCGCCGCCCAGGCACGCAGCGCCGGTGTCAGTGCCTGCACCATGGGCAGGGACAGGGCGTTGAGCGTGGCGGGCGCGTTGAGCGTGGCCAGGCCAAAACGCCGGCCGCAGGCCGTAGGCAGCTCGTCAAAGAGTACAACGTCGGTCATTGCATCGGTCATGGTGGCCTCCTGCCGAGCCGCCTCAAAGGTGGCCTGGTCTTGCAGACCGCACTGCTGCGAGACGCAGCAGTTCTTCGTGCCGTCCAAGCCTGCGTCGGCAGGCTCGGAGCCGCGGCACTCAGCCCCCTCGCGGGGCAGCGAACGAATGTG
The DNA here is from genome assembly GCF_000013865.1 of Polaromonas sp. JS666. NCBI lineage: Bacteria > Pseudomonadati > Pseudomonadota > Betaproteobacteria > Burkholderiales > Comamonadaceae > Polaromonas > Polaromonas sp. JS666. The sequence continues at coordinate 2,588,014 of NC_007948.1, forward strand.
AGCGTGGGGGTTCATATTTTCCTTCACGCATTGCGCCAGACCGGCGCGCGCTTGGCCAGAAAGGCGCTCACGCCTTCGCGCTGGTCCTGGCTGTCGAACAAGTCGACAAAAGCCTCGCGCTCGGCCACCAGGGTGGCGGCGGGCGACTGCGTGCGCGCCCCCTGAATCAGGCGCTTGCAGGCGGCCACGCTGGTCGGGCTTTGCTGTTCCACACGCGCTGCCAGCAGCAGGGCCTGCGCCAACGCCTGGCCGCGCGGCACGACTTCTTCGACCAGGCCGATGCGCAGCGCGGTGGCCGCGTCCACGCGCTCGCCGCACAGCACCATGCGCTTGGCCCAGGCTTCGCCCACGGCCCAGCTCAGCCACTGCGTGCCGCCGGCGCAGGGCAACAGGCCGACAGCGGCTTCGGGCAGCGCCAATTGGGCTTGCTCTTCGGCGATGCGCAGGTCGCAGGCCAGCGCGCATTCGAGCCCGCCGCCCATGGCGTAGCCGTTGATCGCGGCAATCGACAGGCCGCGAAAACCGGCCAGCGCTTCAAACGCCTCGCCGAAGCGGCGCGCCATCTCGCGCGCCACGGCCTTGTCGCCATCGGCAAACAGCTTGAGGTCGGCGCCGGCCGAAAAAAACTTCTCGCCCTGGCCGGTGACGACCAGGCTGTAGATCTCGCGCCTGGCGTTCAGCTCGCTCACCAGTTGCGTGAGCGCGGCCAGGCTTTGCGCTGTCCAGGTGTTGGCGGGCGGGTTGGCCAGGGTCAGCACGGCGGTGTGGCCGCGCAGTTCCAGTTGCAGGCCTGCGTAAGTTGTTGTTGTCATCGGATTTCCTCGGTGTTGTCTGTGTTGTCGGTTTCCAGCATGCGGCGCGAGACGATCACGCGCATGATTTCGTTGGTGCCTTCCACGATCTGGTGCACGCGCGCATCGCGCAGGTAGCGCTCCAGCGGGTACTCGCGGGTGTAGCCGTAGCCGCCGTGGATTTGCAGCGCCTCGTTGCAGACGCGAAAGCCGATGTCGGTGGCAGCGGCGCAGGAAATAAGCCTGCTGCTGTCACACCCGAGCAAATGGAGTTGGCCCGCCTGCGCGCAGAGGTTGCACGCCTGAGGATGGAGCGTGACATCGCAAAAAAGCCGCGGCTCACACGATGCGCAGGACACACTGCGAGGTACGCCTGGATTCACCAAATGAGGAAGCGCTATCCGGTGAGCATCTCCTGTGAAGTGCTGCAAGTGAGTGCCAGCGGGTACTTCACCTGGCAACGCCATCTGAATGGGAACCGATCTGCTCCACCAGGTCGCTATGGCGACGAGGCCTTGTTGGCCCACATGCGAGCCATCCATGCCGCGGTCAAACAGGAATACGGCTGGCCGCGCATGCACAAGGAACTTCTCGCCCGAGGTATTCGGGTGGGCAAGGAGCGCGTTCGGCGCCTGATGCAGCAGCACGGCATCAAGGCCAGGACCAAACGCAAGTTTGTGGTGACCACCGACAGCAAACACAACCTGCCCGTGGCCCCCGACCTTGTACAGCGGCGTTTCACTCCTGAGGCGCCCAACCAGCTCTGGAGTGGCGACATTACCTATATCGCCACCGATGCAGGCTGGGTGTACCTGGCGGCAGTCATCGACCTGTTCAGTCGCCAGGTGGTGGGCTGGAGCCTGAAACCCCACATGCAAACCAGTCTGGTCAAGGATGCGTTGACCATGGCGTGGTTTCGTCGGCGTCCAGACGCTGGCTTGATATTCCACAGCGACCGAGGCAGCCAGTATTGCAGCCACGAATTCCAGGATGCATTGAAAGATTGGAAGATGCGCTCATCGATGAGCAGGAAGGGCAATTGCTGGGATACTCCCCCACGGAGAGCTTCTGGGGACGACTGAAGATGGCCAGCTTGCCGGCAGAAAATTCGCTACCCGGCAGGAGGCCATGGATGCCGTTCTGGAACAAAACGACCCCGGAAGGCCCGGCCAAATTCGTTAGGCGCATAACACTTTTGCTACTTTTTCGCTTAAGTATCATTTTTACGCGTATCTCGGCATACCCCCCCATACCCCCCCATACAGCCAGGGGCGTTCGCACCCTAGCAATCCAGAAAGTAGGAATTACAAATGACTCACTCCACCTTCACGTTGGCATCGCGAATGATCTTTGCCCAGCGCTTGGATTCGCGGTCGACCTGCTGTTCGAATTCAGCAGGTGAGCTGTTGACTATGTTGAAGCCATCATTCTCCATTTTTGTCTTGACGGCTGGGTCGGCCAGCGTCTTTTGCAGGGCGGTCTGGATCCGGCTGAACACAGTTTTGGGCACTCCGGCCGGCACCATCATGCCGATCCAGGACTGCGCGATATAGCCCGGTAAGGCGGCGTCGATGGTTGGCACATTGGGAATCTGGGGCGCCGCCGTTTTGCTGCCGATGGCGACGATGTTGGCTTGCCCCGATTTGGAATAACCGATCACGGTGGGCAGGCTGCCAATCACCATGTCGACTTCGCCACCGAGCAAGGCTGTGAGCATCGGTCCGCCGCCGCGGTAGGGCACGTGCGTCAACCTCACGCCGGCCTGGCGCTCAAAGGCCAGGGGGTTCAGGTGGTTGGACCCGCCGACGCCCGAGGAGCCATAGTTAAGCTTGCCGGGGTTGGCCTTTGCGGCCTCCAAGAGAGCCGACACGGTCGTGATGCCCGATTTCTTTGACGTCACCAAGGCCATTGGCATAGTGCCGATCAGGCTGACATAGTCAAAGGACTTGAAGGTGTCGTACTTGAGGCTGTAGAGGCTGTTGTTGACTGCATGGGAGTCAAATACAAGGAGAAGCGTGTAGCCGTCCGATGCTGCCCGGGCTGCCTCGTAGGTTCCGATCGTTCCCGAGGCACCGCCCTTGTTGTCGACGATCACGGTCTGGCCCAGGTTTTCGGAGAACTTCTGCGAGATGGTGCGCGCGACATAGTCCACGGACCCACCCGGCGGGAAGGGAACTATCAGTCGCACGGGCCTGGTTGGGTAGTCCTGCGCATGCAGGGCCGTTACCGTGAGCGCGGCGATGCCGGCCAACAGTGCTTTGTTGAAGATGCGAAATGTCATGGTTTGTCTCCTTTGTCGTGCAGTGAAATATTTAACTGTGAACGTCGACGACGACCCGTCCCCGTACCCTGCCGGCCAGTAGCTCAGGGGCGACAGCCAGCGCCTCGCTCAAGCCGATGACGCGGGTGTTGCGCTCCACCAACTCGGGTGCAAGCTCCGTGGCCATGCGGCCCCATGCCGTCACACGGTGAGCGGGTGGCGCATAGACGCTGTCGATGCCGGCGAGTGTGACGCCTCGAAGAATGAAGGGCGCGACCGAGGCGGGTAGGTCCATGCCCTGCGCCAAGCCGCACGCCGCCACCACACCGCCGTATCGGGTGCTGGCCAGTACGTTGGCCAGCGTATGGCTGCCTACGCAGTCCACCGCGGCTGCCCAAGACTCCTTTTGCAGCGGCTTCCCGGGCTCGCCAAGTGGGCCGCGGTCCATCACGGCGGCAGCGCCCAGCGAATGAAGATACTCCGCTTCTGCAGGGCGGCCGGTCGAGGCGGTGACCGTGTAGCCCAGGCGCGACAGCAAGGCGATGGCGATGCTGCCCACGCCGCCATTGGCGCCAGTGACCAGCACCGGACCGGCGTCCGGCACGACGCCGTGTCTTTCCAGCGCCATCACGCACAGCATGGCGGTGTAGCCCGCCGTGCCGATGGACATGGCGCGTTGCGTCGTCATGCCTTCGGGTAGCGCAATGAGCCAGTCGCCCTTTACGGCGGCGTACTGGGACAGCCCGCCCCAGCTCGTCTCGCCCGCGCCCCAGCCGTTGAGCAGCACGGCATCACCGGGCTTGAAGCGCGGGTCCGCGCTGCGTTCCACGACTCCCGCAAAGTCAATGCCGGGCACCATGGGGAATTTGCGCACCACGGGGGATTTTCCGGTGATGGCGAGCGCGTCCTTGTAGTTCAGCGTGGAGTGGCTGATGCGCACGAGGACTTCGGCCTCGGGCAGGTCGTCCCGCTGGAGCAGTTGCACGGCGGCGCGGCTGGCTCCGCTTTCATCTTTGGTGATGTAAAGGGCTGAGAACGTAGTCATGGCCGTGTCTCCAGGAGAGGTTGAAGTGAGGCCGTCCGGGCTATCCTGCCGGAAGCTGCGCGCATAGCGCTGGAAAACCGAGGCGCCGAGGCGGTCGCGCATGATCTCGTTGGAGCCGTCGGCCAGGCACAAGGCCTTGGCGGCCAGCAGCTTTCGGGTCAGGCCCTGTTCGTGCGTCATGCCCCGGGCGCCCAGCGCCTGGATGCATTGGCCCACGGCGGGCAGGGTTTCATTGCCCGCGTACAGCTTGGCGCTGGCCGCCGCGTTCATGGCTTCCGGCGCGCCCTGCTGAATGAGGTCGGCCGCGCGGTGCGTCAGCATCTGCAGGATGTCGTGCGTCATCGCCACGTCCACCAGCGACCAGCGCAAACCCTGCTGGTTGATGACCGGCTGCCCGAACACCATTCTTGAGGCGGTGTACGCCGTGGCCTGCTGCAAGGCGCCGTGCAGCAGCCCGCAAGCCATGGCCGCCATGTGGACCCGCGCCTTGTTGACACCGGCCATGGCCTGCCTGAAGCCATCGCCGGGTGCGTAAAGCATGTCACTGTCCGGGGCGACATACGCATCAAGTTCAAAGCCGCCAATGCCCGCCAAAGCCAGGCCTTCCATGTCGCCACCGGCCACGCGCCGGCAGGCCGGATCATTCAGGTTGACGATGAAGCACGCGATGCCGGCCGATCCCAACGCGGGGTCTGTCTGAGCAAACACCAGCGCGACATCGGCGCCTCTCGCGCTGGCAATCCATTTTTTGGCGCCCGTCAGCGACCAGCCGCCTTCGACCTTTCGGGCCTGGGTGCCGATGGCGGTGAAATCACTGCCTGCGCCGTCTTCCGACATGGCGGTGCAGCCGATCAACTCGCCGCTCAGCATGGCGCCCACGTACTTCGTCCGCGCCGGCTCTGACCCTTTCTCGGCGATGCGCAAAATCGCGTTGTGGTGGTTGATGAAGGCGAAGGCGAACGCAAAGTCCACCTCGGCAAGCGCCTCAGCCACGCCAACGCGCACCGGGAAGGGCAGGCCGTGGCCGCCGTGCGCGACCGGCACTTCGATGCCCGCCAGGCCCAAGGCGCATGCCTGGCGCAAAGCGGTGCCCGCCCAGGTTTGCTGCGAGGCTGCTTGAGCCGCCAGCGGCGCCACCACGTTAATCGCGAAACGACGCACCAGCTCCAGCAAACGTGAGGCGGGCACAGCGTGCGAAGTGTCGCTGCCGAGCTGGGTCGTCATGGCTTGTCTCCATGCTGAGCCGCCACCGCAATCGCACGGGACTTGGCCAGTCGCGCGACCTGTTCGGGCGAATAACCGGCAATGCGCTCGAACACCTCGGCCGTGTCGGCCCCGAGCGCCGGGGGGTAGGCGAGGACAGGCGTGTCCGCATACTTGAAGGGGTTGCCGAGCATGGGAAGGGCGGCCGCGCCATCGGGTCTGGCCACCTGCTCGACCATCTGGCGCGCCTGAATTAAAGGGTGTTGCAAGGCCTCGTCAATCCCCTGGACCACCGCGGCGGGAACACGAGCGCTGCTGAAAATCACCATCCATTTGGCGGCCGGCTTCAGCGCGATGGCGCGGGCCAGCTCCCCGGTGAGTGCCTCCACATGGCGGATGCGAGCGGCAGCATCATTGAAGCGGGCATCGTCGGCCAGCTCGGGCCTGTCGATGGCGTCGCATAGCTTTCGCCAAAAGGCGTCTCCAGTCGGCGCCAGCGCCAGCCACTTGCCGTCGGCGGCGCGGTAGGTGTCGCTGGGCGCGATCATCGCGTGACGCGCACCGGTCGCACGGGGCACAGGGCCGCCGCTTAACCAGCCCTGCGCCTGCCAGGTGAGCATGGCGATCTGCGCGTCGAACAGGGAAATCTGGATCTGTTCCCCTTTGCCGGTCGTCAAGGCCTTCACCAATGCCGCGGTGGTGGCGAGCGCCAAGTACAAGCCGCCCGCCAGGTCCGCCACTTGGTAGCCAACGCGCACGGGCTTTCCCCCTTCTTCGCCAGTGATGCTCATCACGCCCGACATCGCCTGAAGCATCAGGTCGAACGCGGGCGCGTTGGCGTATTCGCCTTGGTCATCCAGGCCAATGATTTGGGCCACCACGATGCGCGGGTTGATGGCGCTCAGGGTGGCGAAATCCAGGCCTAGGCGCGCCGGCACGGCAGGCGCAAAGCCATAGATCACCGCATCCGCCTGGCGCACCAGATCGTCAAATGCCTTCTTGCCGTCAGCGGACTTCAAGTCAATGGCAATGCTGCGCTTGCCACGATTCACTGACAGGAAAAACGGTGAGTCCTGCTGCGGCGAGACCGGTGGCACACGGCGCGCATAGTCACCTTCCGGTGCCTCGACCTTTACCACTTCCGCGCCCAGTTGGGCCAAAAGCTGGCCTGCGAAAGGACCGCCTAGCACCCAACTGAGATCCAGAATCAATTTACCCGACAGCATGATGTCTCCATTCCATGTTTATAAAATTACTCACATGTGGCTGAAAGGCCAATGCGCTTTCTGAAGCCGTGCTGTATTCAATCACAGCGACACGCCCGCTTCAAACGATATAAACTGGCCTGATCTGCGAATAAAACTAACACTTAATGCAAAAACTACCGCCACTCAATTCGATACGCGCTTTCGAAGTCGCTGGCAGGTTGCGCAGCTTTTCGCGCGCTGCCGACGAGCTTTCAGTGACTCACGGCGCAGTAAGTCACCAGATCAGGTCGCTGGAAGAGTGGCTGGGGGTGGCCCTGTTTCGGCGGTTGGGGAAATCTGTGGCGCTGACGGACCAGGGGAGGCTCTACCTCGATTCGGTCAGCCCGGCATTGGCCGCCATTGCGTCGGCGTCGCGAAGCATCAGCGCGCATGAGGTTCTGCGCGTCAATGCGCTTCCCACGTTCACGATGCGCTGGCTGTTCCCCAGGCTCGCGCAATTCCGTTCGCAGCATCCCCACATCGAAGTGCAAATCTCCACGGGCCTCGAACCCATGAGCAAACTGCCCGCCAACATCGATGTGGTGATTCGCCGTGAACCCCAGGAGGTCACGGGCTTGACCAAGGTGCGCATGGTATCCGAATGCGCCTTCCCAGTCTGTTCACCCACCTTGCTGAGCCAGCTGCCGCTGGCGCACATCACCGACCTGGGTCTTCATACCATCCTGCAATGCCCAGCCCGGCCCCTGGCGTGGGACGACTGGCTGGCCTTCGCGCACCACAGTCGCGTGGTACCAGCCCAATCACTTGAACTCGAGCACCTGTATTTTTGCCTGCAGGCGGCCATAGATGGCATCGGCGTGGCCATGGGCTATTCCCCCTTGGTGGCCACAGACATCGCCGCCGGCCGCCTCGTCGCGCCCTTCGGTCGCGTGACCCTGGACACTCCAGGCTATTTCCTAATCACGCGGACCGAACGCCAGCATGATCCAGTAGTTAAAACTTTTTGTGATTGGCTGCTGGAACAAGGCGCCAATTTCGATGCCGAGATGAATGCCTTGCTAAAAGCAACACCGATTGACAACGACCTGCATCGCCATCAAACCATGTTGCCGTAGCATTGACTTCACTAACCGCGCACCACGCGAGCTGATTGGAAATGAACCGACTTGCGCACCATGGGGGAATCGTACTTTTTGGGCAAATCGGTGCGCTTGAGGTGGAAAGCGTTAATCAAATTAAAGGCTTACGCAGGAACACCTTGGCGTGCCCTCGTGCTTTCGTCAAGTGCTTGTTTTGCAACGGATCTTTCTTGCCATCCGCACCGATTTGCCTAAAAAATACGATTCCCCCAGGTTGCACTTGCTCAGGGACATCATCGGACACAACGCCAATGTAGGTGGTATATATAGCAGGCCGACTGGTCCGGCTTGCAGCGCTTGAGCCTCAAGTCGCACCTGAGACTGCTGGAGCTGGTCGAGACCAGCGATGCAAACGGTGTGGAGCGGCTCTGGCAGTAGCACATGAAGAAGGCTACCTGCTCAATAACTAGGGTGAGACCAAGGTCATCGACCTTTTCCGGTAGCGCCTGCTCCCAACCCAAAACAGGGGTTGCATCCCGCTTCAGCCCCGGCTTCGCTGAACCTCTTCGCGCACGGTGTCCGCCAACTCGGCCAGCGCAACAGCGCATCCGCTGTCCAGGCGCGCGCGGTCCTTGTCTTCGCCGCCGCGCACGCAGCCGATAACCTCGACCGAATCGGCGCCAAGTCATCCCCGCTGAGCTCACGGGAAAAATAGCGCGACGCGGCTACAGGGCATCAATTTGAGGGGCGTATTCCGCTTTCAGCATTGACGCCCTCAAATGGCGATTAAACAGTGAACAGGAAAACCAATGGAATCAAGGGCTTACCAGGCCACCCCTGCGCCAGTGCTCGTTCTCCTACCGTCACTTTTGACAACGAAAACAAATCGACCCCAACAGGATCCGACTGAGTGTGCCAACCAAGAGATTCGGGCATCCAGTCCAAGCGAAGGCGTGTTTGAGACTCGTGTGCATTCAATGTCGTGCGGCTGTACCTCAACCCGCCCGAGACCGCCATCGTCTCCAGCTGTGACAAGATAAGCCAGATCCAGGAGGTCAACCGCGCCCAGCCGGGCTTGCCGTTGAAGCCCGGAGACGCGCCTCCGATTACAAGCACCACGGCATCAGCACGCGTTGCTGCGCTCAACACGCTGGACAGCACCATGATCGCCATGTTCTTGTCCATGCCACAACGCCAAAACCGACAGCAAGGATCGCCCCTGCGGGTCTATCGTCAGCCACGCATTGCCGCGTAACGTATTGTCATCGCCCTTCGAGGCAAGTCCGTGAGATGTTCGACCGATCATCAATCCAGGTATTCAGTGGTTCGAGTCCGACGGCCGGCGCAATCTGCTGCTGAGTGCAATCGCACGGACGATGGAGGCGAACGCGCGCATCGGCGCCGTCTTGTCTACATCGCGCTTCCAGAGGATCCCTGGCGTACGCATGGGCGTTGGGCTCTCCAGTGGGACTGCGCGCAGCGTGGAGCGGTCCCGCACCGCGTTTTCGGAAACGATGGCGCCGATCTGCGTTCTTTCCACCAGTGCCAGCATGGGGGCGAGCGTATTCATTTCCACAACCACGAGAGGCTCGGCATCACATGCACGAAAGCACTCATCGAGCATGGCGCGGGTCGCGAAAGCTTCTGGCAGCAATACCAGAGGCTGCCGATGAAGCTCCACCAACCGGATTCGCTTCCGACCGGCGAGTGGATGCTGGGGCGAAACGACTAAGACCATTTGCTCGTTGTACAGGGGCTCGAACCAAAGGTCGCCCACGGTGCGTGGCCGGTAGGAAATCCCCAGATCTAGCGCCCCTGAGGCCAGCCTTTCTCCTATGTCGTCAGCAGTGAACTCACTCGCGGCCACTTTCACGGTGGGGTGCCGTACCAACAGGGTGGCGATGCATTCGGGAATGAATCCTTGGTTGAACGTATGTGTGGAGCCGATGCGCAATTTGCCTGTAAGGCCCCGGGCAGACTCTTTCAATGCGGCCACGCCCTGATCGACTTCCTTCAGCGCTTTGGCGGCGTAGCTGAGAAACAATTCTCCTCGTTCCGTGATCAAGACACGTTTGCCCACCCGCTCAAACAAGAGCTCCCCAATCTCCTCTTCGAGTTGGCGAATCTGGTGAGACAGGGTGGATTGTGTGATGTGCACCCGTTCTGCGGCGCGGGTGAAATTCAGGCATTCAGCCAAAGCCACGAAATAACGCAAGTGCCTGAGTTCCACTTTTTCTCCTGATGCCAAATCTATCGATGGTATCGATGATTTTTGTTGAAAATAATCATTGTTATCTTTTGTTGATTCGCCGTCAAATACGCCTACATCTGCAGACGTTGCAATGTAATTCGCTACAAAACCAGGAGACTCACAATGCAAGAGCGCCGCCGAAAATTCTATGGTTGGGGTAACGAAGGAGACACGGTTTCGCCGGCGGAAACCGCCGAGTTCGAATCCGCATGGAGCCGGTTGCTTGGTGTCGACCACTTCGAGGCTGTACCGTTCCCGAAGGAGGAAGACATTGACCTTCGCGCGCCGCGCATCCAGGCGCCGGCGTCCCTCGCGGCAATCTGCACGACCGACAAATACGATCGCCTGTACCACACCTATGGAGCGGGCACCGTCGACGTAGCGCGGGCATTGCGCAAGGAGTTTCGCAACCCGCCCGACGTCATCGCCTACCCCAGAACGGAAGAGGACATCGTTGATCTGTACGACTGGTGCGGCCGACACAACCTGGCTGCCATCCCGTACGGCGGCGGAACCAGCGTTGTCGGCGGCGTCAATCCACCTGAGTACGACCGATACCGAGGCGTCGTCACCATCGACCTGAAGCATTTCGACAAGGTACTGGAAGTGGATGCCAAGTCGCAGTCAGCGCGAATTCAGGCCGGTGTTCTCGGCCCTAGCCTGGAAAAGCAGCTCAAACCCACTGGACTGACCATGCGCTTCTTCTTGCAGGCGTGGGAGTTCTCATCACTCGGCGGGTGGATTGCCACCCGCGCCGCAGGCCACTTCGCGACGGCCTATACGCAGATCGACGACCATGTTCAAAGTCTCAAGGTGGTCACGCCCTCGGGCAACATCGAATCGCGCCGTTTCCCAGTTTCAGGCTCCGGTCCCAATCCCGATCGACTGTTTCTCGGCTCTGAGGGAGCCTTGGGCATCATCACCGAGGCCTGGGTCAGGCTCCATCGCCGGCCGGTCTTCCGCAAGATGACAACAGTGCGCTTCAGCGTTTATGAAAATGCGGTCGAAGCGACCCGCTTGCTCTCGCAGTCCGGATTGAATCCCTCCAATGCCCGCCTGATCGAACGGGAAGAGGCGGCCTACACCGGATCCAGCGACGGAAGCTACGACATTCTGGTGCTCGGCTTTGAATCAGCTGATCACCCGGTCGATGTCTGGATGAACCGCGCACTGGAAATCTGCGCTGAGTGCTCCGGCGAATGGGACGCCCAGACGCTGAACGACAAGGCGGCGGGATCGGACTCCGACACGGCCAACTGGCGCAACAAATTCCTGCGCGGACCCTTTCTGCGTGAATACGCAATCGCACGTGGTGTGATGCGCGAAACGATGGAGACCGCCGTCACGTGGGATAAATTTGCCGCATTGCGCGACCATGTCAAGGCCGAAACCCATCGCGCCATCCGAGAAGTGACGGGGCGCAAGGGGTCGGTCACCTGCCGCTTCACCCACCTGTATCCGGACGGCCCGGCGCCGTACTTCACCTGGTTTGCTTATGGCGACAAGTCACGCATTCCCGAGCAATACATGGCAATCAAGCGCATCGGCGAGCAGGCCATGGTCGATGCGGGTGGCACAGTCACCCACCACCACGCTCTGGGACGGGACCATCGACCCTGGTATGACAAAGAGCGGCCGGAACTGTTCTGCGCTGCGATGAAGGCTGCCAAGACAGTCTTCGATCCAAAGCAGATCCTGAACCCGGGCGTCCTGTTCGATCCGAGCTGATTGGTTACACAAAGAAGGCACATCATGGCAGGACCCTTATCCGGCATCAAGGTACTTGATCTCAGCCGAATCCTCGCGGGCCCGTGGAGCACGCAGCTACTTTCCGATTTGGGGGCCGATGTGATCAAAGTCGAGCGACCTGTAGGCGGAGACGATACCAGAGGGTGGGGGCCGCCCTTTCTTGAACGCGAGGATGGTTCGGCAACGGCCGAATCCGCCTATTTTCTCTCTGCCAATCGGGGCAAGCGATCAATCACCGTGGATATCAGTACGCCGGAAGGCCAGGGCATTCTGCGCGAAATGGTAAAGACAGTCGATGTGTTCGTGGAGAACTATAAACTCGGCGACATGAGGCGCTATGGCCTGGATTACGCCGCTCTCTGCGAGATCAATCCAGGCCTGGTTTACTGCTCGATCACAGGTTTCGGCCAAACCGGGCCCTACAGCAGCCGAGCGGGCTACGACTTCGTGATCCAGGCCATGGGGGGGCTGATGAGCATCACCGGGCAGAGTGACGACCAGCCTGGCGGCGGCGCCCAGAAGTGCGGCGTGCCGATCTCCGATCTGATGACCGGCATGTACGCATCGGTCGCCATCGTCAGTGCGTTGTTCGAGCGAACCCGCAGCGGCAAGGGCCAATACATCGACATGAGCCTGCTCGACACCCAGGTCGCCTGGCTCGCCAATCAGGCGTCCAACTACCTCGTATCGGGAAAGCCACCGAAGCGATGGGGCAATGCGCATCCCAATCTCGCCCCCTACCAGTCCTTTGCCGCCAGCGATGGAGAACTGATCGTTGCTGTCGGGAATGACCGCCAATTCGGCGCGCTGTGCCGCACGCTCGGCGTAGAAGGATTGACCAATGACGAACGGTACGCCACCAACGCCCAGCGGCTGCAGCACCGCGCAACGCTTATTCCCGCCTTGTCCGAATTGTTCGCCCATGCATGCAAGAGGCACTGGCTCGATCAACTCGAACGCGCGGGGGTGCCGTGCGGTCCGATCCAGTCTATTCCCGAAGCGCTGACGGACGAGCACGTGCTGGCCCGCGGCATGGTTTTTTCGCTGCCTCATTCCAGCGGCGCCATGGCGCCGCAAATCGCCAATCCCATCAAGTTTTCTAGAACCAGCATCCGCTATCGACGTGCCCCTCCAGCGCTGGGGGAGCACACCGAAGAAATACTGGCCACGGAACTGGGCTGGTCTGCTGAGCAAATTTCCGCCTCGAAGCAAAAGGGAGCGATTTGAGGCCATGACGAGATCGAGGTTCCCAAGGCAGTATTCACCAACGATTACCAGGAGACTTTCAATGACTCAATATCTTCGCCGGATTGCGACGGCGCTCATGCTCATAGGCGCCCTGTGCAGCGGTCAGGCCGCCATCGCCAAGGATTGGCCCACCCAGTCGATCCGCATTGTTCTTCCGTACCCGCCCGGCGGTGCCTCGGATGTCACCGCCAGGCTCTTGGGCATGAAGATGGGACAGGCCTGGGAAACAACGGTCGTCATCGAGAACCGGCCGGGAGCCAACGGCATCATTGCCAACGAAGCCGCGGCCAAATCCCCGGCCGATGGCTACACCATTCTGATGGCCAATCTCGGGCCGAATGCCATCAACCCGGCGGTTTACGCCAAGCTGCCCTACGACACGGTGAAGGATTTCGCGCCCGTCATTCTCACCACGATCGTTCCGCTGGTGATCGTGACCGCGGCTGATTCACCAGTGAAAAGTCTGGCGCAGCTGATTGCCCTGGCCAAGGAAAAGCCCGGGCAAATTACCTTCGGCTCTGCCGGCAAAGGGGCGGGCAGTCATCTTGCCGGTGAACTGCTCGCAGTGACGACCGGGGCCAAGATGCTACACGTGCCGTACAAGGGCGACGCACCAGCGATCATCGACGTGATGGGAGGGCAGCTCACGATCGCGCTGCCCACGGCGCTCGCCGGCGTGCCGCATGTCAAGAACGGGAAACTCCGGGCGCTGGCCGTCACCAGCCAAAAGCGGATCGCATCGTTGCCTGATGTCCCGACGGTGAACGAGGCACTCGGCATCAGCGGCTATGAAGCCGTGTCCTGGGGCGGGCTGATGGTACCCACCGGTACCCCTGCGGAGGTCATTGCCAAAATCAATGCGGAAACCAACAAAGCCCTGCAGATGCCCGATGTCAAAGTGAAGCTGATGGCGCAAGGCGCTGAGATTGTCGGCGGTACGCCGGAGGCCTTCAACACTTTCCTGCGAGCGGAACTCGTCAAGTGGAAGCATGTAGCCGACGTCGCTAAAGTCCGTCTCGACTGACGGAGCGTAGAAAACGGTGTCGGGGCCGCACTGCGCACAGTTGCGCAGTGCGGCCCCGACACCCGGATACTGTTGAGTTTTCCATAATCCATGACATCAACACAGCGTGGCCTGCATCCAGCAATAATGATAGAAGGACGGTTTTGAGCGTTTCTGAGTTTGTTGCGTGCAGTCATGTAGAACTCGCTCAAATTGTGCGGACAGTAGTTGGCCAACGCGTATCGCTTGACCGTCAGGGTGTAGCCCATGAGGTACTTCAACACTCCCATGATCACCATGACCAGGTTCGGCACATCGACACAGGCCACGGTGTCGTCTGGCTGGAGATCTTTGAAGAAGCGGGTGCCGCCGCAGTTCCGGCTCCATGCTGTCGCTGCCGGCGGTGAAGGTGCGGACGGAACGTCCGGGTGGTGAGGTGCAGATTTTTACATTCACCAACAAAGATGACTTCCTGGAGTCGCTGCAGGCTCAGTTGGCTTGCAAGGCGGCTCGGGCCAAGGCGTGAATGGCCAGCATCGAGCGTACCGCCTACCCACGCTTTCAGAGACTGCTGACGGCTCAGGATCTGCAGCGCCTGTTCAGCCCTGCCCCGGAGGAGCTGAACTGGGTCAACGGCTTCGCCCGCCAGGCCGACCGGCGTCTGGCCTTGATGGTGCAGCTCAAGTGCTTCCAGTATCTGCACTACTTCTGCACCATTGACCAGATCCCACCCGAGGTGATTGAACACATCTCGGCCTGCATGGGGTTGCCACCGCAACAGGAAATCACCTATCCGTCGGCCCACCGTTCGCTGTATCGCCATCACGAGGCCGTGCGCAAGCTGCTGGGCGTGCAGCCCTTCACCGGTCCCCGTGCGCGAAACGACGCGGTGCGGATCGCGCGCGAGGTTAGCCAGATCGTCAACACGCGCATCGACATCATCAACATCCTGATTGCCGAATTGGTACGGCTGGACTACGAATTACCGATGTTCGGCGCCCTCGTCAAGATTGCCGAGAAAGAGCACGAAGCCGCCGAGCAGGCGCTTTACACCGGGGTTTGGCAGCGCCTGACGGTCGTCCAGCGCCGCTGGCTCGACGAACTGCTGGCCAGCAAACTGCCCGAGCGACAAACCCGGTACAACGATCTGAAGCGCTCGGCCAAGAAGGCGTCACGCCAGCATCTCGATCAACTGCTGGAGCAACTGCGCTGGCTGGACTCGCTTCCTGACAGTGATGCGCTGTTGGAAGGCGTTCCGGCCACCCGCCTGAAGCACCTCTCCGAAATGGCGGCCGTGATGGACGCCGGCGAAATGAAGGATCTGTCGCCGCCCAAGCGCCACACGCTGACGCTGGCTCTGATGCGGCAGATGCGCGTGCGCGCCCGCGATGACATCGCCGAAATGTTCATTCGCCGCATCGGCGCCTGCCACAACAGCGCGCGCGACGAACTTCAGGCCATCCAGGCGCGCCAACGCGAACTCAGCGAGGAACTGGTCGCCAAACTCGACGATGTGCTCGAGTTGCTGGCGCAGGACCTGGACGACGCCGAGACCGGCCGGCGCGTGCGCGAACTGCTTGCCCCTCACGGCAGTCTGGAACAACTGCGTGCTGACTGCGAGGCGATCCGCGTGTGGAGCGGCAAGAATCATCTGCCGCTGCTGTGGAAACCGTTCAGCAGTTGGCGTGCAGCGATGTTCCGAATGGCGCGCGCCTTGCGCTTCGAGGCCACCACGCAGGACCGCCACCTGATCGACGCTCTTGAGATCGTACTGGCCAACGAGAACCGCAAGGCGGAGTGGGTGGCCGACGAAGTCAATCTGTCGTTCGCATCGCAGCGGTGGCACAAGCTGGTGCGCCGCTCTCACGGTCATGGCCATCCGACCAACCGGCGCCACCTGGAAGTCTGTGTTTTCAGCCACCTGAGCAGTGATCTGCGCAGCGGGGACGTCAGTATCGATGGCTCCGAAGCCTTCGCCGATGACCGCAAGCAGTTGCTGCCATGGGGGGAATGCCAGAAGCGGCTCGCCGTGTACTGCGAGCGCGCCGGCATTGCTGCCACGGCACAGGGATTCTGCGACTCGCTGAAGCGCCTGTTGACCGACACCGCGGCGGAGGTTGATCGGGAATTTCCGCATCACGCGGCTGACGTGACCATCAGCCCCGGCGGCGAACCCACCGTCAAGCGCACGACGGCCAAGGAAATCCCGGCGTCGGCCGTTGCGCTGCACACGACGATCGGCAACCGAGTCGCGCCGCGCAACCTGCTGGACATCCTGCTCAACATCAACCACTGGACCGATTTCACGCGACATTTCGGGCCGCTGTCGGGCGACGACGCACGGCTGCGCAACGCGCGTGCGCGTTACCTGCTCACCACCTTCTCCCTGGGCACAGGCCTGGGCGTCAACCAGGCGGCGCGGCATCTGGCCAACCAGGTGTCGCCTCACCAGCTGTCGTATGCCAACCGGCACCACATGGGCCTGGAGCAGTTGGACGCCGCGCACCGGGACATGACGGAGCTGTACCTGCGGCTGCAGTTGCCCAAGAAGTGGGGTGATGGCACCAAGGTCGCGGCGGACGGCACGCAGTACGATTTCTACGACCAGAACCTGCTGGTGGGCATGCATTTTCGTTACAAGAAAATGGGGGCGGTGGCCTACCGGCATGTGGCCGACAACTATATCGCGGTGTTCCATCACTTCATCCCGCCTGGCGTGCTGGAGGCGATCTACGTGATCGAGGGCCTGCACAAAGCCGGGCTGTCCGTCGAGGCCGACACGGTGTATTCCGACACGCATGGGCAGTCCGAGACGGTGTTCGCGTTCACGCATCTGCTGGGCATTCAGTTGATGCCGCGCATTCGCAACTGGAAGGACCTCAAGTTTTACCGGCCGAACAAGGGCACACACTATAAGCACATCGACCGAATCTTCACCGACGTGGTGAACTGGCAGCTGATCCTCGATCACTGGAAGGACCTGATGCAAATTGCGATCTCGATCCAGGCCGGACGGATTGCCTCGCCCATGCTGCTGCGCAAGCTGAGCAATGAGAGCCGTCACAACCGGTTGTTCGCGGCGGCGCGTGAGTTGGGCCGGGTGCTGCGCACCGTGTACCTGCTGCGCTGGATCAACAGCAAGGAGATGCGTCAGGAGGTGACGGGCGAGACCAACAAGATCGAGTCATATCATGCGTTCACCAAGTGGCTGAACTTCGGCGGCGACGTGATCACCGAGAACGATCCGGTCGAGCAGCAAAAGCGCCTGCGCTACATCGACCTGGTGGCCTCGGCGGTGATCCTGCAGAACACTGTCGACATGATGCGGGTGATCGAGGATCTGCGCGCCGAGGGCGTGGAGGTGGACGAAGCTGACGAGGTCTTCCTGAGTCCCTACGGAACAAGCACCACCAAGCGCTTTGGTAGCTTCCATCTGGACTTGAAGAAGCCGCCCGAGCCGTGGCTGCGCGAATCGCAGTTCAGACAGGCCGCCAAACAGGCGCGCGCCGCCAGCGATAAGATGAAGGACAACACCACGCCCACAAAAGGAAAACGAGGCAAAAAATGAGTGACTCACAGCCATTCATCAATACCGTCTATGGTTGCCTGGATCGGGTAGCCTTGGAGAAGTTGCGCGACAGCTACGACACGACGACCTTGCTGCGAGTGGTCGATGAGCTCGCCGAACTGTTGGGTGATGTGATCGGCGAGGAAGGGTGGCGTGACCGGATGCTGCGTCTACATGGCATGGCGCACACCGTTATCAACGACGCTGGTTTTGCCGGGGCGGCCGATGAGACCTTGCCGGAACTGGCATCGGAGATCACCGGACAAATGCGCGAAGCGATTGCGCGGCTCGAAACTTGGATTCAGCGCATTGAGCCGCTTGAGGAACTGGCGGCGCGGGACTGACGGCGCCGTAGATGCAAACAAATCGCATAAGAAGTGAGTTCTTAAGTTGTTTTTGGCTTAAGTATCATTTTGACCCGTATCCCGGCACGACCCCTAGTACGCCTGGTCAGGTTTTGAAATCGCAGCTGTAACTATGGTCACCTAGCGATCGCGCAGTGACGGTGACCATCAAACCGATGGAGATGGTCAAAGTTACTGCAGTCGGCCATGAATTTACGTAATCTTTCTATCAGACCGTCTAAACGTCGAGCTGACGATATTTAAAGGGGCGTCGACACTGCCGTCAGACACTGGCGTTGGCATTTTTACTTCCAAAAATGACGTCCAAATACGGCGGAAAAGGCGGCTTTCGGAAAACGGCGGATTCCTTAAAACAGTCTGCAGACCGCATGGGTAGTGGACTTGGCCCAGCTTGTTGTCACTTTTACTTCCAAAGTGTAGGCACTTTTATTTCGCCGGACGAGTTTCAACTTGCTCCAACGGTTGGCTGCCGGATTATTTGATTTAACATAATATACATCGTGGAATATCAAACGCGCAGCTGGCCGTACTCCGGCAGCTCGATGGCGGCTTGCATGATCGGCCGTGCCCATTCGAGGGTCGGCCGTGATTCCTGAAAATTTCGCAGAAACGCACTTAAGTCCTTGTCCCCGTTGGCTTTTTCGATTCCCTCTTCGCTGGTCGAACGGCCCCTTCAGCCGGGCTCACAACCACATCAGGCCCAGGCGCCGGCACACTGAAACGCTCCAGCATGCTGGCCACGACCTGCTCCTGAGCCGTGACGGATGACCTAGCCGTCGCCAGCGCCAGTTCCACCTGCTGCTTCGCGGTGAGCAGCTCGTCGACCTTGGCTTGCAACTGCTCGTTCGAGGTGCTGAGCTGCTGGACGGCACTGTCCTGCTCGACCAGGCGCCGGCCCAGCTCCTCGGTGCGCCGTTGCGCAAACCCCAGCTCCTCCTTGAGCGGCCGCAGGCCCCGCACCTCTTCCTGGGCCTGGTGCAGATCGCCCTGGGCGCGCGACAAATCGCCCAGCAAACGCGCGTTGTCCTGAAGGGTGTGGACCGCTTCCTGCTGCTTGGTGGCCAAGGTCTCGTTCACGGTGCGCAATTCGGCCTGCAGGTACTGCACCTGCTGCTCGTGCTTGCGCTGGTCCTGCTCGCGCTGCTCCTTGCTGGATTGCCGGAAATGCTCCAGCGCCTGGCGCGCATGCTGGTGCTTTTCTTCCAGGGATTGGCGATGGCGTTCTTCGGCCGCGATGCGCTCCTGCAGGTCGGCCACCTGCTGGGCGAGCTGCGTGCATTCAAGGGTCTTGCCGTTCAGCGCTTCGCTGGTTTTGCCGTGAGCGGTCTTTTCCTCGGCCAAGATCCGCTGGGTTTGCTCCAGCTGCTGGCGCGTGGACTGGGCCTCGGTTTTCAGGGCCGCAGCGGCTTGCTGGTGCTGGGTCAGCTGCTCGACGTGCCTGGCCTGCGCCGTGGTGACCCGCTCCTCCGCTTCCTCGTTGACCCGGGCCGCCAGGCGGCCCACCAGATCCTGGATCGCCTCGCTGACGGCCACCCGGCTGCCGGTGGCCGGCCCTTCCTCTTCCTCGATCTCCTTCAGGTAGCGATGGATCGTGGTTTTGGAGCCGCTGCCCAGCTCTTCGCGCACGGCGTCGATGGACGGATTGCGCCCCGTGGCCAGCAATTTATCGCGGGCGCGCAGCACTTCAGACTTGTAAATCCCGGCTCTGGCCATGGCCCACCTCTTTATTTCGTACTATAGTATGTACCATGATATTACATACTATTTATGAGGTCAAGGAGTTGGATATTTCGATAAATCTAACATTGGGTAATAGTGGATTATCCAATGTGATGCCGATTTTGGGCTGATTCAGGCGCGGCGTTGGTATGCGTGGACAGACCTGGCCACGGCTGCCATTCGGAAGGTCGGCCGCCAGTCGCACATTCAAGTTGACTGAGGTCAAGGTTCAGCCGGTTTTGGCTGGATGCTCTGCGCCGGGAAGCTCCTCGGGCGGTTGCACACGGCTGAACATGGTCAGCAGCAGGATGTCGTAGACGATCTTCAGGGCTCCACCCACGATCAGCGGCCATCCGAATGCAGACATGCCCAGGAGATAGCCTGCCAACGCGGGACTGGCGGCAGCAGCCAGGCTGCGCGGCACGGATGTCACGCTGGCTGCCGCGGCGCGCTCCTGCGGTGTCACGATGGCCATGACATAAGAGCTTCGCGTAGGCACGTCCATCTGTGACAGCGCGCTCCTGACCAGCAGCAGAATGACCGCGTAAGTCAGGTCGGCACAAAACGGAATCGCGATCAGGCACAGGCTGGACGGCAGATGGGTATAGACCATGGTCTTCACCAAACCAATGCGGCTCGCGATATGAGCCGCCGCCAAGTAGGAAAACGCGGTCAGCAGGCCGGCCCAGAAAAAGATCGAGCCGGCCACTTCGATCGAGAGGCCAAAGCGCTGGTACAGCCACAGGGCCACCAGCGACTGAACCACAAATCCCCCGCCGAAAGCGTCCAGGCTGAACAGCGTCGCCAGCAGGTAGACCCGCTTTTTGGAAGGACCCAGCGCCGAAACCGGTTCGGCGGCTTGCTCGGCAGGCCGTGACGGCAAACCGCGATACAGTCCGGCCATCACCAGAGCCAGCAAGGCATACAGGATGAACATCCCCTGGATGGCGGTCTGCGTCGTAATGCCCGCCACCGGAGCCGCCAATGCGGGCAAGGCCGCGGCCAGGGACCCAAAGGCCGCAAACAGGGTTCCCGTCAGGCTGTAGCGCGCAAAGACAGCCGTGCGGCTCGGGCCTTGGGCATGGCCGGCCAGCATCGCATGCTCCACCGGCATAAAAATGCTCACATCGCCGCCCGATGGATTCAGCGTGCCCACCAGCGCCACCAGCATCAGCGGCCAAAAGCTGTCCAGCGACGCGAAGCCCAGGCCCGTGAGCGCCATCAATGCCGAGGCCGCCAGCAGCAAGGGCCGGTGGTCGAAGCGCGACGCATGGAGGCCAATGAGGAGCGTCAGCACGCCGGACCCCAGCAAGGTCGTGGTCGCGATGAGGCCGACCTGAAAGGCCGACAGCCCAAGATTGAGCAGGTAGACCGGCAGCAGCAGGCTGACAAAGCCGTCGCCAAACCCCCTCATCGCCTTGGCGACCATCAGCCGGTTGAGAGGGGTGAGCCGAAAAACAGGCACGGCCGTTGAGTTCAAGGGGATATCCGGCGCCAGGTAATCGTCGACTCCAGCTGCGCCGGTCCCTCAAGCGGCACGCCATACGGGGCCAGGCTGGTCTGCGCATAGGTGCTCAGGACCAGGTTGGCGCCGGCGTCAACATGGAACACGTAAGTGACGGTTTTGATTTGATCGATCAGCGGCGGCAAGTGGATGCGCGAGGACTCCTGACGGGTCAGGGTGATGCGCCCGGCGCCGCTGCAGTTGAAATCCTTGCCGGCGGCCAATGTGCCCGCTGTGGAGCCCGATGAAATTCGCAGGCCTTCCGCACTCACGTCGATCTGCACCCTGCGGCCTTTTGATGGCGGCTTGCCCAACAGGAAATGGACGAGCGAATCGCCATTGGGCGCGCCCGCATCGCGGTAAAGGCCGCCCAGACCTCGGCAGTCGGCCGCCGCACTATCAACCGCGCGCGCCGCGGTCAGCGGGCCAGGGCCGGCGCAACCCTGCAGCAGCAGGGCCGCCAGCAGGCCATACAGGTCAAAATGCTTGCAGGACAACATGAATCGGTGTGATTTCAAGGCATGGAAACCGGCAAATCCTTCCACCATCAAGCCGCAAGCACCACATAGGGACCGTCGCAGCGGCGATAGCCGCTGCCCTCGGCCTCTTGGCATGTTCCGGCTGCGGCTTGCTGATTCGTTACCTCACCCTCGACTAGGAAGCGGCCAGCGACACGGCCGACTACAAATACTTCGTGATGTCCTTGAACTCGGCAATCGAAGAGCGCACGCTGGCCGGCCCAGCGCTCACCACATCCTCCAGACAGTGATCCAGGTGATCATGGATCACCAGCTTCTTGGCGGCGCTGATGGCTTTTTCCACCGCGTGGAGCTGCTGGGCAATGTCCACGCAGGGACGTTGGTCCTCAATCATGGCAATCACGTTTTGCAGGTGGCCACTGGCGCGCTTCAGGCGCTTGACGACGTCGGGATGGGCGGTGTGCAGGTGAGTTTCGGGCATTGCATATCCTATCCCCCAGGATAAGCTACAGTCAAGTCACCATACCGTTCCCCCTGCGGGCGGGTTTTGAATAGCAGCCGTCGGAGTTACCCCCATGCTCGAAGTCCTCGCCAACCGCACCTATCGGCACCTGTTTCTGGCGCAGGTGATTGCCCTCCTGGGAACCGGGCTGGCCACCGTCGCGCTGAGCCTGCTGGCCTTTGACCTGGCCGGCGCCAATGCCGGCGCCGTCCTGGGCACGGCGCTGGCCATCAAAATGCTGGCCTACATTGGCGTCGCGCCGGTGGCCTCGGCCCTGGCCGAACGCCTGCCGCGGCGCGCCGTGCTGGTCGCGCTGGACCTGGTCCGCGCCGGCGTTGCGCTGCTTTTGCCGTTCGTGACGCAGATCTGGCATGTCTATGTGCTGATTTTTGTGCTGCAGTCGGCGTCCGCGGCCTTCACGCCGACCTTTCAGGCGACCATTCCCGATGTGTTGCCGCAGGAAGAGGCCTATACCAAGGCTCTGTCCCTGTCGCGGCTGGCCTATGACCTGGAAAGCCTGGTCAGCCCGATGCTGGCGGCGCTCCTCCTGACCGTGGTGAGCTACCACAGCCTGTTCGGCGGCACCGTGGTCGGGTTTCTGGCATCGGCGGCGCTCGTGGTCTCGGCCATCCTGCCGCGCGCCAAGATGCCGCCCAAGCGCAGCATTTACGAGCGCACCACACGCGGACTGCGGATCTACCTGGCCACACCTCGCCTGCGCGGCCTGCTGGCGCTCAACCTGGCGATCGCTTCAGGCAGCGCCATGGTCATCGTCAACACCGTGGTGCTGGTGCAGTCCGGCTTTGGCATGACGCAGACCGCCACCGCCATCGCGCTGGCCTGTTTCGGTGCCGGCTCCATGCTGGTGGCGCTGGCCTTGCCCAAATTGCTCGACCGGGTGCCGGAACGCCGCGCGATGCTGGCCGGGGCCGGCTTGATCGCGCTGGGCCTTCTGGCCGGCTGGGGTCTGGCTGTTCACTACGCCGTCCTGTTGCCGCTGTGGTTTGTGCTGGGCCTGGGTTACTCCCTGGCGCAAACCCCCTCCGGGCGCCTGCTGCGCCGGTCGTCCGGCGACGCCGACAGGCCGGCGCTTTTTGCGGCGCAATTTGCCCTGTCCCACGCCTGCTGGCTCATCACTTACCCCCTGGCCGGCTGGCTGGGCGCCAAGTTCGGCCTGGCCGCCAGCTTTGCCACCCTGGGCTTGGTGGCCAGCGCCGCCGTGCTGCTCTCGGCCCGTCTGTGGCCTGCCGAAGACCCCATCGAACTCTTGCACCGACATGATGATTTGGCGCAGGACCACCCCCACCTGGTGCAGGACGATGCGGCCGCGTCAACCCGGCATTCGCATGCCTTTGTCATTGACGACGAGCACCAGCGCTGGCCGACCTGAGGCGGCTCGGGACGGCTGGGATGCCGGGATGCCGGGATGCCGGGATGCCGAGGCTGATTTATCCCCACCCCCAGGATAGGTAGGTACAATTCAGGGTTTTAATCCGGGGCGGCGCCGAGCCCAAACTTTCGGCCAGCCCATTTCCGCCGGAGCGCCCGAATGACCGATTTCTCGACCCTGATCCAGCAAGGAAGTGCCAGCGCCTGGCTGTTCATCCCCAGCGCCATCCTGCTAGGAGCCCTGCACGGGCTGGAGCCCGGCCACTCCAAGACCATGATGGCGGCCTTTATCGTAGCCATCCGCGGCACGGTCGGCCAGGCCGTCCTGCTGGGCCTGTCGGCCACGATTTCGCACACGGCGGTCGTCTGGGTGGTGGCCATGCTGGGCCTGTACTTTGGCCAGAAGTGGAGCGCCGAGGCCACCGAGCCTTATTTGCAGCTGGCGTCGGCCGTGCTGATCATCGGCGTGGCCCTCTGGATGATGGGGCGCACGTGGCGGGAAGAACGCCAGCGCCGCCAGGAGCATCAGCACCCCCATGGCCACCATGACGAAGTCCGGCACATCGACACCGGCCACGGCGTCGTCCGGCTGGAGATTTTTGAAGAAGGCGTTCCGCCGCGGTTCCGGCTTCGTGCCGGCGCCGCAGGCAGCCACCGCTGGGCGGCATCGCAGGTCAAGGTGCAGACCAAACGTCAGGACGGCAAGGTGCAGGTTTTCAGCTTCACCGACAAAGTTGGCTTCCTGGAGTCACGGCAGGAGATACCAGAGCCACACGAGTTTGCTGCCCAGCTTCAGCTGGGCCACGGCGATCACACGCACAACTATGACGTCCAGTACACGGAAGCGGACCACGGCCACAAGCACGAAGGCGTTGGCCTGGACGTCGCCTCCCCGGGCTTTCAGGACGCCCACGAGCGCGCCCATGCAGACCAGATCAGGAGCCGCTTCGCCAGCCAGCAGGTCACAACCGGGCAGATCATCGTGTTCGGGCTGACCGGAGGCCTGATTCCGTGCCCGGCGGCAATTACCGTGCTGTTGTTGTGCCTGCAGCTCAAGGAGGTCACCCTGGGTGCAGCCCTGGTTCTGTGCTTCAGCATCGGCCTGGCCCTGACGCTGGTGCTTTCCGGCGCGGTTGCAGCCATCGGCGCGCGGCATGCCGCGAAGAAATGGAGCGGTTTTGGCGAGATCGCGCGCCGCGCGCCCTATGTTTCCGGCGGGCTCATCCTGCTGGTCGGCCTGTATGTCGGATACCACGGCTACATCGGCCTGGCCGGAGGCTAAGCCATGCTGCTCGCTTCCATCGTAATGGCCTGCTTGCTGGGCGGCGTCCTGAGTGTGGTCGTTGCAGGTTTCCTGCTGAAGGGTTTGCCGCAGCACTGGCTGCCGCGCATGGTCGGCTTCTCGGCGGGCTTGCTGCTGGGCGCCGCAATGCTCTCGGTCCTGCCCGAGGCCTTTGAATCGGGGGCCGATGCCCATACGCTGTTTGTCGTGCTGCTGGCAGGGTTCGTCGGCTTTTATGCGCTGCAGCGCACGGCGCTCTGGCGCCATAGCCACAGCACGCCGGATGAGGCCGGCCAATCGACCCAGACGCACACCCATCACACGCACGCCCACGCCCCTGGCCTGGGGCGGGAAACCGTGCTGACCGTGTTGATCGGCGACGGTTTTCATAATTTTGTCGACGGCGTCCTGATTGCGGCCGCTTTTCTGACGGACCCTGCGCTCGGCTGGGCGACCGCGATCGCCGTCATCGCCCATGAGATCCCGCAGGAGGCCGGGGATTTTGTGCTGCTGCTGGCCTCTGGCTTGGGCTTTCGCCGGGCGCTGGCGCTCAATGCGCTGTCCGGACTGGCGTCGGTGCTGGGTGGCCTGGTCGGGTATTGGGGCCTTTCGCATGCGCAGGCTTTTTTGCCTTATGCGCTGGTGTTGGCGGCCGCCAGCTTTATCTACATCGCCATTGCGGATTTGCTGCCGTACCTGCGCCGCGAGCCTGCTGGCGCGCAGATCGCCTGGCAGACCGTGGCGCTGACGGCCGGTCTGGTGGCTGCTGCGTGGCTATCTGCGTCTCACGGATGACTCGCACAGGCTGAACCGCGCAGGCTCCATGGGCTACCATCTCCCAAAAAGGAGACAAGGATGAACATTCAACCAGCGCGGACCACTTGCATGCAAATGACCGTGTTCCTGTTGGCGCTGGCGACATCGCAGGCATTCGCCCAGCAAGCCATCTACCCATCCCCGTCACTGACACCGGACGCCGCCCTGAAGGCAGCGCGGGCAGCACTGGAGGCCTGCCGCAAGAATGGCCACCAGGCGGCCGTCTCAGTCAATGACCGCGCCGGCAACGCCCTGGTGATGCTGCGCGACCGGTTTGCCGGCCCACACACCGTCGACACGGCCATCAACAAGGCCTATACCGCCGTCACCTTCAAGCTCGACACCACGAGCTTTGCGCGTTCGACCCAGGCCGGCGAAGCGGCGTCGGGCGTGCGACACCTTCCCCGCATCGTGGCCATAGGGGGCGGCATCCCCATCGAATCGGCCGGTTCCATCGTGGGCGCTATCGGGGTTTCGGGCGCGCCAGGCGGCGATGCCGACGAGGTCTGCGCCAAAGCCGGTGTTGCCGCAATCCGAGACGAACTCGACTTCTGACTAGGTCGCCAAGCAGCGTTGTCGCAAATTCATCGCGCGAACATCGCGATCAGCGCGTCAATATCGTCCGCTGCGGCGGCACGTGACCGGCTCTCAATGGAACGGTAACGTTTGATGATTTCCTGTCCTACCGGCGTCAAGGCTGCGCCGCCGCCGCGCGCCCCGCCCGCCGTCGTGTTGACCGCAGGCAAGCTGAGCGCCCGATTCACCTCATCGATCAGCAACCAGGCGCGGCGGTAGGACATGCCGAGTTGCCTGGCCGCCGCGGAAATCGAGCCGGCCTCGGCAACGGCTTCAAGCAGCGCGACCTTGCCCGGGCCGATGGCGATGCTGTCGTCCCGGTAGATGCGCAGGCGGAACTGCACGCTGTATTTCATTCCCTGATTGTTGCAGGGTTGGCCATGGATTTAATTGGGAACTGCAGACACCTCTCGCCGCGTCTCTCTTATACTTTCGCTATATTCCATTAAATATAGCGAACCTGTGAAGGCTGTTGTCCCATGAACAACTCATCTTGCTGCCTTGCGCGCATTACAAAAGGGGTCGGCGTGATGCTGATCGGTGCCGCTGCTGTTGCGGCGCCGGCGGCACACGCTGCCGATGTCCTGCGTGTCGCCTATGCGGGTTCCATGGGGGTGGTGATGGACCGGTTTATCGGCCCGGCATTCGCCAAAGCCAATGGCGTGGAGTACCAAGGGGTCGGCCAAGGTTCTTTGGGCTTGGCCCGGCAGCTGGAGGGCCGGCTGATACAGGCGGATGTGTTCCTGCCCATCACACCGGGACCCATCGACATTCTGAAGAAGGCCGGCATGATAGGCCCGGCTGTCCCGGTGGCGAGTACTCAGATGGTGATTGCTTACAGCCCGAAGAGCAAGTTTGCCCCCGACTTTGAAGCGGCGGCCCAAGGCAAAAAAACCTGGTACGAAGTCATGAAGATGCCCGGCCTGCGCTTTGGGCGGACCGATCCCGCCACCGATCCACAGGGCCAGAACATCATTTTTACGATGCTGCTGGCGCAGAACTTTTACAAGCAACCCGGCCTGGCCGAGCGGATCCTGGGCGGCTACCAGAACCCGCAACAGATTTTCACGGAAACCTCCATGCTGTCGCGCCTGGAAGGCGGACAGATCGACGCGTCTTCAGGCTATCTGAGTGCGGTGAGCTCGCACCACCTGCCATTCGTCTACCTGCCGGACGAAATCAATCTGAGCAACCCCAATATGGATGCCAAGTGGTACAAAACCGTGCAATTCAGCATCACGCTGACCAGCGGCAAGGAAGCCACGCTGAACACCCAGCCGCTGGTGTTCTACGCCGCAGTGCTCAAAGACAGCAAACAGCCGGCGCTGGCTGAAAAGTTTGTGCAATTCCTGCAAAGCGCCGAAGGCCAGAAGTTATTCAAAGACAACGGCTACAGCCCACCCAAGGGCGGCCCGATTCAATAGCCAGCTGAACGCCGTGAACTCTCTATTCGACGCTGTGGGCCCAACCTCGACATCGCATAAGCATGCCGGGTGACATCTACGCGGCTGACGGCTTGCGGCACTCGCGCACACCGGCGCTGATAGGTGCGCTGACCTTAGCGCTTATCGCCGGGCCGTTCATCGGTTTGGCATTTGCCACGCAGTGGGGAAAATTTCACTTCGCGCCGGGCGACATGGGATCTATTGGGGTATCGCTGGGTTACAGCCTGATCGCGCTGGTCCTGATCATTGCCCTCGGTACGCCGCTGGCATGGTGGCTGGCGCGGCAATCGTTCCGCGGCAAGTGGGTGCTGGAGGCCATCATTCTGCTGGCCTTGCTCACCCCGCCGCTGGCAATGGGCATTTTGCTCACCACGCTGTTCGGTCCTTATGGTCCGATAGGCAATCTGGCTGCCCGCGCGGGCGTGGAGTTCACCAACTCGGCCCTGGCCTTTGTGCTCGCGCAGTTCTACGGGGCCTTGCCTTACTACGTGCTGGCGGCCCGTGCCGCGTTTGAAGGTGTGCCGCGCGAGCTGGAACACATCGCGCTGACCCTGGGCAAATCGCCGTGGCAGACATTCCTGCAGGTCAGCATGCCGCTGGCGCGACTGGGTTTGGCGGCCGGCATTGCTTTGGCCTGGGTGCGGGCGCTGGGCGAGTTCGGCATCGTGCTGATCCTGGCTTATTACCCGCAGGGCATACCGGTCAAGCTCTGGGTCAATCTGCAGGATATCGGGCTGTCTTCCGTGTACCCGCTGCTGTGGGCATTTTTTCTGGTGGCGATGCCTTTGCCCTTGATCCTTGGCTTGCTTTCGCGCCGCCAAGGCCTGTTCTGAGTTCATGCGCATCGACTATCAGATCGATCATCCGATACGGCTGCAGGCCAGCCTGGAGGTCGAGGGCTTTACCGTCCTGCTCGGGCAAAGCGGCGAAGGCAAGACCACGCTGCTGCGCGCCATCGCCGGCCTGCTGCCGGCCCAGGGCCAGCCTTTTGGTGGTTTACCACCGCAGCATCGGGCCGTCGGCTATTTGCCGCAAGGCTATGCGCTTTTCCCCCATCTGCGCGCCTGGGAAAACGTCGCGTTCGCGCTGCCACGCGGCCCGCAACGACGCGCGCAGGCGCAGGAACTCCTGGAGCGTGTGCGGCTGCTGGAGGTGGCCGACCATTACCCATCAGCGCTGTCGGGGGGACAGCAACAGCGGGTCGCGTTGGCACGGGCACTGGCGCGCAAGCCGCAGCTGTTGCTGCTGGATGAACCGACCTCGGCGCTCGACGCCGCCACACGCGACGAGGTCATGGCCGAGCTGATTTCCGAGGTGCATGAATTCGGGTTGCCCGCCCTTGCGGTCAGCCACGATCCGCATCTCGCGGCATTGGCTGACAGCGTGGCGATCATGAGCGGGCGGCGCATCGTGCAGCAGGGCGATCCTTCGGGGGTGCTGTCGCGGCCCGCCAGCATGGAAGTGGCGCGGCTGCTGGGGCATCGCAATCTGTTCAGCGCCCGTGTCGCCGGGCATGAATCCGGCGGCACCACGCTGCTGCACTGGGAGGCCGCCGGTGGCATCGTTTTGCGCCTTAAAAATCAGCCCGAACTGGCGGTGGGCCGGCGGGTGCAATGGATGATCACCCCGACGGAAGTGCGACTGCCGCCGCTCAAGCCCGAACTGCACCGCAGCGATAACCCTGTGACCGGCCGGGTGGAAAAGCGGCTTAATCTGGGCGCCTACTGCCAGGTCGCCTTGCGCTGCGGTACTGAGCGGCTGTGGCTGGCCGCGCAGCACAATCTGGTGCAGCACCACGGGCTGGAACCCGGGCGCGAAATCACTGTCAATTTGCGCAGCAGCGGCTTGCAATGCTGGACGCACCCTGACTGAGCTCCATGCCCGTTTTCAGTTCCAGTCACCTACGCAGCCGCCATTATTGACGCCATTCCTTGACCACCACGTCCTGAAAGTCATTTCCGTTGATCTGAAAAACCAGAGCCTGGCCTTCACGCACCACGCCCCAGCAATGATCCGAGCCGGCCCCGGCCGTGATGTTGATACACAGTTCATTGCCACGGATAACCCAACGGCCCTTGCGTGAACGCCCCATCTCCGTAGCTTCGATCGAGCCATCAGGTTTGAGGTAGTAACTCCAGTGGTAGCCGTCCGTGACCACCTTGCCCGCAAAGGTCTGCTGAATCTCGGCGGCCGTGAGCGTTTTGCGGGCCGGCGCCGCGGATGCGGCGCCCGGCAGCCACAGCAAGAACAGCCACGGCAACGCAAAGGCCACCATGCAGTGACGGCGCCGGCGAGCGGCGACGTCGTGTCTCTTTCGCATGCCCATCCTTTGCGCCTACGGGGTGCTTTTGGCCGCACCCGACTGGAAGGCGTCAAAAACCGTCACGCTGTCGGCCTTGGTCCACACGCCAACTTTACCGGCGGCCGCGATATGACCGTCGTCGGCCTCGATATAGCGCTTGCCGTCCAGAAACACCTTGATATGGGTGCCCTTGAACTCGGCCCGCAGCAGGTGCCAGGTGTTGGTCGCCACCGGTGCATCCACGTATTGAATGGTGGTGCGCCGGCCGCCGGTCGTGTAGTAAAGGGACACGTTGTTTTCGAGCGCGTTGGCCCGTGCGACATAGTAGTTGTCCCCATCCTGCCAACGCCAAACCACGCCGCCGGCCTGGTCCGCCTTGCCCGCCAGGGGTTTGAACCGGACCTCCACAAATCCATCGGCGATTTGTGTCTCCGGCTTCACGCACCAGGGGAAAGGAGCGCGGCCGGACTGCTTTAACACCGGCCGGCCGGACGGATCTGGCTCCAAAGTCCACTGGGGCGCACCGCCACCAGTGGAGCCACAATGCCAGCCGGCGGGAGAAGATGTCAGATTCTGTGCATTCATTTCGTCACTCCAGGTCATGCCAATCACAGTTGCCGTCAATACTGCGGCAATGGTGCAATTCATGCCGCAGCCTTTGGAACCAATGGCAGTTGTACGGCCCGCCAGGCTTCAATGCCGCCTTCCATAAACTGCGCGCTCACACCGCGCGCCCTGAGTGACAGGGCAGTGGACCGGCCAATGTCCAGGCCATGCAGGCAATACACGACAACCGGGCGCTCAGGGTCCAGCGTGCCAACCCAACCCGATACGTCCGCTGGATCTGCATAGCGTGCGCCCGTGATCATGTCGTTGGCGTCCGCGAAGGTCTCGGCGCGCCGCACATCAATCAACTGCGCGGTCGCCTGATTGACGGCTGAAGGCTCAACGCCGAAGCTCAAGGCGCTGGCCTTGACCGCAGCGCCATAGCGCGGATAAACGGTGTTCCAGTTGATGTTGCGCATGAACGCATCGACATAGGCGGCCGCTTTGGCGCCGAAGTCCAGGTGGTAGGCGTGCTCATACATGTCGAGTGCCAGGATTGGCGTGGCGCCGGCCAGCAGGTGCGTGTGGTCCGCCGCCCACTGGTTCACGAGCCGGCCTTCACGCGGCGACCAGTTGAGGATGGCCCAACCCGAGCCACCGCCCATGGCCTTGGCCAGCGCGGTGAATTCGCTGCGCCAGCGCTCGACCGAGCCGAAATCGCGGGTGAGCGCAATCGACAGCCCGTTCGACGGAAGAACACCGTCACCGCCCAGGTTCTCGAAATACAGCTCATGCAGGTAAACCGAATTGGCGGCGATCAACTCCTCGCGCTTGAGACCGTTGATGGTGAAAACCGGCGTTGTATCCCAAGCCAGTTGCGACAGTTGGCCGCGGATCGCATTCAGGCGCTTGGCTGCGCCGGTGTAGTTGTTGTCATAGTGGCTGCGCAGCAGCTGTTCAGACAGGCCATCGAGTTTTGCGGGGTCGAGAGAAAGGGGTTTGAGTTGAATGTCCATGGTATTTCCTATTTGTTCATCATGAGGGGATAGAGCGCCAGGCCGGCGAATGCGGCAACCAGCACGACAACGGGTTCGGGCAGTTTCTTGAAGCGCCAGAGAATGGCAGCGGTGCCCAAGGCAAGGGCCGCCGTCACCGCGTCGGTGATCGACCGCTGGCCCAGCACGATCACGGCGCCGGCGATCGCCCCGATGGCAGCAGCAGTTACACCATCAACGAAGGCAACGATGCCGGGGTGCTTGCCGTGCTTTTTGAAATAAGGTGCGGGGATCACGGTCAGCAGGTAGCAAGGCACGAAGGTTGCCAAAGCCGCCACCACCGCGCCCCAGAACCCGCTGGTCAGGTAACCGATAAAGCCCGTGGTGATAACGACCGGACCTGGGGTGATCATGGCCACCGCCACAGCGTCGACGAACTGGCGGTCCGTCAGCCAGGCATATTCCTTCACGACCCCACCGTAGAGGAAGGGAACGATGGCCAGGCCGCTGCCGAAGACAAACGACCCTGCATAGGCGAAGAATTTGGCGATTTGCCCGAGCTTGTGCCAGTCGACGCTATCGCTGGCCAGGGAGCCAGCCAAAGGAACGGCCGCGAAGGCAATTCCATTCAGGCGCCCGCCAGCGCCCTTGAGCGGGCCGCGCGCGGCCCAGACCAGCACGCCGGCACCCAGGAACACCCAAATCACCTCGGAGTGCGTGATGATGGTGATGGCTGCGCTGACGAGATAGATAACCCAGAGCAATTTGTCCTTGCCAACGCTTTTGGTGGTGAGCTTGTACGAGCTCAGGGCGATGATGCCAATCACCGAGGCGCCGACCCCATAGAACACCGCCTGCATCCAGCCGATGCCGCCGTAAGCGGTGTAGGCCGCACCCAGCGCCACCACCATGAGGAAGGACGGCAGGACAAAAGCCAGGCCCACCAGCGTGGCGCCGACAAGGCTGTAATGCACGTAGCCCAGGTAGATGGCCAGCTGCGCCGCCAAAGGGCCAGGCATCAGCTGGGCCAGCGCGACGCCTTCCTTGTACTCCGCTTCGGAGATCCAGTGGCGCTGTTCGACCAGGTCGCGGTACATGTAGCCAATCAAGGCGACGGGCCCACCAAAGCCTATGGTTCCCAGGCGCAGCATGTAGGCCACCATTTGCCACAGGGTGTAGCCGGGCGCGGCAGTAGCTGCCACGTCAGGGGTTTCGAGAGCTGGGTTCATGGCCGAGCCCTCCGTGGAGAGCGGGCGTGCGAGCCCGCAAGCGCAGAGATACGCTTGTGCGCCAGATGCGCTGTGCAAAAAAGAAGGAAAAAGCAAAAGACCAAGTGAGGCTCCTAATTGGGCGTGGTAACCCATCATCAGGAGCAGTACTTGGGGCACCGGACGGCACCCTTGGCAGACGGGGAGACCGCTCAAGTCCCCGTTGGTTGATATCTTACGTCATTTCAGATTCAAAGGAAGCAGAAATTTCATCCCCAGAGCGCTAACCCCGCAGCGTGATGAGCCGTTGAGCTAACGAGCTTGCGTCAGGTTTTTCATTTCAGGGAAAAGCGTGCCGTCCTGCTTGACCCAAAAATGGCAGTTGTAGGAAGCGCGGCAGTATTTGACCGACACCTCGTTTTGCACGATGTTCACCGAGAAGTTTTTGCCTGCCAGATAAATATGGGGATCGCGCGTGATAAAGGCATATTCCCAGCCTTCCGGGTTTGCAGCGAGCCAGCGCCTCACGGCCTGAACAGAGGGGGCGGTGTTTTCGAATTCCCGTTCTTGAATAGAGCGCTTTCCCTCGTAGACAGACAAGTGGACTTTTTCATTCACGGGTGGCGTGAAATCCAGGCGGCAGCCCGCAACAAGCACTGGCAAGAGAAGAATCAGAAAGCGGTTCATATGCTCGGCATTCAATCCACGTCTCCTGCAAAAATAAAGCCGACGTATCTTGCGATGTCGGCCTGTAACTGTCCTGAGACAGCCCACTGAGGGAGGGAAAAAAGTGGGAAGACCTTGCGGCCGTGGCGGAGTTTACTGCTGAATATGCTTTACGTCCAAAAAAACTAAAGCGCAATGCCACTAGAATTGCGCGATGGCCCGCAAGGTGTTGTCTTTCCTGCTAATTCTGTCGCTGTTCTGGCAGTCGGCCGCTATCGCCGGCGTCTACGCACTGACGGAGATCGAGGAAACAGGCCATGTGGTCTTGCATTGGCAGGACTCGGAGCACCATCACCATGATGACGGCGCTCTGCATGCCGACGACTCGGGCGGCACCGTCCAGCACATGCATGCGGACAGCGCGAGCAACTCCCCGGGCTTGCTGACCGCGGGCTGGGACACGCTGCCGGCGCTGCATTCCGGTAGACCGGCCATCCTGGCCGAACCACCATTTCCCTCTGCGTTCCCGCAGGGCCTTTTGCGGCCCCCGAGAACGCCCATCTGACCCACGGTGCGGCTGTGTCAGCCGTGGGCCTCGTCATGCTCAGTCGAGCGTGACGAGGCTGATCCCAATTTCCACCGCTCCCCAAACAACTGCGCCAATGGCGAGGGCCAAGGCTATGCGCCACGCAAGGCTGTTGCGTCTGCGCTGGTTTGTCCAAGGTCGTGTCATGGCTGTCTGCGGAGCGGGCATCCAACTCCCTGTTAATCGAAAGTTGAAATGATTCCATGCAAATAATAAAAACCCATGTCCTGCGCGTATTGATGGCGCTGGCGCTCTGCGCGCCACTGCTGGCGGCCGCTCACGGCATTTCCCTGGCCGACCAGGAGCGCATGCTCAGCGGCGGCTACGGGCTGTATGTCGTGCTCGGCGCCACCCATATGCTCACGGGTTATGACCACCTGCTGTTTCTCTTCGGCGTGGTGTTCTTCCTCACGGGCTTTCGGGATATCGCCAAGTTTGTGACCGCATTCACGCTCGGTCACTGCATCACCTTGATCGTCGCCACCTACCTCAAGATCACCTGGAATTTCTACCTGGTGGACGCGATCATCGCGCTCAGCGTGATCTACAAGGGCTTCGACAACAACGGCGGCTTCCAGAAGCATTTCGGCATGAAATCGCCCAATCTGCTGGCTGCGGTTTTCGCCTTCGGCTTGCTGCACGGCTTCGGGCTGTCCACCCGCCTGCAGCAGCTGCCGCTGGGTGACGACAAACTGGCCATGCTGGGCCGCATCCTGAGCTTCAACGTCGGCGTCGAGGCCGGACAGATCCTGGCGCTCTGCGCCATGGTCGGGCTGTTGGCGCTATGGCGCCGGCGGCAGTCCTTCCAGCGTTTCGCGTTCGCGGCCAATGCCGGCTTGATCTATGCCGGTGGCCTGCTGCTGCTCATGCAGCTGCATGGCTACCTGCACGACTCGGACCCGAACAGCTTCAGGTTCCCGGCGGACGAGCACCGCCATATTCACCAGGACCTGGATATCGAGAAAAGCGCGGACCCCAGCCGCGACGACCTCTAACCCTCTCGTTTTATTTCACTCAACTCAAGGAAATCTCATGAAAAACCTCCTCATCGCTCTCGCATCCGTCGCCGCTGTTGGCCTGTCAACTCCGGTACTGGCCTCCGAAGGCGGCGGCTGCCACTTCCACGGCAACACCCCGGCCAAAGAGGCCACCGTGGTGGGCTGCGCGGTGCAGCGCAAGGACACGCTGGCGACCAGCGGCAAAATCGATCCTTCATGGAAAGCCCTGAAGCATGACAAGGTCGAGCAGGTCGACGGCAAAAAGGGCAAGGAGTGGAAAGTGACCTTCAAGGACCCGGCAGTCAAGGACAAAGCCAAGGAGACCCTGTACGTGTTTTTCACCTTGCCGGGTAACTTCATTGCGGCTAATTTCACCGGTCAGTAACGCGAGCAATTTTCAGCACTCACTTGAGGGTGTTGTAGTCCCCTAAACTCGCAAGCAGGTGGTGCCGCAGGTGCGCACCATCTGCCCACCTCAATCGATGGTTCTGAACCAGAACGCAGGATATCTTGCAAGGAGAATTCGATGCAACTCAAAGCCATTGAAACCGTAAGCGTGGTGCAACAAATCAGATGTGACCGGTGCGGCAAAGAAGTTGAGCGTGGCGAAGCTGGCTTCGGGGACATGATCTCGATCGGCTTCGACGCGGGATATGACTCGATTTTTGGCGATGGAAATCGGGTCGAGGTCGATGTATGCGAACCCTGTCTGCGCGACACTCTGGGCGCCTGGCTTCGGGTTGAGGCGCCGGCCGACACGTCATTGGCAAAAAAGTTTGCGGCGTTCAAGCCCGAGATTCATGGAGGAGAGTTTCCCTCACCTGAATCCCCAGGGTCTTGAGGCCGCCGCTCTGGCTTCCAGTCGCAAGGGGCCTTCACGCGCATGCCGGCGCGTCCCCGCAGAAAATCCGCCGTCGCCATTTGGCCTTCAGAGAATTGACGGCGATATGTCTAAACGGGCATAATTGAGGTGATGTTGAAGCAAGCGCGCAAACCCATCAAATGGGTCGGTTCCACCAAGCGCGATCTGGATGCGATGCCGGAGGATGTCAAAGATGTCTTCGGTCATGCCATCGACCTGGCACAAGCCGGCGGCAAGCACCAGGATGCCAAGGTGATGACCGGCTTCGGCTCGGCCGGCGTGCTGGAGGTGGTCGAGGATCATCAGGGTGACACTTTTCGGGCCGTTTACACCGTCAAGTTCGCCGGGTGGGTTTATGTCCTGCACTGCTTCCAGAAGAAGTCCAAAAGCGGCATCGCCACGCCGAAGCCGGACATGGACGTGATCAATATCCGCCTGAAAGCCGCGAAGCAGGATTTCGAAGCATGGCAGGCACAGCAAGGAGCACGCAAATGAATGGGCACAACGAAATCACGATCGAAGAAGGCGGCGCCAATGTCTATGCCGACCTGGGTTATACCGACGCTGCGGAAATGCAGCGAAAATCCCAGCTCGCCGGCGAGATCGCCCGCGCGATCAAGGCGCGTCGCCTGACGCAAGAAGATGCGGCGACGCTGCTGGGCATTGATCAATCCAAGGTCTCGCGCATCACGCGCGGCCAATTCCGCGGCGTCAGCGAAGCCAAGCTACTGGAGCTGGTGGCCAGGCTGGGGCACGATGTAAAGATCGTGGTCGGCCCGGTGCGGCGGCGCGCCGGCAAGATCGAGCTGCAGTTTGCCTGAACTCGCCCTGCAGCGCCAGGCGCAACCAAACTTGCGGCACTCTCGCCTGTCAGCTGTCGCTCGCATATGGACCAGCGGGCGCCTGACGACAGTGACATGACGCGTCTTGCCCAATACATCGAGGCCTCCGAGCGCGACAACACGCGTCGGAGCTACGCTTCTGCCATACGCCATTTTGAAATAGAGTGGAAAGGCCTGCTGCCTTCTACCGCCGATGCCATCGCCCGCTACCTGGCCGACCACGCGCCCACCTTGGCCATCAACACACTGCGCCAGCGCCTGGCGGCGCTGTCCCGCTGGCATAGCGACCAAGGTTTTCCTGATCCCACCAAGTCACCCCTGGTGCGCCAGGTCCTCAAAGGCATTCGCTCGATTCACGCTGTGCCAGAAAAGCGCGCACGCCCCCTGGAACTGGCGGTACTCCAGCAGATCGATCAGTGGCTCGATGCCGCCATTAGCAACGCTCAGCGGATCGGCGACCGGCCGGCTTTGCTGCGCCACACGCGCGACCGCAGCCTGATGCTGCTGGGATTTTGGCGCGGCTTTCGCTCCGACGAACTGGTCAACCTGCACGTTGAAAACACCGAAGTCACCCCCGGCCAGGGCATGGCCTGCTACCTGGGCCGCAGCAAAGGCGACAGGCAGCTGCAGGGCCGAACCTTCCAATGCCCGGCTTTGTCCCGCCTGTGCGCTGTGGACGCCTTTAGTGCCTGGGTCAGCCTGGCCGGTTTGACCGAGGGTCCGGTGTTCCGCAAGATCGACCGCTGGGGGAATGTGGCCGACGAAAGTCTGCATGCCAACAGCCTGATCCCCTTGCTGCGCAGCCTGTTCGCCGAGGCCGGCGTCGAGGCACCCGAGGAATACAGCAGCCATTCCATGCGCCGCGGCTTTGCCGGCTGGGCCCGCGCCAGCGGCTGGGATATCAAGGAGCTGATGGAATACGTCGGCTGGAAGGACGTCAAATCGGCCATGCGCTACCTGGATGCGTCGGATTCCAGTCTGCAAGCCCGCTTCGAGCAGGGATTGCCTGCTCTGGCGCCGGCAGTTCCGCAGCCACCACCACCTTTGCTGTTGCTGACCGAACAGGCCGAAGTTCCCCGCCCGCTGGCCGAGGGAGCGACGCCCGTGGCGGTCCTGCGCGTCACGATGGTGCTGGCCCGCTTCAGCAAGCAGTCACGCGGCCTGGCCCGCGGCCACCGGCTGATCGAGCAGACCTGCTTCGAGCGTTTTGCCATGCAACGCCTGAACACCGAGGGCACGCTCTACGAGCTGGCGATTCCCTACCTGTCCCGCGACTTGCTGGACGAGGTGATCGCCACGCTGCTGGATGACATGTACCGCATCGCCGAGGACAACCAGTGCCTGCTGGAAACCTCGTTTCACGAGCCCGCCACTGATTCACACTGGGATTGAGGCCATGGGCAGCCAGGTGGGGTTGCATGAGCCGGCCTATCCCTGCTTGAAGCCCGATCCCAGAGTGCCCGGCCGCCTCGCCCGAAACTCCAGTAGAGTTCGAATCTGGTTCGCACCGTCCAAGCCCAATCGAGCGACTGCCCACTATGAGTGGTATCAACGACACCGCCTATCCGCAACTCAGGACCGAGATCAGTGACCAGGATCTGATCTCGGTGTTCACGCCGAGCGCGGCGGAGCGCCGCTTCATCGCGAATGCGTACAGTCGGGCCACGACCCAGGCCTTGATCGCGGTTCAGCTGAAGATGCTGCAGCGGCTGGGCTACTTCGTCACCCTGGACGACGTGCCCGGCACGATCATCAAACACATCTGCAAGCGTTACCAGGTCCAGCCGTTCTCTGCGGCGACGCTGCAGCGCTACGACCAGTCCGGTAGCAAGTCGCTGCACCAGCGGCGGCTGCGTGAGTTCGTCGGCCTGCGGCTCCTGGATACCGCCGCACAGGACTGGCTGGAGGCCGAGGCGGTGAAAGCCGCCCAAACCAAGCAGGAACTGCCCGACATCATCAACATCCTGCTGGAAGAACTGGTTCACCATCGCTACTTGCTGCCTGGATTCGCCACGCTGTCGCGCATTGCAAGCCGGGCGCGGGTAAAGGTCAACGACGATCTCTACAAACACATTGCCACGGCCTTGACCGAAGCGCAGCGGGCCGGGATTGACCAGATGTTTCGCACCCGCAAGGGCCGCAGCCAATGGGACCAGCTCAAGCGCGAGCCCAAGCAGCCCAGCGTGCGCGAGGTGGCCAGCTTCCTGACGCACATTCAGGCACTGCGCGAGCTGGCTGAAGGATTGCCGGTAATCGACGGCGTCTCGGTCCCCAAGCGCACTCAGTTCGTGCTCGAAGCCCGCGCGCTCAATGTGCGCGAGATGCAGGCACTCAAGCCAATCAAGCGCTTCGCCCTGGCCGTGCTGCTGATCCAGGCGCAGTTGCAAAAGGCCGTCGACGACATTGCCGACATCTTCATCCGGTCTGTGCGCAACATGCACAATGTCGCACGCGATCGCCTGAAGCAGTACC
Organism: Polaromonas sp. JS666; assembly: GCF_000013865.1. Lineage (NCBI taxonomy): Bacteria > Pseudomonadati > Pseudomonadota > Betaproteobacteria > Burkholderiales > Comamonadaceae > Polaromonas > Polaromonas sp. JS666. The sequence goes on from NC_007948.1 coordinate 2,626,973, forward strand.
AGCTGGAGCATGTGGCACAGGGCGAAGCGCTGATCACCCAGTTCCGTGATGTGCTAACAGCCTTCGAAGACGACGGTACGGAGGCGCAGCGGGTTGGCAGGATGCGCAAGATGCTGGGCGACGATCCGGCCGCCTGGATCGAACGCTGCGATGAGCACATCGCCTATGCAGGCAACAATTACTACCCGTTCATGCTCCAGCCCTACCGCGCCAGGCGGTCGCTGCTGTTTCAGTGCCTCGATGCGATGGCACTCAAGTCCTCGTCGCCGGATGACTCTTTGCTGCGCGCCGTGAGCTGGAGCGCCCAGTTCCGATCCAGCCACAAGGAGTATGTTCCCGCCGACAGCGGCGCCAGCCCGCTAGATTTGGCTTGGCTGGCCGACAGGAAATGGCACACGCTGATTCAGGGTCAAGGCGAGGAAGCTGCCCCAGGCCTCGTCCATCGCAAGTACCTGGAACTGTGCATTCTTTCGCATGTGATGGACGAGTTGAAGTCCGGCGACCTGTATGTGCAGAACAGCGACCAGTACGACGACTACCGCGACCACCTGGTGAGCTGGGAAGAGTTTGATGCCGAGATCAGCCAGTACAGCGCCATGGTCGGCCTGCCGGCCGACGCTGACGACTTTGTCATGCAGCACAAGCAGCAGTTGACCAACCTGGCGCGCCAGGTCGACGCCCGTTTCCCGGACAACGAGCATGTGGCGATGACCGAGTCCGGCCTGCTGCTGCGGCGCAGCGAGCGGGCGCCGCCACCGGAAGGGCTGCCGGAGGTCGATCAGGCCATCACCGATTCGATGGCGACGGCCAGCATCCTGGACGTGCTGACCGAAACCGAACGCTGGCTGGACCTGCACAAACTGTTCGGTCCCTTGTCTGGCTTCGAGAGCAAGGTCGACGATCCGCGCAAACGCTTCCTAACGACGCTGTTCTGCTACGGCTGCAACTTGGGGCCGACCCAGACCGCGCTGTCGGTCAAGGGCCTGTCGCGCAAGCAGGTGGCATGGCTCAACCTGCACCATGTCACAGAAGAGCGTCTGGACAAGGCGATCTTCAAGGTGGTCAACGCCTACAACCGGTTCTCCCTGCCGCAATTCTGGGGCACCGGCAAAAGCGCGTCGGCGGACGGCACGAAGTGGAACGTCTACGAGCAAAACTTGCTGTCCGAGTATCACCTGCGCTATGGGGGTTACGGCGGCATCGGGTACTACCACGTGTCGGACATGTACATCGCGTTGTTCAGCCACTTCATTCCTTGCGGTGTGTACGAGGCCGTCTACATCCTCGATGGGCTGGTCAAGAACGAGTCCGACATCCAGCCTGACACGCTGCATGGCGACACACAGGCTCAGAGCGCGCCGGTTTTTGGGCTGTCGCACCTGCTTGGGATCAAGCTAATGCCGCGCATGCGCAACATCAAGGACCTGGTGTTCTTCAAGGCGGAATCAGGGGCGCAGTACAAGCACATCCAGAGCCTGTTTCGTGGGACGATCGATTGGGATCTGATTAAGCTGCACTACCGCGACATGCTGCGCGTGGCGGTTTCCATCAAGCTTGGCCGGATCACGCCGTCAATGATCCTCAGGCGGCTTGGGACTTTCAGCCACAAGAACAAGCTCTACTTTGCGTTCCGCGAGCTCGGTCGGGTGATCCGAACCCTGTTCCTGCTCGACTACATCAGCGACTTGGAGCTGCGCCGGTCGATCCATGCCGCGACCAACAAGAGCGAGGAATTCAACAATTTCGTCAAGTGGCTGTTTTTCGGTGGGGAAGGGGTGATCGCCGAAAACTTGCGCCACGAGCAACGCAAGGTCATCAAGTACAGCCAGCTCGTGGCCAATATGGTGATCCTGCACAACGTGCAGTGGATGTCGCGCAAGCTCAAGGAGCTGCAGAGCCAGGGATATCCGGTGGGCGAGCCGGTGCTCAAGGCCTTGTCGCCTTACCGGACCACCCATATCAACCGATTCGGGGACTACACACTGGATCTGGGGCGGGCCGTCGAACCCATCGATTACAAGATCAAATTTTCCTGAAATATCAATGAGTTAGCTTAGATCCTGCGAAATTTTCAGGAATCACGGCCGACCCTCCATTCGGGTGTCAGGTTCAAGGCCGCGGCATCCTCCCGCTCGGGAAATACCATTTGGCCGACTATTACCTCCAGCACCAGTATCGGGTCAGGAATGTCCTGCCCTGGTGTCGCTTCAGCGCTGTTGTCGAACACCTGCAAGCGGGCCAGCAGCGGTAACAGCTTGATCAGGTTCGCGCGTGACGCGACCCAGCGCTCGCGAATCTTGTTTTCCGGGATGTCGTGACCGCCTTGAACGACGCGAAATCGCACCCGCCCGATATGTTGCTCTGGCGACAAGAGACCACAAAAAAGCATCACGACGTCATGGCTGCGGCTTGCCTTGGCCAGCAACTCAGGGATGGTCCTGGCACCCAAGGTGGTCTCGAAGGCGTAATTCGTCCCGTCTGCAATGGCGGCCTCGAGTCGGGAACGGCCATGCTCCCACGCGAGACCATTCGCCTGGCCTTGTTCCAGGCCCAGTTGGGACATCAACTCACGCGCATAAGTATCCGGATTGAACCAAGTCAGGCCGTGTTCGGTCAGCATGGCGCCCCCCACCGAGCTTTTGCCGGCGCCGTTGACGCCGGCCAGCACAAAAATAAAAGGGCGCGCGGCCGCTTCGGGCATCAGAACGAAGCGCCTGCCTTGGGCCGCCGGGCGAGCTTGCCCTTGGCCTCGAACAGCGCCGTCACTTGCCCGGCCGCATCGGGTTGCTGGAGTACGGCCAGTCGCGCGTTGAAACGTTGGGCCAGCTCATCCAGTACCGACTGCTCACGGGCCTTGAACGCCTGGACATCATGGGCCAGCTGTTGGTACGTGGAGGCGTCCAGCAGGACCATCTCCACCGCTGCGTGATTGGTGATGGCCACGCTGCCCGACTGGCGGACCTGACGTACAACGTCGCCCCACTTGTTCTTTACATGGGAAGCATTCTGCCGAGGCAGTTCATCGAGACTGGGCAGTTCAGTGATCATGGGCACTCCCAACGGTTAGCGGATAGGTACATTATGGCAATAATATCCAGACTTCTCAAATCTGGCTATTTTTGCCAATACCGGGACGTTTTTACTGGAAACGCATCCGGTTCAGCCATACAAGAATTACCTTAGCTTCTTCGGGAGCCGCCTGGGAGTCGTGGACAGCTGGCATTTCCAGCCAGAGGCAAGCTGCTCACGCCGGAGCGCTGCACCATAGCCTGGCCGGAAACTCAGATTTCACCATTGGCCGGCAGGCCGCTTGCCACGTATGGCAGCTGCGATGGCATCGGCTGAATCCACCCGGTTGCCGCGTTGGGCGAACTGCAGTGCGGTCAGGCCTTGCTGGTTTTTGAGTTGCGGGTCGGCACCTTCCTGCAGCAACAGCTTGACGGCCGCGGGCGTCCCGTACATGGCGGCCATCATCAGGGGCGTGCTGCCGTTGGGTGATTCGGCGTCAATGTAGGCGCTGTTCTCAAGCAGCAGGCTGATGATGGCCAGGTGCCCGCTGCTGGCGGCGTAATGCAGGGGTGTCCAGCCGGTCTTGTTGATGTCGGCGCCCTTTTTGATCATCTTGGCAGCCAGATCCTGTTGGCCTTTGAGCGCTGCCATCATGAGTGGACTTTCGTCCTTGGCATTCAGGACGTTGACGTTGGTTTTGGGCCAGTCGATCAATACCTGCGCGGCTTTGGGCGAAGGCTCGCGAAGCGCGAGGTACAGGCCGTGCTGTCCTTTGGGGTCAATGGTATTGGCGTCAAAACCGCGCGCCAGGAGCTCCTTGATTTTGCCGGAGTCATCTTGTTTGATGGCAACGAAAAAATCATCGTACGATCCGGCAAATGCGACATTAAATCCAATAAAAACAATTAGGTATATTGTTTTTTTAATGTAATTCATGAAGTATTTTTTCATGCAACCACCCCGGTAAAGAGTTGCTCGAAGTTATGACTGGTGGCTTCGGCAATGGCCTGTACTGACTGCTGCTTCAGCTCGGCAATCTGCTGCGCCACAAACGGAACATAAGACGGATTGTTTGTTTTTCCCCGGTAAGGCACCGGCGCCAGGTAGGGGCTGTCGGTCTCGATCAGCAGGCGGTCCAGCGGAACAAACTCGGCAACTTCGCGCAAATCGCCGGCATTCTTGAAGGTCAGGATCCCGGAGAACGAGATGTAGAACCCCAGATCAAGCGCCGCACGCGCCACCGCCCGGGTTTCCGTGAAGCAATGAAAAACGCCCTTGGCGCACCCTGCCTGCCCGGCCTGGCCTCCCTCTTCTTTCAGGATGGCTATCGTGTCGTCCGAGGCGCTGCGGGTATGAATGACCAGCGGTTTGCCGGTCTGCCGCGCCGCCCGGATGTGCACCCGGAAACGCTCGCGCTGCCATTCCATGTCGGCCACGGTGCGGTCCCCCAGCCGGTAATAGTCGAGGCCGGTTTCACCAATGCCCACCACCTTGGGCAGGGCCGCACGCTGCAGCAGGTCATCAAGGCTGGGTTCACGCACATCCTCGTTGTCGGGGTGCACGCCCACGGTGGCCCAGAAATTGTCATAGCCGGTGGCGAGCCCATGGACGGTTTCAAACTCTTCCAGCGTGGTGCAAATGCACAGCGCCCGGTCGACCTGGGCGTCCCGCATGGCCTGGCGAATCTGTGGCAACTGTGCCTGTAGCTCCGGAAAGCTCAAGTGGCAATGAGAATCTGTGAACATTCAAAAAAACCGGTTTATGGAAAAACCACCTGAAGCGCGAAACAATCGGCGCAGGCAGCTATTAAAAATATAGCAGGCAGCAAAGACCCCTGCTCGCTTCGAGGTTGAAAACCCCGAACGGCAGGCGTTTATATAGTCTGTGTCGGCCGGTCCGAGGCCAGATGGGCGCCCAGGATTTCTTCAATCTTGATCTTGAGCAGGCGCGATTTCTCGTCCGAGGGAAACCGCACGCCCACGCCTTGGGTGCGGTTGCCCGCCGCGCGCGCCGGCGTGACCCAGGCCACCTTGCCGGCCACCGGATAGCGCTGGATATCTTCAGGAAGCGTCAGCAACACATAGACATCATCACCCAGCTTGTACTCGCGTGCCGTGGGAATGAACACGCCACCTTCCTTGAACAGCGGAATGTACGCGGCATAAAGTGCCGCCTTTTCCTTGATGGCCAATTGAACGACGCTGGGTCGGGCGGTGGCTGCTGCGTGGGAACTGGCAGAAGGCGTAGTACTCATGGCGTTAGTGTAGTGTTGCACGCTGGCAGGCACAAATAAAACCGGTGAACTGTTGTTCAAGGTCCCTATCAATCAGGCTTGAACAGGAGTCTGCCTGCAATTGCCGCCCTGAGGGACCTATTTCGAGCTGAGCGCCAGTTGGGCGCGGCTCGCCAGGGACTCCAGCATCAGTCCCGGGTTGTAGGGATGCTCCACAGTGCGGGCGGTGACGGCCAGTTCCCGGGACCAGCTGGCAAGCGCATAAAGACCCGGCACGCGCGCGGGGGGGCTACCAGGTTTGCCGGCCACCGGCTCCGGCAGATCTTTGGCGTTGAAAAAACGCGGAGACGCGCCCATCCTGACAGCCAGAACGTCATGGCAAAGCTTCTGCAAGGCATCAACGACCTGGGCCGGCGACCAATCGGCCAGCACACTGGCGTCACCGCGGGCCATCGCCTTGGGCAAGCCCTGCCAATGGCGGGCCGCCTCACCAGGGGCGCTGTTTTGCGCCCAGGCCAGGGCATCGGCAGGACGCCCCCCTGCCGCCACCAGCAGTGTCTGTAGATCTGCGGCCTCCGGAGGTACAGCCGCAGGCCCTCCCTTCTTTGGGTTGCTTTCGCCCTCGCCCGGGCTGGCGGCCTCCTGCTGGAGCCAGGCAGAAGCCTGCGCAAAATCGGGCCAGAGCATGGTGTGGCCAAGGCAGCGGCTGCGGATGGTGGGGAGCAGCTGGTGGGCCGCATCGGTCGCAAGAATGAATTTGACGGGCCCGGGCGGCTCCTCCAGCGTTTTGAGCAGGGTGTTGGCCGTGATGTGGTTCATGCGCTCGGCCGGAAACACCAGCACGACTTTGGTCGTGCCTCGCGAGCGCGTGAACTGCGTGAAAGACACGGCCTCGCGTGCCGCATCCACCTTGATCTCCTTGCTGGGCTTGCGTTTCTTGCTGTCCAACTCGTCCTGGGTTTTTTCGTCCAGCGGCCAGCCCAGGGCGAGCGACAGGGTTTCAGGCACCAGCAGGCAGAGGTCGGCGTGGGTATGCACGTCGACCGCGTGGCAACTGCCGCAGTGACCGCAAGCGCCCTGTGGGGTGGGCTGCTCGCACAACCAGGCGCGGGCCAGTGCCTGCGCCAGGTCAAACTGGCCCAGCCCCGACGGGCCGCTGAGCAGCCAGGCGTGGCCGCGCTGGGCCAGCAGGCTCTCCAGCTGGGTTTGCAGCCAGGGCGCCAGAGGCGCTTTTTTGACCACAGTACTTGTACTTATCTCGCTGGCGGCCTCACTCATGCCAGCCACCCTTTGGCCACAAACACCTGCCGCACCGCCTGCCAGACCACATCGCGCGGTTGTGAGGCATTGATCCGGGCAAAGCGTTCCGGATGGCCTTGCTGGCGGTCGGAATAGCCTTTCGCCACGCGACGGAAAAACTCCAGCGGTTGGGCTTCAAACTTGTCGGGCACGCGCGCGCCTTGCAGTCGCAGGGCGGCTTCTTCGGGCGGCAGGTCAAACCAGACCGTGAGGTGCGGTTCGATGACTGTCTCGACTTCAGGCTTCATGGGAAAGTTGCCGGCCGGATCGCCCAGCAACCCTTCGTCGGACTGCACCCACTGCTCCAGCGTAGCCAGCACAGCCAGGTCAAAACCACGTCCGGCCCCCTGGTAGGCAAAGGTGGCGTCGGTGAAGCGGTCGCACAACACAACGTCGCCGCGCACCAGCGCCGGCGCGATCACGCGCACGAGGTGGTCGCGCCGGGCCGCAAAAATCAGCAGTGCCTCGGTCAGCGAATCCATGGCATCGTTCAGTACCAGGTCGCGCAGCTTTTCGGCCAGCGGGGTCCCCCCGGGTTCGCGCGTCAAGGTCACGGCCCGGCCCTGTGCCCTGAAGGCGTCTGCCAGTCCTGCAATATGCGTGGACTTGCCCGCACCGTCTATGCCTTCAAAGCTGATGAACAGGCCGTGCATGTTTATTGACCCCGGATATATTTATTGACGGCACGGTTGTGCTCGTCCAGGCTGGCGCTGAAATGGCTGCTGCCGTCGCCCCGGGCAACAAAATAAATCGCCGGGGTCGCCGCCGGGTGCACTGCGGCCAGCAAGGCGGCTTTGCCAGGCATGGCGATGGGCGTGGGAGGCAAGCCAGCCCGGGTATAGGTGTTGTAAGGGCCATCCGTCAGCAGGTCGCGCTTGCGCAGGTTGCCGTCAAATTGCGGGCCCAGGCCATAAATCACGGTGGGATCGGTCTGCAGCATCATGCCCAGGCGCAGGCGATTGGTGAAGACGCCGCCGATCTGGGGACGATCCGAAGGTTTCCCGGTTTCTTTCTCCACAATGCTTGCCAGGATCAGGGCCTCCGCCGGTGTTTTGAGTGGTGTGTCCGCGTTGCGTTGAGCCCAGGCGGCTTCCAGCCGCTTGTCCATCGCGCGGGCGGCGCGCTTGAGCACGGACAGGTCGCTGGCCCCCTTGGCGTAGGTATAGGTGTCCGGAAAAAACCGGCCTTCCGGGTGCAGGCCCGGCCGGCCCAGCTGTTCCATGATGGCTTCCGGGCCAACCCCGAGCGTATCGGGCGCCAGATTCTCTGCTTTTTGCAGCGCTGTACGAACCTGGGCGAAAGTCCAGCCCTCAACCAGCGTGACGCTTTTGAGCGTTTCCTCGCCGCGCACCAGCATGCTCAGCAATCGGCGAGGTGTGGTACCCGGCACCAGCTCATAGCTGCCGGCCTTGATCTGCCGGGCCTGCCCCGAGAAACGGAACCACGCATGCAGCAGCACCACAGGCACCTGGGCGCCGCTGTCCACTACCACCTGCGCAACACCACTGGCGGGTGTGCCCGGCTCGATTTCGAGGTCCAGCACCTGGGTGCCGGGGACAAGCCGCAACGGAATCGGTTCATGCAGCCACCACAAAGCCGCACCAAACAACAGCAGGGCGCCGGCAAATACCAAAATCAGCAAACTTGTAAAGACACGACCCACAACCCGGCTACCTTTTCGACACTGGAACCCAAGAACACAGGGCTATGATAATTCAGGCCATCCTTACAACTACTGCGAACCGACCATGACCCTGTCCACAACTGACGCCGAAATTTCCGCCCCTGTCTCGGGCGTGGCCGAATTGGCTCACCTGGGCGTGATTCGTGTGGCGGGCGAAGATACCGTGAAGTTCCTGCAGGGCCAGCTGACGCAGGACGTGGCCCTGCTGAGCCTCTCAGAGGCCCGACTGGGCGCCTTTTGCAATGTGAAAGGCCGCATGCAGGCCAGCTTTGTGATTTTCAAGCGCAGCCCCGAGGAGGTTCTGCTGGTGTGCAGCCGCGACATTTTGCCGGCCACACTCAAGCGCCTGTCGATGTTCGTGCTGCGCGCCAAGGCCATGCTCAGCGATGCCAGCGCCGAGTTCGCCTTGTACGGCGTGGCGGGAAATGCCATTGAATTGATCGTTGGCGGCAACCGCCCTGTCTGGACAAAGTCCGACATTGGCGATGCAAGCCTGATGTTTTTACACCCCGGTGCCGGCCAGCCGCGCGCGCTCTGGTGCGCACCCGCCGGCTCGCCCCGCCCCGAGGGCCCGCTCCTGGACATTGCACGCTGGAACTGGCTGGAGGTGCGGTCCGGCATTGCCATGATCACCCAGCCGATCTTTGAGGCCTTTGTGCCGCAAATGCTCAATTACGAATCCGTGGGCGGCGTGAACTTCAAGAAGGGCTGCTACCCCGGGCAGGAGATCGTGGCACGCAGCCAGTTTCGCGGCACGCTGAAACGGCGGGCCTACCTGGCACATACCGCGGGCGTGCCGGCAGTGGGACAAGAGGTGTTTCATGCCTCCGACGCCGAGCAACCTTGCGGCCTGGTGGCCGCCGCCGCAGCCACCCCTTCGGGCGGTTTTGATGCCATTGTGTCGATGCAAACGTCGGCCGCCGCCGATGCGGGCGAGGGACGCCTCACCTTGGGAAGCGCCACGGGTACGCCGCTGGCATTGCTGCCACTGCCCTATCCCCTGCTTGAAGATATCTGAGCGAACGCCCAAAATCTGCAAGAAAGTCCGAAAGCTTTACCGTGTGCCTGATCGCATTTGCCATCAATGCCTCTGAACGTTGGCCGCTGGTGATTGCGGCCAACCGCGATGAGTATTTAAACCGCCCGAGCCTGCCGCTGGCCCGCTGGACAAGCGTTTCCGGCCGGGAAATCATTTCCGGCCGCGACCTGCGTGCCGGCGGAACCTGGCTGGGCATGACACCTGATGGGCGGGTGGCGTTTCTGACCAACGTGCGTGAAGGTTACCCGCAAGCAGCGGCGCCCCGCTCCCGGGGTGAACTGGTGATGCGCTGGCTGGAAGCGAACTGCGAGGCCGGCGACTTTATCAGGGTACTGGAAAAAGACGGCGCGGCCTACGGCGGATTCAATCTTGTGATGGGCGATTTTCAGCGGGATGCATGGACCTGGGTAACCAACAAGGCGGCTTTGGGCTGGCATGCCCAGCCGCTGGCGGCCGGAATTTATGGGCTCTCTAACGCAGCGCTGGATACACCATGGCCAAAAACCGTAGAGCTGAAGCAGACTCTCGCCACGGCCTTGTCGACCACCCCCGCTGCACATCAGCCGGAAGTGCTGCAGGCGCCGCTGTGGACTGCCTTGGGCAACCGCCAGCGCGCTCCTCTTGCGAGCCTTCCTGACACCGGCGTGCCGCTGGTCATCGAGGCGGCTTTGTCCAGCGCCTTTGTGGACTTTCCTGAAAACGCCTATGGCACCCGCTCCAGCACGGTGTTGCTGGCAAGCGCCGCTGACCATGGCGACGGCGTGCGGCGCTGGGACCTGCAGCTGGAAGAACGAACGCATGTACGCGCAAAAGCGGACGCGCAAGCCGCGGCCAATGCACCCAGGCGCCCTGCCAGCCGTTCGCTGGCCAGCCGCTACCAGACGGCCTGGCTCCAAACGGGTGTTTAGAGCCTGTTCACGATCTACAGGGGGTCGCGCAAGTGGATGTTCGGGATGGAATGCAAGGCGCAAAATCCAAGCCAAGGCTTGTGCCTTGGCTGATTTTGCAACGCCGCAGACCGCCCGAAAATCCACTTGCCCTACGGGTTGGGACGAAATCGGGCGATTTGCCCACCCAATTGCTTGCATGGGCACAAGCCCATGCGGCGCAACGTGGGCGAGCAACTCATCCCGATTGCGTCCCAACGCGGCCCCCTGTAGATCGTGAACAGGCTCTTAGAGCCTGGGCAGATAGGCCGCCGGGATTCTCTGCCGGACGGCGTCCCTCAGGTTGTGAGGTGCGGCCTTCAGGGCAGCCCGGTAGGATGCCAGCGCCCTGGCATCATCCTTTTTCTGTGCCGCGAAGAGATCGCCCAGTTTGAGCAATCCATCGATCTCCTGGTCAGGCCAGCCCTTGTTGCGCAACTTGATGGCCTCGATGGCCAGGTCAGGGTCGTTGTTCTGTGTGCCCAGCAGCCAAGCTGCGTTGAGCAGGTCGTAGTTGTAAGTACCGTCTTTCAGGTACTGTTTTGCCAGCCGCGTGGCTTCAGCCTCGTTGCCAACGTGCCCCAGCAGGATCACCTCCAGCGCGCGCACGGAAACGGCCTGCGGTTGCAGCTTTTTGCAGCGAGCCAGGTAGGCAAACGCCTTGTCGTTGTCCCCCTGCTGGGCGTAGCCACGCGCAATGTTGACCATGATGCCCACAATGTAGGGACGGGATGCCAGCACGGACTCCCAGATCCAGGTGGCGTTTTTCCAGTCCCCCCAGCGCGCCAGTTCGTCTGCCACGATGGGCGTGATCTTGCGGTAATGGGGGTTGATGGCGATGCCCTCCCCGATCAGGCGCAGCATGTGTTTTTTGGTTTGATTCCATTGCGGATGGCCGGGGTTGCCCGAGCCTGAAATCATGAGTGCCAATTTGACGGCGCCGATAATTTTCCGCTCACTTTCCGCCGCCTGCTGGCTGATGTACGTCGCCAGTGCCAGGCTCGCCGCCAGGGCCCACATGGCCGTGCGGGAAAGAACTGGATGCCACGGCAAACGCGAACCACCGCTGAACCCCCGGTAGCCCAGCCGCGCATCGGATGCCGCAAGCAGGCCCAGCAATACGGCAAAAAGCGCGCCAGTGGAGGCCAGCCGCCAGGCGAACCCCGCATTGCTGACCATCAGCAATGCCAGCAGACAGGCGAGCGCCGCGGCACGCACAGGCCCCTCATCCATGGCCTCGGGCCGGCGGTCGCCAAGGGTGCGCCAGGCGGCGAGGCCAAGGTAGCCCAACAAGCCTGCCAGGGCGAGCCAACCCACCAGGCCATACTCCGCCAGCAACTGCAAAGGTTCGTTGTGGGCGTAGTAATCGGTCTCAAGCTGCGAGCCGGCAGTCTGGTAAAGCGGCCCATTGACCTCCCAGGCTCCGGCGCCTACACCGCTCAATGGCCGGTCCTGGATCATCCTGCCAGTGGCCTTCCACATGGTCAACCGAACGGACAAGGAGCCCGTCCTGAATTCATCGCTGTCGGTAACGACAGAGACGGTGCGAAAGATGCCGCGCTCAAGCGCATTCCGTCCGTTGAGTTCTCCAGCAATCTTCGGGTTACCGGTATGGATCAAACCCAATCCAACGATGGTGACCAGCAGCAGGGCAATCACGGCCAGGCGCTGGGTGAGGTTCCACGCAAAACACGCCAGTTGCCTGCGATAGAAAAACCCGGCGAGCGGAAGAACAAGGAACAGCAGCACCCACAGGGTTGCCAGCGCCGAGCGGGTTCCCGTCATCAGCAAGGCCACGATGTTGAAAGCGGTCGTGAAGGTCAGCCATGCGATTTCTTGGGGCTTGCCCGCCCGCGCGATCAGCAGTGCCGAGAATGGAAGGGTGCAGACGACATATTCCGCAAAGAAATTGCGGTTGACAAAAGTGGAAGCCGGGTTGGGCCCCTGAGAAAAAAATCTGAAGTCGATCCAGAATTGCAAGGCCGTCCAGAGAGATGCCACCACGGCGCCCGCATGGATTCCCCAAAAGAGGGATGGTGACTTTTCCCGGGTGAAGGTGTTCAGGCCCAGCCACAGCAGCAGGCTGAAAATAAACCAGCGAATCGCCTCTACGCCTGCCAGGTAGGTGTGAGACCACACCATGCTGCCCAGCGCGTAGGCCATGAGCGCCAGCGGGAAGCCCATCAGGGCATGCCAGTGGAAGTATTCGTGGCGCTGGCGCTGGCGCCAGAAAAACAGCAGGCCTGCGCCGAGCGCCGCAAATGAAACGACGATCGACTTCAGGGTGTCCTGCAGCATTTCCTCGTAGGGCGCCCCGATGGCGGCCACGAGAAACAGCATGCAGGCAAAAATGATGACGGTCCAGTCATTCCGCGCGGCGGCGGCGGGTACCCCGGCTGGCCTTGCCAAGGGCGTGGCCTCGCCGGCAGTCGATGTGCCGGCTATCTTTCTTTTTTTCTTTGACATGAGAGACGGTGGTGATTCGCTGATGATTGACCAGGCCCTGAATCAAAGCATCATGAACATTTCAAGGTGCGCAATGCCCACTTCTTCAAAAGGCTCCCCACGCGGCGCAAAACCCAGGCGCCGGTAAAAGCCCTCGGCACTGCGCTGGGCATGCAGCACAATTTCGGTATCTCCCCGGCTTTTGGCGGCGTCCATCAGTGCGCGAAGTATCTCCTGCCCGATGTGCGAACCCCGCAACACCCGGTGAACCGCCATGCGGCCTATCCTGCCTGCTCCGTTCGCATGCCTCACCAGCCGTCCCGTGGCAACGCCCTGCCCCATCCCGTTGTAGGCCACCGCATGCACGGCTGTGCCGTCGGCCTCGTCCCATTCCATTTCTGGCGCAATGCCCTGCTCCTGCACAAACACGGCGGTTCGCAGTTTGGCGGCGTCCGTGCCCAGAGCGGCCCAATCGCCCACGCGGACATCAATCATGGCCTCGCCAGCCTCAAAGCGGCTCAGCAGGGTGCGAAGTACATCCGGTACCGGTTTGGATGTTTGCGATGCGGGGTCCGCAAACACATAAATCAGCTCGCTGGTGACGAGCAATTCGTCGCCCCGGAAAATCGCGCCCGTAAAAACCATGGACGAATTGCCAACGCGCGCGCATTTGAGCGCCACGTCCAGCATGTCGTCAAAACGCGCCGACCCGTGGTATTCGACGCTGGATTTTTTGACGTAGAGATCGCCGCCGAGCTGCTGCATTGCCTCTTCGTAAGGCAGGGCCAGCGCTCGCCAGTAGTCAGAAATCGCCGTATCGAAGTACATCAGGTAATGCGCGTTGAACACGATTTTCTGCATGTCCACTTCCACCCAGCGCACGCGCAGGCGGTGAAAAAAACGAAAGTCTTGACGTTTCATGCTCGTTTCATGCCCAGAAATTCCGCCTAAGGAGCCGATCCAAACGCACGCTGAATGGCCTGCGCGGCATCGGCGTGAGCTCGCCGGGCCTCGGGGATGACCCGGCCCATCTTGATGAACTCATGCGTAACGCCGCGGTAGATTTCCAGATCCACGGGCACACCGGCAGTACGCAGCTTGTCGGCATACATCACGCCTTCATCGACCAGCGGGTCGCATTCAGCCAAACCTACCCAGGCTGAGGCCACCCCGTCCACGTCAGGGGTGTGCAGCGGCGCAAAGCGCCAGTCCTCGCGGTCAGCCGGGCTGCGGACATATTGGCTGAAAAGCCAGCTGATATGAGTTTCTTCGAGCACAAAGCCCGTGGCAAATTTCTGGTGCGACGGTGTGTTCTGGTGGGCGGCACAGCCGGGGTAAAACAGCAGTTGCAAGGCCAGCGGCAGCCCCGCATCCCGCGCAAGCACCGCGCACGTCGCGGCCAGGGTACCGCCGGCGCTGTCCCCTCCCACGGCGATACGGGTGTTGTCAATGCCTTGGCTGGCGCCGTGGGTGGCGACCCAGTGCAACGCATCCCATGCGTCATGGCCAGCAACCGGAAATTTGTGCTCCGGCGCCAGGCGGTAATCGACCGAAATCACAGCGCAACCGGCAAGGTGGCTGAGCTGGCGACACAGCACGTCGTGCGTGTCAATGCCGCCTATGGTGAAGCCCCCGCCGTGAAAGTACACCAGTACCGGCAAGTGATCGCTGGACGGCGCATACAGCCTCGCTGCAATCGCGTGGCCATCTCGGGCAGGCAGCGCGAAATCCTCCACCCGGGCCAGCCGGGGTGAAGGTATCTCCAGCACATCGGCACCCGCAGCATAGGCCGCCCTCGCCTGCTGGGGCGTTAGCGTGTGCATTGGCGGACGGCCGGCCTTGGCCATGCGGCGCAGCACGTCCCGCATGGCGGGGGTCAGCAGCTTGTGGGGGTCAGCCGAATGCCGCATGATCACTATTTGAGGCAGTCAAACACACCACCACCAGGGCGGCCAAGATCAGGGTTTGCTTGCGGCCCATGCGCGCGTCCAGCCAGTAAAGTAAAGTCAATCCGTTTCGATAGATCACACCCGCATCGTACAACGCAGAAAGACAGCAAATCATGGCCTTCATTTACTACGTGACCCAGATCCAGTTTGAATTTGGCGCGGTCAAACTGCTCAAGCAGGAGTGCGAGCGTGTGGGCATCACCCGGCCCCTGATCGTGACTGATCCGGGTGTCAAGGCGGCAGGTATTTTGCAAAAAGCGCTCGATGCCCTGCCCGGCATCGCCGTCACGGTATTCGACCAGACGCCCTCCAATCCCACCGAAGCGGCGGTGCGCGCGGCAGCCGCGCTCTACAAGGCCGGCGGCTGCGATGGCCTGATCGCCGTGGGCGGCGGCTCGGCCATTGACTGCGCCAAGGGCGTGGCCATTGCGGCCACACACGAGGGCCCCCTGACCACTTACGCCACCATTGAAGGCGGTTCCCCAAAGATTTCGGATCGCGTCGCTCCGCTGATCGCCGTGCCCACCACCAGCGGCACCGGCAGCGAGGTGGCACGCGGCGCGATCATCATCGTCGACGATCACCGCAAGCTCGGTTTTCATTCCTGGCACCTGGTGCCCAAGACAGCCATTTGCGATCCCGAACTCACGCTGGGCCTGCCCGCCATGCTGACCGCCGCCACCGGCATGGACGCGATTGCGCACTGCATGGAAACCTTCATGTCGCCGGCCTTCAATCCGCCGGCCGACGGCATCGGGCTGGACGGCCTGGAACGGGGCTGGTCGCATATTGAGCGTGCCACGCGCGACGGCAGCGACCGCGAGGCGCGCCTGAACCTGATGAGCGCCTCCATGCAGGGTGCGATGGCTTTTCAGAAAGGCCTGGGCTGCGTCCATTCCCTCAGCCACAGCCTGGGCGGCGTCGATCCCCGGCTGCACCATGGCACGCTCAATGCCATGTTCCTGCCGGCGGTGGTGCGTTTCAATGCCAGCGCCGAGTCAGTTCAAAAAGAGCGCCGACTAGACCGCATGGCCCGCGCCATGGGCTTGCGTTCGGGCAGTGACATTCCAGATGCCATCAAGGACATGAATGCCCGCCTCGGCCTGCCTACGGGCCTGGCCGCCATGGGCGTGCAGCGCGACTGGTTTGACCGCATCATCGTGGGTGCGCTGGCCGATCACTGTCACAAGACAAATCCGCGCCTGGCAAGTCCCGAGGAATACCGGGAGATGCTGGAAACCTCGCTCTAATGCCGCCGCTCAGGGGGCGTTGCAGCCTCCGATTCAATCAGGCGCAGCATGAAGGCTTCACATTGCGCAATTTGTTCGAGGGTGGCGAATTCATTCGGGCGATGCGCCTGCTCGATATTGCCGGGGCCGCATATCACCGTGGGTATGCCGGCCTGCTGAAACAGGCCGCCCTCGGTGCCGTACGACACCGCCCCGTTCGGCTTGTTGCGTGACAGGGAGGCCGCCAGCTTCACGATGGCATCGCTTTCTTCCATGCTCATGCCGGGCGCAGAGGCCAGCATTTCGAACTGGATGGCGGCATTCGGCTCGACCCGTTTCATTTCCGGCAGCAGGGTTGCCGCAAAATCCTGGATTTCCTGGTACAGCCGGTCGGAGGACGCGCCCGGCATGGTGCGCGCCTCGAACTGGAACTCGCAGTCCCGGGGCACGATATTCGACGCCAGCCCGCCCTTGATGGTGCCGGTCTGCAGCGTGGTGAACGGTACCGTGAACGCATAATCGCGACTCTCGAGCTGGGCCAGCCGGTCCGCCATCTGGCGGATGTAGACAATGATGCGGGCGGCATATTCAATCGAGTTGACGCCTTGCGTGGTGTAGCTGGAGTGCGCTTCGCGGCCCGTGATGCAGCAGCGAAAACGGTGCGTTCCCTTGTGCGCAATGATCGGTTGCATCAGTGTCGGTTCTCCAACAATGCAGCCCGCGGTTTTCAGGCCGATCTCGGTCAAATCCTTGATCAGGCCGCGCACCCCGATGCAGCCGACCTCCTCGTCATAGGACAAGGCCAGATGCAGCGGTGCATCTGCCTTGGCAGCCAGAAATTTGGGGGCCATGACCAGCGCCGTGGCGATGTAGCTTTTCATGTCGGCGACGCCGCGGCCGAACAGCTTGTCGCCCACCACGGTCGCCTTGAAGGGATCGGTATCCCAGGCCTGCCCGTCCACCGGCACCACGTCGGTATGCCCCGACAGCACCAGACCCGGCCTGCGGCCCTCCCCCAGGGTAGCAAACAGGTTCGCCTTTTTGCCGGTCGAATCGTAGGTCAGCCGTGACTTGACACCCATCTGCGCCAAATAGTCGCGGGTCCACTCAATCAGCCCAAGATTGGAATCGCGCGACACGGTCGGAAATGCGATCAGGCGCTCGATCATGGCCATCAGTTCGGCCGAGGGCCGTTTCTCGTTGCTCGCCGTATCGAATGGGGTGCTCATGATGAATGGCCTTCAAAAAGGTTCAGTGTTGATCGTTCAGGTGACAGGCCGAAAAATGTGTCGGTGCCACCTCTTTCAGGGCAGGCTTTTCAGCACTGCAGCGCGGCATGGCATGCGGACAGCGCGGGTGGAAATGGCAGCCAGGCGGCGGATTCAGGGGCGACGGGATCTCGCCCTTGACCGCGAAAAATTCTGTTTTACGCGCTTCCAGCTTCGGCGCCGATGCCAGCAGCGCCTGCGTGTAGGGATGATTCGGGTGGGCAAACACGGCATCGGCGGGCGCCGACTCCACCACCCTGCCAAGGTACATGATAACCACGCGGTCTGAAAGATGCCGGACCACGCCGAGGTCGTGGCTGATGAACAGATAGGTCAGGTTCAATTCATCGCGCAGGCGAATGAACAGGTTCAGCACCTGCGCCTGGATGGAGACATCGAGCGCCGCAACGGCTTCATCGCACACCAGAAATTCCGGCTGCACCGCCAACGCCCGCGCAATGCCGACGCGGGCCCGCTGGCCGCCTGAAAACTGGTGTGGAAAGCGGCGCAGGACGGCAGGGTCCAGGCCGACCCGCTGCAGCAGCGCTTCCACATAGCCGGACTGCTCGCTTGCGGTGATCAGCTTATGTGCGACCGGTGCCTCACCGACGATATCGAGCACGCGCATGCGCGGGTTCAGCGACGCGTACGGATCCTGAAAGATCATCTGGATGCCGAGCTGCTTCTTGCGCCGCTGCGCCGGCTCCAGCCGGTCGATGTCCTCGCCTTTCCAGCGGCGCGTCCCGGACGACAGGCCATGCAAGCCAACTGCCATCCGGCCCAGCGTGGATTTTCCGCAACCGGATTCGCCCACCAGGCCAACAACTTCGCCGCGTTCAATGGTGAGGTCGACCTCGTCAACGGCATGGACGATTTCCTCTTTGGCGCTGGCACCCAGCAGGTTCGCAATGCGGGCGGCGGTATCGAGCGATTTGACGAAGCGCTTGCTGACATTGCGCAATTCCAGCAGGGATTCCCTTGAGTTTTCCATCAGGCAGCCTCCACCGGTATGGCCACCGCTTCGGTGACCGGATGAAAGCAGCGCAAGGCGCGGCCATCGAAAATCTCCAATGCCGGCTGAATGGTGCAGGCGGCGCTCGCCCGGTCGCAGCGTTCGCGAAAAGCACAGCCGGTCGGCAAATTCAGCAGCGACGGCGTCATGCCGGGAATCTGCCGCAAGGGCTGGCCGCGCGGATTGCGCGAAGGCGCCGACGCGATCAGGCCGTGGGTGTAGGGGTGGCGCGGCCGGTCAAGCACCTGCTCCACGGTACCGCTTTCCACGATTTTTCCGACATACATCACGCACACCGTATCCGCCAGTCCGGCCACCACCGACAGGTCATGCGTGATCCAGATCAGCGCGGTACCCGATTCACGGCAAAGCTTTTGCATCTCGTACAGGATCTGGCCCTGAATCGTGACATCGAGTGCGGTGGTCGGCTCATCGCAAATGATCAGGTCGGGCTTGTTGAGCAAGGCGATGGCAATAGCCACGCGCTGACGCATGCCGCCGGAGAACTGGTGCGGATACGCCAGCAGCCGTTCGTCCGGCGACGAAATCCCGACCCGCGCCAGCGCGTCGCGGGCCATCGCGCGGGCAGTGTCCTTGCTGACCGCATGATGGGCGAGCACCGCCTCCATCATCTGGGTGTCGATGCGCAGCACCGGATTCAAGGTCATCATCGGATCCTGGAAAATCATCGCGATGCGGTCGCCGCGCACCTGGCGCATCTCTTCGGGCGGCAAGCCGCGCAGCTCGCGGCCCTGCAGCAGGATGCTGCCCTCAACGACCCGGCCCGGGCTGTCGATCAGGCCCATGATCGAGTAACCGGTCATCGACTTGCCGGAACCGGACTCGCCGACCAGCCCCATGATCTGGCCGGGTAGGACCGAGAAAGACACATCATCGACCGCCTTGACAATGCCGGCGCGGGTGCTGAACTGCGTTTTCAGATGGGCGACGCTGAGCGTCGGTATCTGGGTCGGTATCTGGGGCGGTATCCGGGCTTGGGTTGAAGTCGTCATGGCGGTTTCCAGGCGGTTTTTATTGCGTCTGCAGCCGCGGGTTCAGCACATCGCGCAGCTGGTCCGCCACCAGGTTGATCGCCACCACCGTCAGCAGCAAGGCAATGCCGGGGAAGAAACTGATCCAGTACTTGCCGGACAGCAGGTACTGAAAGCCGTTGGCAATCAGTAATCCCAGCGATGGCTCGGTCACCGGCAGGCCGAGGCCGAGGAAAGACAAGGTGGCTTCGAGCGAGATCGCCGAAGCCACCTGCAGGGCGGCAATGACGATCAGCGGCGGCAGGCAGTTCGGCAGCAAATGCCGCAGCATGATGCGGGCCGGCGACAGGCCGAGAGCTGTGGCCGCTTCAATGTATTCTTTCTTGCGCTCCACCAGTGCCGCACTGCGCGCCGTGCGCGCATAGTAAGCCCATTGCACGGCGACCAGGGCAATGATGATTTTGCCGACACCCTGCCCCGTCAACGCCAGCAAAATCAGCGCGATCAGGATGGGCGGGAATGACAGCTGGATATCGGCGATCCGCATGATGAAGGCCTCCAGGCGCCCGCCCGAATAGCCGGCCAGCAACCCCAGCGTCAACCCGAGCAGCAAGGCGATCACGGTGCTCGAGACGCCGACCATCACCGAAATCCGGATGCCATAAAGAATGGCCGACAGCATGTCGCGGCCCTGCTCGTCGGTCCCGAGCAAAAACGTGAGCTGGCCGTCGACCGATGCCTTGCCCGGCTCCAGCCGGGAATCCATCACGTCCAGGCGCGACAGGTCATACGGATCCTGTGGCGACAGCCACGGTGCAAAGCTGGCGGCCAGCACGATCAGCACCAGCAGGACGAAACCAGCCGTGGCGATTTTGCTGCTGAAGAAGTTGCGTGCGAAACGCCGAAAAGGCGTTTCCACAAATGGTGTTTCGACAGCGGCGCGCTGCGGTAGGTCTTCCATGCTCAGCCTTTGCTATCGGACAAACGTACACGCGGATCGAGCAGTGAGTAGACCACGTCGACCACCAGATTGATGGCAATGAAAATCACCACGATGAGCATCAGGTAAGCCACGATCACCGGGCGATCCAGGAAGCGGATCGAGTCAATGATCAGCTTGCCCATGCCGGGCCAGGCGAACACCGACTCCGTGACGATGGCAAAGGCGATGATCGAGCCGAACTGCAGCGCGATCACGGTCACGATCGGGATCAGGATGTTTTTCAGCACATGCACGCCAATGATGCGGCGATTGCCCAGACCCTTGGCGCGGGCGAACTTGACGTAGTCCTGCAGTAGCGCCTCCTGGGCGCCGGCGCGCGTCAGCCGGATCACCAGCGCAATATTGAAGAGCGCCAGATTGAACGCCGGCATCAGCAGGTGCTTGAGCCCATCGAACGACAGAAAGCTGACGGGCACACCCAGCAGCAATTCGGTCGGGCCGCGTCCGCTGGACGGCAGCCAGCCCAGCTGAACAGCGAACACCATGATCAGCATCAGGCCGACCCAGAAAGTCGGCAGCGAAAAGCCCAGAATGGAAACAGCCATGATGGTCTTGCCGGCGATGCCATTGGGCCGCAGCCCCGCCCACAGGCCGAGCGGAATACCGAGAACGATGGACAGCACGATGGCAAACACCGCCAGCTCCATGGTCGCCGGCATGCGCTCGACGATCAGCGTCAGCGCCGGCGCAGAGAAGGCGAATGAGCGCCCCATGTCACCGGCCAGCGCGTTCTTCACGAACAGAAAATACTGCTGCCACAGCGGCTTGTCGAGGCCGAAGGCCGCAATGGTGCGGGCCCGGTCCAGCTGGTCGGCATCGGGACTGATCAGCATGTCGATGGGATTGCCGATCGCATACACGCCGACAAACACCAGCAGCGACATGACCAGCAGCACGACGACGCTTTGCAGCAGCCGCCGAATGATGAATACGAGCATCGAATAACCTGAATAACTGGGCTACGGGAAGCTGAAAAATCCGCCCGGTGTTTGCGGGCGGATGGTGGTCAGTCGTTTATTGCTGGATGAACCCGTAGGCGTGCGTACGCTCATCCGTGCGCGGAATGTAGGCAATTCCTTTTTTGGTCGCCCAGGTCGTGACCTGCTGATGAATCGGAATGAGGCCGCCATCGTTGATGGCAATGGCGCTGGCATCCTGCAGCAGCGCCAGTCGCGCCTTGTCGTCAACCGTGTTCAGGGCTTTTTGCAGCAGCTCATCCATCTTCGGGCTGCAGTATTTGAGCCAGTTGAAACCGCCCAGGCCTTTGGCCGGGTTGTCACAGGCCAGCAGGGCACGCAGCGGCGAGGAGACTTCGCCGGTTTGTGCGCCCCAACCCAGCAAACCCATGGAGTATTCACTTTTGGCACCGCGGGCTGAATACACCGACATCGGCAAGCCTTCAACCTTGGTGGCCACGCCAATGCGCGAGAACATCTGCGCAATGGTCTGTGCGATTTTTTCATCGTTCACATAGCGGTTGTTCGGTGTGTGCAGCGTCAGCCCGAATCCGTTCGGATAACCGGCCGTCGCCAGCAGCTTTTTGGCACCGTCCGGGTCGTACTTGACGGACTTCAAGGCCGGGTTGTGGCCGAACAGCGTTTTGGGCACCAGGTTGTTGGTGGGCTCCGACAGCCCTTCCATCACGCGGTCACGAATCGCCTCGCGGTTGATCGCCATCGACAGCGCGGCGCGCACGCGCTGGTCCTGCAGCGGGTTCTTGTCGAGGGCCTTGCCGTCCTTGTCGGTCACAAACGGAGACTTGTCGCGCTTGGTGTCGGGGTACAGATAGATCAGGCGGTGCGAGACTTTGGAGTACAGCGCAATGCTGGCATCGGAACGCACCTTCGCCAGGTCAGGCGTTGGCACGTTTTCAATTGCCTGCACATCGCCGGCCAGCAACGCCGCCAGGCGCGTTGCACCATTCGGAATGAAGCGCATGGTCACTTTGGACCAGGCCGCCTTTTTGCCCCAGTAACTGTCGTTGCGATCAAGCTCGATCCGGTCATCCCTCTGGTACCTGACAAACTTGAAGGGGCCGGTACCCACCATGCCCTTGCCGCTGGAAAAATCATCGCTCGTAATGCCCGTGGTGGCCTTTTTGGACACGATGTAAACGGAGGTCAAGTCGGCCAGCATGAGCGGGTAAGGCTCCTTGGTGGTGAAGCGGATGGTGTAGGGGTCGATGATTTTCTTGTTGATGATGGCCTTGGTGTAGACATCGAACTTGCCGGGGCTGCCAACGATGGTCGAGGGCCTGTCCATCGACCAGGCAATGTCTTCGGCGGTCATCTCGCTGCCATCGTGAAACTTGACGCCTTTGCGCAGCTTGAATTCCCAGGTCAGGTTATTGACCAGCGTCCAGGACTCGGCCAGACCGGGAATCACCCGGCTGTCGGCATCCATGGTAACCAGGGTTTCAAACACATGATCGGAAACATTCAGGTTCGGAAACAGGTTGTAGAAATGCGGATCCAGCGAGGTCGGCGGCGAGCTCATCGCCAGCTTGAATTCCTGCGCAGAGGCCATGGGCGCGGTGACCGCAAACAGTGCGGCGAGCACCAGCCCGAGCAAACCATTTTTCCCCGATTTCGATGCTGACGACAGACGCATAAAGGTCTCCATGAAGTTAAAAACACCCTGGAAGGTGTAGGCGTAATATACACATCTTGTATACCAAATCTGCTGGTAGAAGCCCTGCCTTTGCGCAAAAACCCAGCAGCAAAATCGGCAAACCCACTTTTAGTCATTCACAGGAATAGCCATGAAATTGATTGATCCCATCGTTGAATTCCATTCCGAACTGCAGGCCATACGACGCAATATCCATGCCCACCCGGAACTTTGCTATGAAGAGCAGCGCACCGCCGATATCGTCGCCCAAAAACTCACCGACTGGGGCATTCCTGTCCTGCGCGGCATGGGCGTAACCGGTGTTGTCGGCGTCATCAAGCGCGGCACCGGCACGGCGGCCATCGGCTTGCGCGCCGACATGGATGCGCTGCCCATGCAGGAATTCAATACCTTTCCCCATGCCTCCAGGCACGACGGCAAAATGCACGCCTGCGGCCATGACGGCCATACCGCGATGCTGCTGGGCGCGGCGCATCACCTGGCAAAGTACGGCAACTTCGACGGCACGGTTTACCTGATTTTTCAGCCCGCCGAAGAAGGCGGTGCCGGTGCCAAACGGATGATGGACGACGGCCTCTTCGAGCGCTGCCCGATGCAGGCGGTCTACGGCATGCACAACTGGCCGGGCGCGCCGGTCGGCACCTTTGGCGTGACGCCGGGGCCGATGATGGCATCGTCCAATGAATTTGAAGTCATCGTTCGCGGCAAGGGGGCGCACGCCGCGCAACCTCACAAAGGGACGGACCCCATCATGGTGGCGGTGCAGATTGCACAGAGCTGGCAAACCATCGTCTCGCGCAACAAGAACCCGATCGATGCGGGTGTGCTTTCCATCACGCAGATCCATGCGGGCAGCGCGACCAATGTCATTCCCGATGATGCAACGCTGATTGGAACGGTGCGCACCTTCACCATCGAGGTGCTTGATCTGCTGGAGCAACGCATGCGCGAGGTTGCCACCCACACGGCCGCCGCCTTTGGCGCCGGGGTTGAATTCAACTTCAAGCGCAATTACCCGCCGCTGATCAACCACCCCCAGCAAACCGCTTTTGCCGTTGGCGTGCTGCAACAGATTGTCGGCATCGACCAGGTCAATGCGCAGGTCGAACCAACCATGGGCTCAGAAGATTTTGCCTTCATGCTGCAGGCCAAACCGGGCTGCTATGTATTCATTGGCAATGGCGAGGGCGATCACCGCGACATGGGGCACGGCCTGGGCCCGTGCAATCTGCATAACCCGAGTTACGACTTCAATGACGACCTGCTGCCAATTGGGGCGACTTACTGGGTTCGCCTGGCTGAGGCCGCGCTGCCGGCGGCTTGAGCAGCCCTGTCAAAGACGGCCGACCAGCGCCATGTCCGGCCGCGCCAACCAGGCCTGCCACTCATGCGCCAACTGCTGACTCGCTGCAGCCGCCCTGCTCCACGCGCTCATCCGCGCCTGCAGATCGGCGCCATAGCGCATGAAGTCCGTCCGGTCGGGCAGTTTTCCGTTAGGCAGCATCTTGACCCACTGGGGGTCAGGCGCGAGCAGCACCATGTTGTCAAGAAAATGCGTGGCCTTGTGCCGCCATTTGAGGCCCTTGTCGAGCCAGCCCGGCACCACGGCTTTCTGGAAGTGGGGGTACAGCACCAGGCCGGTTTTTGCTGAGGGCTCAGGGCAGTCTTTTCCTTTGGACCGCGTCGCATCTTCACCGCCCGCTATCAAGTCAGAAGCGTAGTTCAGGTGCAGGTGGTAGTCCGTGATGCCGCCGTCCCAGTAGGCGCCAGGCGGTGCGCCGGGAACGTTGTGCACCGACTTGAGCATGAAGGGGATGGAGCAGCTGGCCTGCAGCGCCGGATTGAAGTTCGCTTCTTTGAGCGCCACCTGGCGTGTCCGGTAGTCGCTGGTGGAAAATGGCAAGGGCGCACCCTGGCTGGAAAACACCACCCGCTCCAGCCACGCGCCCATGGCCTTGCGGTGCACGGTGTTGGTCACGAAGGCGCCCAGATAACCGAGCGGGGTGCGCAAGCGGTGCTCTCGCCTGAGCAGGTGGCGGCCGCGCGACGTCACGATGTGCAGCTTGTAGCGCGGGTGTTGCAGCACCTCCTGCAATCGGCCACCATAGAAGTCCTGGAGGCTCTGACCAACTGCGCGCTGGGCCGCTTCTGGCCCGGCTGCACGTCAAAGTGCTGGCGGATGTAGTCGTTCTCCAGACGCTGGAAAGCTTGCGCCGGATCATTCAGACACGCAGTCGCCATGCGCCACGCGCCACGCGCCTATCGAGGCACCCACCAGATGCACCGGCTGCGAGCTGGAGGCCAGCCAGTCACCAAAAATAAAGCGGTCCAGCGGCCCGAGCACCAGGCCCTTCGGCCCGCCTGCCGCGGCAGGCACCACCCGCACATCCTGCGGACGCAGGCCATGTTGCTCGATGTGCCGGCGTGCCTGCGGACCGGCGTAAAGGCGAAGGGCTCTCATGGGATGTCTGTGGCGGGTGTCAGCGTTTTGTCGCGTCGCCGACAGTGTGAGATATGAATGCTTGCTGTGCAATTAATAGCGAATAGCGGCCCCAAGAAACTGATGGCTCGTATGACTTATTTGAGCACTTTTAGAGCCGCTAGCCTGTCATTGGCAAGACACCCCCAGGGGTGCTCCTTTGCCGTACTCATTGCTTATCCCAAAAATAACGCCACTCGGTGCCCATGTTGTCGTCCGTCACGAGGGTCTGGCCGGCGGTGCGTGCCAACACCTGCGCGCAGGGCTCAATCCAGTCGCCCGGGGCGTCCGGCACGCTCCGGGCGTGCACCGCATCTGGCTGCGTTTGGCCTTCGAGCGCCATCAGCCGCTCCAGGCCCTGGGCGTGCTCGGGGCGTGAGAGGTCGAGCATGGGCCGGCCATCGATGCGGTAGGCTTCAAGCGTGCGCCGCCACCGTATGAAGTCCCAGTCTATAGGTGTAGACGACAGCAGCAGGTGGTTGGTAAACCGCGCTCCGTGATTGAAACTCATACAGCCTGTGCGCTGAACCCGGCTGGAGTTGGTGGTGTTGTAGAACACGACGCCCCTCGGGTTCAGATGCTCCTTCAGGATCGCGTGGAAGTCGGCCGACAGCAAGTTCGTCGCGTTGGCGCGGAAGTGAAATGTGGTGTTTATAACGATCGCGTCGAAGCGCCGATGTGCATTCATCCTCAACCAGCGGCGGCCGTCATCCGTTACCAGCCGTACCTTGGGATGGGTCAGCACCGAAGCGACGCTGGTGTTGCCGGCTATGAGGCCCACATAGCCTGGATTGATCTCGACGATCGTGAGCAAAGTCACCTCGGGGTTGTTGGCCAGAACCTGAGCCCATGAGCCGGACGCGAGCCCGATCATCAGCACCTCGCGCGGCGCCGCATGGAACAGGCTGAGCGCATACGGGCGCACGATGCCGTTCACATCCCGGATCAAATCGACGTTGAAGTGACCGTCGTACGCCCCATTGCCATAGACAGTGCCCGAGCGATCGACCGTGACGATACCGCTGCGGTTTTCCACGACTTGTGCGAAGGCGACCTTGGCCTCGGGTCCGCCTTTCCATTGAAGCGCCTCCAGCACTTTGTCGCTGGCCCAAGGCAGGGTCAGCACGGCCAGCCCACCGGCCAGCGCAATAGAGCCCGCACGTCCGAGGTTGGCGCGGCGCGACGTCGGGATCGCCAGGCCCAGGATAAGCGCGCACCCCAGCCCCGCAACGACGAGCAACTGACCGACTTCCACCAAGCTCAGGTGGTCCATCAGCACAAAGCCCGTCAGCACCGAACCCGACGCGGCACCAAGGATGTTTGCAAGGTACAGCAGCCCGGTTCGCATGCCGGCCTGCGCGTCGGCGGCAACGCCGAGGTGCGCCAGGCATGGCAACACCAGACCCCATTGGCGCGCCAGCAGGTACACGAGCAGCAGGCCCACGCCGAGAATCCCGCCATTCAGCCACGCCAGGTGCGTGAGTACGGGCAGGAACGCGAACCCCACCAGGCTGGCGATGAGCAAGCCGCGCAGCATTCGGCGCATCAACACCTCGCCGCCCGGCCCCGCGCAGGCTTCGCCACCCAGCCGGGCACCGGAAGCCAGACCGATCAGAAAGGCCCCCAGCGTCGTCGCGAACGCGAACGAACTGCTTCCGCTGGCGTAGGACATAGCGCGAAAAAAGAAAATCTCGTACGACAGCGAAACAAGGCCCCCAGCGCCCGCCATCGCCAGCACAACCCCGAACGGCAGGCTGGTGCGAGGTGCTAGAGTTGCTGGCGACGGCTCGGGTTGCGCGACCGCGCGACGTACACGGCGACGATCAACCTCATGCGCCGAGACAGCCCCCAACGCAACCGCTGCGTTGAAGGCCACGGCAATCAGTACCGAGCTTTGCATGCCAAGCAACGGGAACAGCAGCACCGCACACACCAGGCAGGCAGCACCTGCGCCCAGGGTGTTGACATAGTAGAGTTGCCCAACCGCACTTCCGACGTTGCCGGAGCGCCGCACCAGGTGACCCACCAGCAGCGGCAGCGTCGCGCCCATCAGCAGCGTCGGCACCACCACCAGGGACAACGTTACCAGCGCCGTCAGCGGCAATGGTGCACCAAGGACCAGGTCGCCGACACGCTCGAAAATGGACAGTGAGAACAGCCCGAACGCGCCAGTGAGCGTCTCGATGGCAGCAAGCAGCAGCAGGAGCGGAAGGCCCTGGCGCTTCGACAGCCAGCCGCCCGCCAGCCCGCCGAGGCCCAGGCCGAGCATGAATGCGGTCACTACAATCGTCACCGATTCAATGTTGACGCCGAGGATGCGGAACAAGGCGCGCTGCCAGACCAACTGGTAGATCAGCGCCGGGAAACCCGAGAAAAAAAAGAGCACGCACAGTACGCGAACTTGCTGGCCCGGCGCTGCTTCACGGTGCGGCGGATCGCCGGACAACGCGACTGCGGGACGGTTCATCGGCGCAGGGTTCCCAACCCGCTCGCCGGCAGGGCCTTCACGGCCATCGCGGGGCGCGCGCCGCGCCGACGGTCAAGCTCGATCAGTCCGATGGCCAGCACGACACCAGCCAGCACGTCGACGAAATAGTGGCTTCCGTCGATCGGCGTCGATGCCAGCATTGCGGCGTTGAGGACGACAAATGCCGGCAAGAGGCGAGTTCCACGCATGGAATGGACTAGCAGCACTGCCATCGCTGAGTGCAGCGATGGGATCGAGATCAGGCCTTGCATGTTGCCCAGCGGAATGTCGCGCAAGTGGCCATCGCGCAATAGTTCGAAGTGGGACAAGGACGACAGGTTGAAAGGACCTGGCAGAGCATAATATTTCCAGGCCCCGGCCGCGGGAAACGGGCCCGACAAGATAATGGTCAGCAGCGTCGCGACGATGAACAAACGCATGAACTGATCGAGCCGTTCAGCCCGTGCAGTGAAACCGAGGAACAGAATCACAAATACCAGTTGAATCAGTCCACTCTGATAGGCAAAGCGAAGCGTCGCTTGTGCAGTCGGGTGGCTCTGGAGCCAGGATTGCAGCGCCAGCCAGTCGAAGCCCAGCGCACGATCCCACGCCGCCAGCGGCGCATCAATCAGCGCGGCGTTCGTGCTGATGACCAAGTAGCTTAACGTCGCACCAGCAGCCTGGAAGACGATCAACAATGCAGCAACCCGCACTGTGGTGTGGATACGGAGGTCGCGGCGATATCGGCTGATCGCCAGAGGTGCAAGGAAAGCTGCCGCCGCCAACGCGATCGCGGCAACGCCGCGCCCGGATATCGACCACCCCCCAAGCAGCAACCAGACGGCGTCGATGAAAAGCACGATCCAGGTAAGCGTCCACGCCATACCTAGCTGCCTCGCGACCCTAAGTCCGGGCTCAAGGAGTCCCGCGCTCGGTGTACTGCGCATATTTGCCATTAAGGCCGCCCATAACGGGTGTCGGACCCGCCAGCGGTACCCAAAAACAAAAACCGCGCCGAAGACTCTGGCAAGATACCCGGACCCGGACATGGCTTCCCTGCCTGCGGCTTCGCTGGTTCCGGGACCGAAATTGCCTGGAGATTGAGGGGCACGTCGCTACATCCTGTTTGAAAAGTTACAGTTCGGCCGTTGCGGTTTATTTTGTGGTGTTTTCCGATTCAGTGCAACTTTTCAGTGATTCGACTGCAGATTGAACCTGAAGTCGGCTGAATGGGGGTAGTTCCCAAGTTCCCATCCTTGCCGGTCGATTCTTGCCTACTTCTTGAGCGCCGCCAGCTTGCTGAACGCAGACTCCATCGCGGTTGCCGCCGAGGGCTGAGGTGCATTAGGTCGCGCGCCGTAGCTGCCGCCTCCACGGCTCTGCGACCCTGGCCGTGCGCTCTCAAAACGGTTATCCCGTGGACCATCACGCCTTGGGGGTGCGTCGCCCAGCTTCATGGTCAGGCCAATGCGCTTGCGCGCCACGTCCACCTCGGTCACGCGCACCTTGACGATGTCGCCGGTTTTCACCACCTCACGCGCATCGTTTACAAACTTGTTGGCCAGCTGGCTCACATGGACCAGGCCGTCTTGGTGCACGCCAATGTCCACAAAGGCGCCAAACGCAGCCACATTGCTGACCGTGCCCTCCAGCGTCATGCCCTCCTTTAAATCCCTGATGTCTTCCACGCCCTCATTGAAGCGCGCAACCTTGAAGTCGGGGCGTGGGTCGCGGCCCGGTTTTTCCAGCTCGGCAATGATGTCCCTGACGGTAATCACGCCAAATTTTTCGTTGGCAAACAGCTCGGGTTTGAGCGTCTTGAGCATTTCGGCGCGGCCCATGAGCTCAGCCACCGGCTTGCCGGTGTGCGCCATGATTTTTTCAACCACGGGGTAGGTTTCAGGGTGCACGCCTGTCATGTCGAGCGGGTTGCTGCCTGGACCCTGGGTACGCAGGCGCAAAAACCCGGCGCTCTGCTCAAAAGTCTTGGCGCCCAGCCCTGTCACTTTCAGCAAGTCGGCACGGCTGGCGAACGCGCCATTGGCATCGCGCCAGCGCACCACGGACTTCGCCACGGTCTGGCTCAGGCCAGAGACGCGCGCCAGCAGCGGCACGCTGGCCGTGTTCAGGTCCACGCCCACGCTGTTCACGCAGTCTTCGACCACCGTGTCCAGGCTGCGCGCCAGATCGCTCTGGTTCACGTCATGCTGGTACTGGCCGACGCCAATCGATTTCGGGTCAATCTTGACAAGTTCGGCCAGCGGGTCCTGCAGGCGGCGCGCAATGCTCGCCGCGCCGCGCAGGCTCACGTCCACGTCAGGCATCTCCTGCGAGGCAAATTCGCTGGCGGAATAGACCGAGGCGCCGGCTTCACTGACCACAACCTTTTCAATTGCCTGCTCGACCTTGGCCATCAGCTTGATCAGGTCGGCCGCCAGCTTGTCGGTCTCCCGGCTGGCCGTACCGTTGCCAATGGCGATCAGGTTCACGCCGTGTTTTTCGCAGAGCTTGGCCAGGGCATGGAGTGAGCCGTCCCAGTCCTTGCGCGGCTCGTGCGGGTAGACCGTGGCGGTTTCCACCAGCTTGCCGGTCGCATCGACCACCGCCACCTTCACGCCAGTGCGAATGCCCGGATCCAGGCCCATCACCACGCGCGGGCCAGCAGGGGCCGCCAGCAACAGGTCACGCAGGTTGTCGGCAAACACCTTGATGGCGACCTTTTCGGCTTCTTCGCGCAGGCGGGTAAACAGGTCGCGTTCCAGCGAGAGGCTGAGCTTGACGCGCCAGGTCCAGGCCACGCATTTGCGGATCAGGTCGTCAGCCGCGCGCATCTTGTGGCTCCAGCCCAGGTGCAGCGCAATCTTGCCTTCGGCCAAAGACACCGTAGGGGTCGCCTTCGCTCCCGTGGGTTTGCCGGACTCGGGTGGCTCCGGCAGCACTAGCTTGGCATCCAGAATCTCCAGCCCGCGGCCGCGAAACACAGCCAGAGCGCGGTGCGACGGCACGCGGCCGATGGGTTCGTCGTAGTCAAAGTAGTCGCGGAACTTCGCGTTGTCGGGGTGGTTCTCGTCCTTGCCCGTCACCATCTTGGATGAAAACAGGCCCTCATTCCACAGCCAGTTGCGCAGTGACTGCACCAGCGCAGCGTCCTCGGCCCAGCGCTCGCTCAAGATATCGCGCACGCCGTCAAGCACAGCCTGCACCGTGGTGAAATCGCTAACGTTGTGAGTGTCGCTTTCGTTCTTCTCAGTCTTCACAAAGGCCACGGCCTCTTCCGCCGGATTCAGCGAGGGATCTGCAAACAGCTTGTCGGCCAGGGGCTCAATACCCGCTTCGCGCGCAATTTGCCCCTTGGTGCGGCGTTTGGGTTTGTAGGGCAGGTACAGGTCTTCCAGATCCTGCTTGGTGGCCGCCAGCTCAATGGCCGCGCGCAGTTCAGGGGTGAGTTTGCCCTGCTCTTCAATGCTTTTGAGGACCGCTTCACGGCGCTCTTCGAGTTCGCGCAGGTAGCCCAGCCGGTATTCCAGTTCGCGCAGCTGGATATCGTCGAGCCCGCCAGTGGCTTCCTTGCGGTAACGCGCCACAAAGGGTACGGTGGCGCCGCCGTCCAGCAGTTCCACAGCTGCCTTGACCTGGTGCTCCTGGACTTTGATTTCTGTAGCGATCTGGCGGATGATTTTTTGCATGTTGAGAAAGAGAATTGGGGGCTGGAGCCATGAATGCGGGCTGGCATGGGGCCACCCCGCCACAGGGCGGGCCAGCGTCCGCAAACTGACGCTGAGGGTCGGCATTGTCCCACAGCCAAAAACCATCGGGACATTCATACTCACCAGTGACCTGGACACAAAATTTCACAACTGTTTTTGCAACCACTCCGGGAGACACGCATGCGTTTACGCACCCTTCTTTTAGTTCTGGCCATTATCCTGCTGGCAGCATTTGCTGCGTTGAATGTAGATGAGTTCACGCGCGTCAGCATGCTGAGCCTGGGCTTTACCACCATCCAGGTTCCGCTGGGCCTTGTCATGCTGTTGCTGCTTGTGGTCGCTACGGTCGTTTTTCTCGCCAGCACGCTTTACATGCAAAGCACCAACCTGCTTGAAACCCGGCGATATGCCCGTGAGTTGAACACCCAGCGCGAGTTGGCCGACCGGGCCGAAGCCTCGCGCTTTACCGAACTGCGCAATTACCTCGAGGTACAGGCCATCGCCGCCCAGCAGCGCGAGTCAGCTACCGGCACCGTACTGGCAGAGCGCTTTGCGCAACAACAGCAGGCCTTGCTGGATCGCATCGAGCAGTCAGACAACACGCTGGCCGCTTATATGGGCCAGCTGGAAGATCGCCTGGAGCGGCGCGCCGGCGGGTACAACAGCCGCGCGGACGACAGCGTCAACACCCCCCTGGTTTGACGCATTCACCCTCCGGGGGGAGCTTGGCCCGTCCTGAGCATGTCGAAGGAGGATGAAGCTGGCGAGGCAAGCATTTGTCAGCCAACACAGGACAGGCCGAAAGGCAGCACAAGCGCACCAGCTTTTGTCTGAAGGCTACGCTAAATAAAAACCGTCAAAGCGACCATTCGGGATGATTGCACCGTAGTTTCGTGCAAACGGTCCTGTTATGGCCCTCGGGCCTGTTGTATGAGGTTTTTCAGCCCTTTACCGCCCTCATGAACGAACCTGTGCCATCAGTCTTGATCGGCTAAGGTAAATATTGGCCAGCGCCAAGGCATTAAGCGCCCGGGGATCGTTCTTTTGCAGTCCACGGTAACGTCCCTTAAACGGAATGGCACTTACTTTGGCTCCCAGTCGTGACCATGTATCTTGATTTTCCGGCGAGCATACGCACGCGGGACCTTTAGCCACGGGTAGGGTTTGGGTCGTCGCTTTCGCATTCGCGGCTCCATGCGTGCGGATCGATTGCCCACCCTGCACTGGGCGATCAATGTGAACAGCCGCCCGCCTTCCTTCGTGGCCGACAGACCGCGCGAGACCCACTCGGTCCACAGTTGTACGGTGTGCTTGAAGCTCAGCTCACGCGGGTCTATGCCGACATTGCGGGCGGCCTGCGCCATGAGCAACCGAATCACGTTGTAGGCCAGCAGATGAACCCATAGCTGTTTTTCGTTCATCTGCGGCGTCTGGCAGCTCAGCACATCCATGCCCGTGGTGGTCTTGAGGTTGCGCAGATCGAGTTCGACGTTCCAGCGACGCGCGTACAGCGCCGAGAGATCGTTCTTGCTGACCTTGCGATAGTCAAGCAGTGTGGTGACCAATACCTGGTGAGCTACTTTGACTTCGCGCACCGTTAGCTCATCGGGAAAGCCCGTGTACTGCTCAGGCGTCATCCACTCTGGGCGGGGCGGTTTAGGCCAGCGCACGATGTGATCGCGTGGTCCCAGCGACTGACCACGGCGAAAGTCGGTGATGCGCGATCCGTTTTGCTCGAACAACACATCCACGCCTGCGGCCATCAGGGAGGCGATCAAGAAATAGTTGCAGTACAGGGCATCGGCAAGCATCACATCACCTGGGCAGAAGCCTGCGAGCAGACGGCGCACAAGCCCGAGTTCGCCGCTGCCCTTGCCGCTGTGTGGCCCTACCGCCATATCCAGCGCCGCGCCGGTTGCCAGACAAATCACCATGACCAGTCGCGCCAGCGGAAAGCCTACTCCAGGCGCCTGGGTGCTGGGCTGGGGATAACGTTCCTGGTTCTCGGGAGTATCGGGCATCGAGATGCCGGTGCCGTCCACCAGCTTGACCGCGCGCCCACGCCATAGCCATTGCGCCAGCGCCTTCTCGTGGAGCAAGCGGCCTGTTTCGCGTGTCAGCGTACCGACCATCTCCAGCGGCAGGCGCTGGCGAGCCCGGCAGTACCCGCCGGTACGAACGCTGCATGGCCTCAAACCATCGGCCGCGCGTTGCGCGGCCCAGCCATTGACCGCCTTCTGGCACGAGCCATCAGCCTCCAGCACCTGGCGCATGAACATCGACAGTGCAACCGTGGGCGGATACAGCCGCTCGCGGTGCTCGGGCAGCAGCGCCTCGGTCGTCTCCAGCAACTCAGGACTCGTCAGTACGTTGAAGAACTCCACCGCATGCGTCGCCTTGGTCTGGCGTTTGATACGGACTTGACGTTGATGAAAAGCGTTTCGGGCGTTACGATCCATGGTGGTTGGCCTTCGGAAAGATGGTTTGGGTGCGTAGTAACAACCATCCTATCAATCCACGGGTCAGCCACCTCCTTTTGCATTCAAATTCACGTGCTTACGCACGTGACTTCAACGTCATGCAGCTTATGTAAGTGCCATTCCCCTTAAACGTTCGCCAAGCCCTTGCCTTGATATACATTTCGAGGAAAGGGTTCGATATGCTTTTCTTTAGTCATGTAAGCAAGCGCATCGCAAATTGTCATGCCTGTTCTTTTCATGCGTATCGTGCAGGTCTGGCGACCGCCGGGCTCGCCCTGAACACACGCATAGTTGACTTTCCACAGCCAGCAGAACAGGTGACGCTTCGCGTTGAGTCCTGAACCAAGGTGCCTGCTCCATGAACTTAAAAACCACAACTGTTGCCGATGCTGGAACCACGGCGCAGCGCGCCACCTGGCTTTTTTCCTGGCCGCTGATTGTTGGGATGCTGGTTTATTGTTTCCTTATTCTGCGCGGCTATGGGCTGCTCAGAGATGACGACACTTACCTGCATATTGCCACCGGTCAGTGGATATTTCAGCACCAGTCCATTCCCACGCATGATCCGTTTTCACACACGATGCCCGACACACCATGGACGGCGCATGAGTGGTTGTCCCAAGTCCTCCTGGCCAGCGCCCATAACTTGGGGGGATGGGCGGGTGTCGTCGCCATCACGGCTTTAGCGTTTGCGGCAGCCTTGGCGCTGCTGACCCGGACCTTGCTGAAGTCTCTGGAGCCAGTTCATGCCGTGATGTTTGCGGCCTTAGCTCTTTTCATGACGGCAAATCACCTGCACGCCCGACCACACATACTCGCTATGCCGTTGATGGTGCTTTGGGCCGCCGGTTTGGTGCATGCCAGTGAATCTGGCCGTGCGCCGCGCCTGTGGCTACTACCCGTGATGACACTGTGGGCAAACTTGCACGGCGGCTTCACATTGGGGCTCGCACTCGCTTTTGTTTTTGCGCTGGAAGCCCTACTTGCCTGCAAACACAGGCATTACTTTGTAAGTACAGCGAAGTCGTGGGCCCTGTTCATCGTCCTTGCAATAACCAGTGCCCTCATCACACCCCATGGGATACAAGGCATTTCTTTAACCTGGCAACTCCTGTTTGAGCAACACTATGCCTTGGCGCGTATCAGTGAATGGCAGTCGCCGAATTTTCACATCTTCCAAGCGCTGGAAATTTGGTTGTTATGTGGATTGGCTCTGGTCATGCACAAGGGTTTTAAACTTCCGCCGATCAGGCTTTTGTTGCTTCTCGGCTTGCTGCATCTCGCCTTGAAACACGTTCGCTACATCGAGTTGCTTGGTTTGCTCGCCCCCCTCTTCTTTGCGACACCTTTTGCAGCCCAGTGGCGCCAGTCAATGCAAGGCCAGCAGAACGCAGAAACCGTAGACCGATTTTTCCGTAAACTGGCGACGCCCGCCGGTAAAGGGGCGCTCATGCTGGCCTTCGGCTTCTTGCTGTTACTTACCCAATGGATTGCTCATGCCCGTCCACCGCAACCGCCAGACTCCAGCAGCCTGGCTACGGCGATCCGGACAGTTCGTGAAGCCGGTATCAAGGGGCCCTTGCTCAATTACAACGGCTGGGGCGGCTATCTAATTTATGCAGGTATTCCCCCCTTCATAGACGGTCGTTCCGACATGTACAAGGACGATTTTATTAAGGAGTATTTGGAAGCGCTCGCCCTGACGAAGTCGACAGGCCTGGAAGATCTACTGGCCAAGTACAAGATAGGGTGGACCCTGTTACTGCCTGGCAGTCCAGCTGTTGCCTTGCTTGATCACCTTCCCAATTGGCGCCGCCTTTATGCCGACGAAATGGCCGTGGTTCATGTCAGAACCCTTATCGACTCAGATATCGTGTCAAGGAAGGAGTAAAAGCGGGCGATGTCATGAGTTACGAAAACATCCTTGGCGCCTGGCTTTCGGTATTTCGCAAAACCCGGAAACGACCAGTCGGCTTGTAAGAATCCCGCTTTGTGAGCGACCAATGGGGGCCACTGCCGCAGACCGCAAGCCTCTTCCGGGCCCTGCTTGGCGCAATACTGTTCAGTCAAGTTATTCACCCTGAATCGGAATGACCAAAAACCTTGACTTGTCATTGCGGGCTTGACCCGCAATCCATGGATCCCGGAGCAAGTCCAGGATGACAAACCAGGGCCAAGGGCTTAACTGAACCGTATTGCTGCTTGGCGCGTGGCTCAATCACGGAGATAACCCATGCCGCAAATCGCTACAAAACTCATGGCTACCACAACCCTGTTGATGGTGGCTTCCAGTACTTTTTCAGCACAGCACCAATGCGCAGCAAGCTCCGGCGCCACTATCACGCCGGTGATTGAGCTCTATACGTCCGAAGGCTGCAGCTCCTGTCCACCGGCGGACAAATGGGCATCAAGCCTCAAAGGCAAAGACGTGGTGGTCCAGGCCTTTCACGTCGGCTACTGGGACTACCTGGGCTGGGTCGACCGCTTTGCCGCGCCGGCTTACACCCACCGGCAGCGCGAGCTTGCGGCCCGCAACAATCTGCGCAGCATCTACACACCCCAAGTCGTGTTCAATGGCCGCGACTGGCCCAATTGGTCCAATTGGTCCGCCGGGCTTGTGAATCAACCCAGCGCCAGGGCTCCGGCACGTGCCAGCATCACCGTGCAACAGCTGGGTACAGACCAGTTTGAAGCCAGCGTGACACCCGTTACAAACCTCCCCGGGCAGCAAGCGGCCACCAGTTGGTCTGCCTACTGGACCATTACCGAGCATGGCCATAACTCCAGGGTGCAAGCCGGTGAAAACGCCGGTGAATTCCTCAAGCATGATTTTGTGGTGCGCCAGTACACGCAGGCCGGCGACTACAAAACCGGCAGTGCGGCGGCGCCCCAAAAGCTCACCTTTCGCAGCATTGCGCCTACCCCAGGCCATGCACGCCAGGTGAACCTGGTGGTGTTCAACACGAAAACCGGAGGCACGATGCAGGCCGTCAGCCTGCAGTGTGCGGGCTGAGACTGTCCGCGGTCTTGTCTTCCGCCGTCTTGGCTGGTTGGAGTTCTCTCGAAGTGGTCGATGGCTGCGGCAATGCCTGGTTTCCAGCCAGCGGCAGGACAAGGCGCACACGGGTGCCCGTACCGGCTTTGCTTGAAATCACCAGTTCGGCGCCAATGCTTTGCGCGCGGCGGCGCATGCCTTCCAGGCCCTTGCCGGATGGGCGTCCTTCTTTGCTGCGGGCAATGCCCTCACCGTTGTCGCGCACTTCCAGCACCATTTGCTGTGTTTCCGGCACAAAGCGGCACACCACCTCGACTACCGAGGCATGGGCGTGGCGCATGACATTGGACAAACTCTCCTGGGCAATGCGGAGTGCCTGCTGGGCCGGCTCCCCCCGCACGGCTTCCAGCTCATCGCAGATCTCCACCTTCCAGATCATGCGAATGCCCAGCGTGTCCAGTGAGTGCTGCACCCGGTAGCGCAAACGGCCCAGCGCTACAAGCACGTTGTCGTTGGCGCTGTCGATGGCGTCTACCGTCATCTTCAGGTCGACCAGGCATTGCTCCAGCGCCAGCGCCACGGCCTGCTGCTGCGGTGCATGGCTGTCCAGCGAGGACAGGATATTCACGATTTGCGAGCCCACGCCATCGTGCAGATCCTGCGCAATGCGGCGGCGCTCCAGGGCCACCACGGCTGCATCGTGCGCTGGCCCAAAACCTGTGAGAGGTTCAAGGTCGGTGCTGTGCTGAAAATCATGCATCAAGGCCGAGCGCAATTCAGGTGGCCTTACGCGCTGCGTCACCAGGTGCCATATCACCATCAAAAAAGCCGCGTATAAGTCATCCGACATCGTTGCAAAGCGCCGAGCATTGTCAGCCAGCGTTATCTGGTCAATGCACAGGCCCAGGCCAATCACGCAGCCCGCCAGTGCCAGCCAGGCGGGGTAACTGCGGCTCAGGTACACACGCCAGGCTACCGCAGCGCTCAGCAGTATGGCAGACAGGAGGTTGATGGCAAGCCAGGCCTCGTAAGCGGGCGTTGGCTCGCCCCCGGTCCAATAAGGCCAGTGCAGCGCCACCACGCCTGCCGCGCCCTGCACGACCAGCAGCAGGTACACCCGTGCACTGGTCACGCCAGCACTGGTTAGGAGAAAAAAACCAACGCTCACCATGAGGGCCTGATAGCCCAGCCGCGCCACATAAATCGAGGGAACCTCGACAGAAGGAAAGTTGCTGGCCACGAAATCGAACGACGTGGTCGCCAGCAAATGCACCAGCCATACACACGCCGCCACACTCATGGCCAGGTCAACAGGGTTGTGATGGTGGCGCCAGGTTTTACGCGAGCCCCTGAGTGCCAAAGACGCCAGTGGTATGCCGACCGCGGCGGCGGCCAGCGCCAGACCCTGTTGCGCCGCGTTGAACATGATGGGCTTTACAAAAGGCCGCGATGGGCCGCAAAGTTGACGGCCTGTGCCCGGCTGCGGACCTGCAGCTTGCGGTAGATGTTTTTGATGTGGGTGTTGACCGTCTGGCAACTGATCATCAGCCGCGAACCGATCTCACCGCTGGTGTAACCCGCCGCAACCGCCTTGAGCACTTCTTTTTCGCGGTCGGAGAGTTTGTCCCTTTTTTCAGCGGTGTGGGGGTGGGGCGCTTCCTGCGTGTGCTCCAGCCGGTGCAGCAGCCGGCGCGCAAGGTTGGGGGTGATGGACGCGCCGCCATTGACCACCTGCAACACGGCCTGGGGAAAGTTGCCAAACCAGGAGTTCTTGACCAGGTAGCCGGTGGCTCCCAGCTCAAATGCGCGCAGCGCGTGCTGCTCGTCTTCCATGGCCGAAATCACCACGGCTTCTGCCAGGGGGTGAACGGTTTTCATGTAATCAATCAGGTCTAGGCCATTGCCGTCGCCCAGATTCAGGTCGACCAGCATGACGTCGAACTCGTGCTGCGAAATCAGCCGGCGGCCCTCGCGCATGCTGGCGGCCTGGGCCACCAGATCGGTGCGCAAATCACCCAACAGCTCATGAGAGATGACCTTGCGCATGTGCGCGTCATCGTCAATCAGCACAACACGTACCGGCTTGCCGGGCTGGCCTGCCAGGAAGGCGGGCCACAACGAGGGCACAGCCTCCTGCGATGAACGTGCAGCCTGGGAATGACCATAGGTGCCACCAGGCGTGGGCATTAGCGTGGAGCCGCCCCTGCTTGAGTTGTCCATATGTCTCTCGCTTTCACCGTGTTGGCCCGACTGCTGAATCAAACAGCAAAGCCCATGCCGAAAACACTTTTAGTTACCAAAGTGACTATTTCACACAGCCATTTGACCTCAAAAGCACTTTTTATGAGTGTGATCTTTTCACGTTTATTCGAAGAATGAAAAAGATATCGTGATCTTCCGGATGAATTGTTGCTTTTTGGTTTATTTGATACGTTTTGTTACTACCGTTTTCATCCCCTTAACTACTCCCTAATTTGATAGCAACTCAAGCCCAGATAACCACAGCTTTTGGCTTCACACGGTTAAAAACTGATCTGGAGAAGCCCGATAACAGGGTACCCAATTAAAGCTATTGGCGCAACTGCTTGTAACGCGCAGACTGATCTCAGACAACGCGGAAAGTGTGAAGCAAGCCCTACAAGGCGCGCTTCTTGCGCAAGCGGTGTCGCTCAGGGGGTTGTTTACGCCTCACTCCTCGCCTCGGCGATGGGACAGGGTGTAAGACATAGCGAGAAGTCTGCGAGGGTGTCGCCAGTAATGTCGCTCCTCCAGACCCGTCCACTGAGGCGTGTTTGCAGCAAACCTTGGGAAACGTTAACTCTTTAATCTGAAAGGAAACCATCATGAACTTCATATATGGCCTGATCATGAACTTCATCCAGAAATTCATGCGCAAGGAAGACGGCGTGACGGCCATTGAATATGGCCTGATTGCGGCGCTGATTGCTATCGTGATCATCGCCGCGGTCACTATCGTTGGTACGCAGCTGTGCATCGTATTTAACTCGGTTGCTACAGCGTTGGGCGGTGCTGTGACTGTTTGCTGAGCTTAAGCAGATTCATTCTGCAAGCTGAAATCGCTCCCCGGTGGGGATTGATGCCGGGAGCGTTTTTCAAAAATAAAGTGGCGCAAAAAATGCAACACCATCCACTTGAAAACCTGCTGGCCGACGAAGCAGGCGTCACGGCGATTGAATATGCGCTGCTCAGTTCACTGATCGTAGTCGTGATTCTGGGGGCCGTCGGAGCAGTTGGGAGCAGCGTCTTGTCTTTATGGCGTTTGGTTTCGAACTGCGTGACTTTCGCGGCGACTGGTGCGGGTAGTTGTTCATAACTTTCTTACTAACCCATCCAAATAAGAAAGACGATCATGACCCACGACGGATTACTACACTTTGGTGGAATTCAAATCCACGTCATAGCCGCCGTATTGCTGGTATTGGTCGCTGTTGCGGCTGGGTTCGACCTCAAGTCACGGCGTATTCCTAACTGGCTTGTGCTCATGGGGTTGATCACGAGCTTGGCCCTCCAAATTATTTTCAGCGGCATCGGCGGCTTCAAGGCCTGGGGCTTGGGGCTGCTGGTCGGATTCGGGGTGTTTCTGCCCCTGTATCTGTTGCGCGCCATGGGCGCGGGTGACGTGAAACTCATGGCCATGGTCGGTGCCTTTCTCGGGCCGGTCTCAGCCCTGGGTGCGGTGCTGACAACGCTCGTCGTCGGCGGGGCGCTTGCCATTGCCGTGGCGCTGCGGTGTGGCATTTTAAAAAATACCCTGAAAAATATTCGGTTCGCACTGACGCTGGCGCTGTACAAAGGCTTGTCCGGTGGTGGGATGCAGTTAGAGCAGCCGTCGACCTCAGCAGGCAACCTGCCCTATGCGGTGGCGATTGCTGTAGGCACCTTGGGTCATCTTCTTTTAGTGGGTAGTGGTCGTGCGGTGTTTGCTTGAATGGCCGCCAAAACAGCAAACCAGACCAGACCAGACCATAGGAGATTAAAAAATGATTGCCGAAGCCAATACAGAACACACGGTGATTAGCCTCGACCCAGCCGTCGCCCCGCTACCCCGCGCACCGCGCACACCAGAAGAAACCGGCCTGCCTTTTTTGTTTCTGGTTGAACTTGTCGCCAAAATGCTTTTTGTGCGCGGGCAGGTACACCTGGTCGAGCTTTCTGCCCACCTGAAGCTCTCCGTCAGCGTGCTGGATCCGCTGATCACCTTCCTGCGTGCCGAAAAGCTGTGTGAAGTCACGCGCCGGGGCGACAGCGGCACCGATGCGGACCTCACCTACAACCTGACCGACCTGGGTCGCGCCAGGGCTGCGGAATTTTTGGCCCGCAACGCCTATGCCGGGCCCGCTCCCGTTACCCTGGCCGCATACAACGCGCAGATCATGGCCCAAAGCGTTGCGCAGATGTGTATCACCCGAGAAGACATGGCCAATGACTTCACCGGTGTTGTGGTGAGCCCGATTTTGCTGGAGCAACTGGGTGCCGCCGTCAACTCCGGGCGGGCTATTTTTATTCATGGTCCTGCCGGCGCCGGAAAGACCTATCTGGCCGAGCGCATGACCGGCCTTTTGAAGGGCAACATTTCGGTGCCTTATGCCATTTTGGTCGATGGCGAAGTCGTGCAGATCTACGACCCGATTGTGCACAAACCTGTTAATGATGCGTCAGAAAAGTCAACGTCATTCGACAAGCGCACGCCGCTCGACACCCGTTGGGTACGGTCCATGCGACCAGCGGTGGTCACGGGCGGTGAGCTGATGCTGGACATGCTGGATCTGCAGTTTGACCAGGGCACGCGTTTTTACCATGCACCGCCTCATCTCAAGGCCAACAACGGCATCTTCATTATTGATGACCTGGGTCGCCAGCGTTGTTCCGCGACCGAGTTGATGAATCGCTGGATTGTTCCGATGGATCGACGAGTGGACTACCTCTCGCTGCATACCGGCTACAAGTTTCAGGTGCCCTTCGATGTGATTGTGGTGTTCTCTTCGAACATGCCGCCCGAGCAGCTGGCAGATGGCGCATTCCTGCGGCGGCTGGGCTACAAGATCCATGTCGGATCGCTGACAGAGCAGCAATATGAACAAATATTCCGCCAGGTGTGTGAGGAATTCCAGGTGCCCTATACAGCAGAGGCCTTCCATTACCTGCTGAATGAGCTTCATTACAAGGAAATGCGTCCGCTGCTGGCCTGCTATCCGCGTGACATCCTCGCGCAGGTTCGCGATCTTGCCCGCTATGACGGAAAGGCGCCTAATCTGGACGCCAGGGTGTTGGACTGGGCCTGGAATAACTACTTTGTGGGTTCGTGATGCTAGCGGTCGGAAAAAAACTCATGCCGGAATCATCAACAGCAGTGATGAATAGATGATGAATAGGTGGTGGACCATGTTGGACTATGTTGGACTAAACAGAGGGGGTGAAAAATGAGAAACACACGTGCATTGGTGATGATCGCCGTGGCGGTCGTCCTCGCATTTGGAGCAGTCATCGTGGCTGCCCGCTGGATCAGTGCCCAGGCCTCTGCAGACACCAGCAAGGTTGCGGTGGCAGCGGTTGACATCAGCCTCGGCGCCAGGCTGAGCCCGGAAATGGTTCGCATGGTCGATTGGCCGGCGAGTGCCATGCCGCCCGGCGCCATCACCGATGCCAAGCAGCTCGAAACGCGCGTGACGCGCACCAGCATCCAGCGCGGCGAACCCGTCATGGAAGGCAAGCTTGCGCCGCCCGGCACCCAGGGTGGCCTTTCTGCCGTGGTCGCAGAGGGCAAACGTGCCATGACGGTGCGCGTCAATGATGTGGTGGGCGTAGCCGGGTTTGCCCTGCCGGGCAACTTTGTGGACATCCTGGTCAATACCCAGGATGAACCAGGAAAAGGCGGCGCGGGCAAGGACCAGACCATTTCGAAGATCGTGTTGGAGCGCATTCTGGTGCTGGCCATTGCCCAGGAATCAAGTCGCGACGAAACCAAGCCCAAGGTTGTCAATGCCGTCACCCTCGAATTGACACCCGACCAGGCAGAAAAACTTGATTTGGCGCGCAGCGTTGGCACCCTCTCGCTGGTTCTGAGGAACCAGGTCGATCCAAACCCGGTGAATACAAAAGGCGCGACCAAGACAACATTGCTTGATGTCAAGGCCCCCGCGCCCGAAGCCCGGCCTGCATCCGCGCCGAAGGCCGCAGTAAAGCCCGCGCCCAAGCGGGTGGTCAGGCCTGCACCCGCCACCCCAGACCGCGTTGAAGTGATCAAGGGGCTGGAGCGCAGCACCCAACAATTTTAAGAAACCGAAGGAGGTATTTGATGAAAACATATTCCACCGGGGCAAGACCGACTTTGTTGGGCGTGGCGCTTGCTGTAGCAGGCGTGATGGCTGCGTCAACGCTGGCGCATGGGCAGGTCGCTATCGAGGCAGGCAATCTCGCAGCGAAAAATCCACCGACAGCCACTTCCGGGCCAGGTAAACAAGCCGCAACCGCCCAGCCCAAGGCCGTGGTCACTCAAGCGCGAGCCCCGATCACCGGCAAGGTCGAATTGGCACCCCAAATCAACCTATCGGAGGGAAAATCCACCCTGATGCGCCTGCCCTCCCCGGCAACACGGCTTTCCGTGGGTGACGCGCGAATCGTCGATGTGATTCTGCTCAACCCCAGCGAGCTGTACATGCTCGGCAAATCTGTTGGCTCCACCAACCTCATCCTCTGGAACAAGGCCAACGACGCGACCATCATCGACATTGCGGTCGGCATGGACACCGTGGCGCTGCGCTCGCGGCTCGAGCAGATGTTCGCCAGCGAAAAAGATCTCAAGATCACAACGGCCGCCGACACCCTGATCCTCTCCGGCATGGTTTCCGATGTGGTCAAGGCTGATCAGATCCTTTCGGTCGCCAATGCCTACGTGCAGCGCAGCTCGCGCAGTGGGCAGGCTGGCGGCGCATCGGGCGGCTCGGCGGGTGGCCAGCAGTCCGACAGTGCCAAGGTCGTCAACATGCTCTCCATCGCTGCGCCGCAGCAGGTCATGCTGGAAGTGCAAGTTGCCGAGGTCTCCAAGACGCTGGCAGACCAATTGGGAGCCAGCATCGGCGGCCGCAAAACAACCGGAAGCTGGACCTACACCTTGCTGTCCAACCTGCTCACCGGCGCCGCCAGCAGTATCGGAGCTGTCAAGAACAGCGGGAATTTTTTGACCATTGATGCACAAAAAGGCGATGGCCTGCTCAAGATATTGGCTGAACCCACGATCATGGCCATCAGCGGACAGGAAGCCAGCTTTCTGGCTGGCGGGAAAATCTTCATACCCGTCAAGTCAGGAAACAACGGTGAAATCGCGCTGGAAGAGAAAGAATTCGGCGTTTCGGTGAAGTTCCTGCCCACCGTCCTGGAAGGCGGCCGGATCAACCTCAAAGTCGCGCCCGAAGTGTCGGATTTGAACCGCCAGGGCGTAGGCATTTCGGCCACCGGTTCGAGCACCACGGCAATTTTGCCTTCATTCACCACACGCCGCGCAAGCACCACCGTTCAGCTTTTTGACGGCCAGAGCTTCGCCATCGGCGGCCTGATCAAGAACAACGTCACAGCCAACATCAACGCCTTCCCGCTGCTCGGCGAAGTACCCGTGCTTGGTGCGCTGTTTCGCAGCAGCGACTTCCAGACCGACAGGTCAGAACTGGTGTTTATTGTGACCCCGCACCTGGTCAAGCCGCTGCCGGCAGATTACAAACTGCCGACCGACCCCTACATCCAGCCCAGCCGCTCCGAGTTCTTCCTCGGCGGAAAAATGGAAGGTGCCGCTCCGCCAGAAGGCAATAAGCCGGCTGGTCCCGCAACCGGCTTTGAAGTGAAATAAAGGAGGGCCATCATGAAACGCACTCACCTCTCTACCGCCACCACCTTGTGCGGGCTGTGTGGACTATTGCTCGCAGCATCGGGCTGCGTGTCGACAACGCCGAACCTGGACCATGATTTTGGCAAGTCTGTCTCCCTGCTCAAAGCGC
Source organism: Polaromonas sp. JS666 (assembly GCF_000013865.1). Taxonomy (NCBI): domain Bacteria; kingdom Pseudomonadati; phylum Pseudomonadota; class Betaproteobacteria; order Burkholderiales; family Comamonadaceae; genus Polaromonas; species Polaromonas sp. JS666. The sequence continues at coordinate 2,671,829 of NC_007948.1, forward strand.
AGCAAATACTTAACCCCGAAGCTTCACGCAATACTGATCCCGTGAAAGGGATTGATGGCAAGGCAGCCAAGAGCGGTTATGACGAATACCAGAAGTCATATAAAGCGCCTGCACCGCTAACCCCTTTGAGCATCAACATAGGGCAATAGGGCAATAGTGCGTTGCATTAAACCCCGTCGAAGAGGTGAGGACAATGAAAACGACATCGGGATATCGAAAAAGTGAACGGGGCGCCGTTGCCATCATCTTCGGCCTGACCGTTGTCGTCCTGTTTGCGATGGGCGGCGTTGTTCTTGACCTTGGCCACCTTTATATTGCCAAGGCGGAATTGCAAAATGCCGCGGATGCTGCAGCGCTGGCGGGTGCGAAGGACCTCAACGAAACCACCCCCGGCATAGACGCTGCGGTCGCCACGGCACAAACGATATCGGCAAAGAACAAATATAACTTTTCTACCGACGTGACACTGGCCTTGGCGAACATTGAGTTTGGCCCCAGCCCGGACGGCCCCTGGTCCAGCGTTGCCACGGCGCGGGCCGCTCCGCAAGGCATGACCTTCATCAAGGTGGATACCGGGCTCAAGGTGCTTGGCACTTATCTGATGCGCGTCGCGGGCGTCGACACGGTGAGCACATTTGGCCTTGCCGTCGCCGGTCGTTTTGTCAACAACGTTACTCCGATTGGCGTGTGTGCCGTCGATCCGGCCACCAAAACGGCAAAATACAGTTATACGCAACCCGATGGCACAGAATTAACTGAACTTGTCGAATTTGGATTTCGGCGCGGCGTAACCTACAACCTTTTCGGTTTGAATCCGCTGGCCGACGGTCCCTTCGATCCGTATTTACTCAACCCGGTCGACTCTCCACCCAGTGCATGTAATCCCGCGAATTCCAGCGCCAATTTCACGGCACCTTTCCTGTGCTCGGGGACCAGCGCCATCGTCTCCGCCGGCTCAGGCAAGGTGTATACCAACACCGGCTTGACTGCTCCTTTGGCAGATTCTCTGAATTCTCGTTTCGGTGACCCTAAAGCTCTAACGTCCGGCAAGTGCATAGCAGCATCCGCCCCGCCCGATACGAACATCAGGGAATACCCGTGCAAGGGTCCAGCCGACCAGGCATGTGTCAATCCGGGTGCTTCTACCCCTCCGCCAGTGAAATGGATGGAAAAGGGGGCTGACACTTTTCCTAACAGGGAGTTCGTGGCGTTGGCCGGGCCAAAGCCAAACTACAAACTGCCATCATCATCAACCCCGTCGGTGCCAGCCCCAAGCTCGACATTTGCCCAGTTCCCTGATTATGGTGTGCTATGGTCTTACGCCCCCCCCTACCAGTTCGACGCCACCCCTACCTCAAAGGTCGGGGCCGCCATCACACCCGAGCAGGCAAATCTGAATCCGATGTACAGCACGGCTACCCCCGCCGTCCCCTACTTTAATACTATTGATAATCCTACTGATCCGACGAACGTCGATCGTTATCCCGCCACTGCGGGTACCGGCTTTCCTGCTGGCACGCCCGCTGCCCCCTACAACCAAACAAGCGGGCCTTACTTCATGTCGGGTGGCGCATCAGGCGTGCGCAATCGCCGCATTCTCAATATCGTTCTGGTCGATTGCACCGTGGCTCCCGTTGGTCCCGCGGCTTGCGGTGAAATGACAGCAGTCGGCGTCGGCAAATTCTTCATGCAGGTCAAGGCCGACTTCAGCGGTGGTCCAACCAGACAATTGAGCGTGGAATTTGCCGGACTGGTCAGTCCGGTTCCAACATCCGTGATCATGCTCTATAAGTGACTAAGGAGATGAATAAGTCATCCGCTTTGCTAGTAAGACACGTACCGAGCCAGTGTGGCGGTGCGGCGGTGGAATTCGCCCTGATCCTTGCCTTGCTCATCAGCTTACTGGCCGGAATTTTCGAATTTGGCCGCGCTTTCTGGTACTACGATGCGCTGACCAAGGCCACGCGGGATGGGGCACGCCTGATGTCGGTCACGGACAAGGCAACCCTCAACACAGCAGATACTGGCGGTATAGCATTAACAAAAACGCTAGTGGTCAACGCCGTGACAAGCGCGGGCGTGCCCGATTTCGCGAATGGAAACGTTGAGGTCACTTGCCTCGATGCGACTTTCGCCGACGCCACATGCACCGATGGCACCGCCCCGGGTGGGGTGCGGGTTCGGATCGTGGGTTACTCCATGACCATCGGTCAGTTCATTCCTTTTCTGCTCGGCGGAAGTTCTTCGTACACGGCAAACCTCTCGCCGCACACCACCATGCGCTACATGCAATGAGGAGATGAAAATGCGAACCTCACCTCCACCGAAACACCCATCAGCGCATCGATCACCTTTCAAGCGACAAGGAGGTGTTGCCGCTGTTGAATTTGCCATCATCTCCCTGCTCTTTTTCACCATCTTGTTTGCCATCCTCGAGTTCGGGCGGATGCTTTACGTTTACAACACCATGCAGGAAGTGACCCGGCGCGCCGCACGTGAAGCCGTGGTGCGCTGGACCAATCAGGAGAGCGCGGTCAAATCGCTCGCCTTGTTCGGCGGCACATCGCTTCCTGCAGGCGCCGAAGTGACGTCAGGCAATATCAGCATCAGCTACCTGACCAAGAGTGGCGCAGCGGTCAATCCTCCACCGCTGAGTCCCGGCGACAACATCTCCGCATGTGGCGATGCCGACCGAGCACCTATCAGCTGCATCTACAGCGTGCGCGTCTCGATAGAGAACGTGACCTACAGCCCAATGGTCAGCCTGTTCAGTTTTCTGAACATCGGGTTGCCCACCTCTGTTGTCACCATGCATGCGGAAAGCATGGGATTTAATGGTAATTGATAGATACGCGCTACAACCCGCCCACACGGCCAAGGACCTGAATTGAAAATCGCAGTTGTATCAGGGAACGACAGGCATCTTGCAGAGATAGCCAGGCTGCTCCGAGAGCGTAGTCCCTCGGACGGCGTGGATGTCGTTTACGGCGCACTGGAAAAGCTGGCCGGAATCGCCGATCTATCGTCACCGGACGTACTGGTGCTCGACCAACCGTCGGTGGAAGGTGGCGACCTGGAGCGGCTTGAGCGCCTGAGCCACCTGTATCCGCGCATGGCATTCATTCTGCTTTGCCAGCAGAAAACACCAGAATTCCTCATTCAGGCCATGCGCGCCGGGGTGCGCGAGGTCTTGCCTTCGCCCGTGGACGCCAGCGAACTGGTGCCGGCTATTGAGCGCGTTGAACAAAAGCTCGAAAGCAGCGCTCAGGCCAACGGACAGGTGCTGGCCTTCGTTTCCTGCAAGGGCGGCAGCGGTGCCACCTTCCTGGCCACCAACCTCGGGTACGCCCTGGCGGTGCAGGAAAAAAAGCGGGTTGCGCTCATTGACCTGAACCTGCAGTTTGGCGATGCGTCGCTGTTTGTATCTGACCAAAAACCGCAAGTCACCCTTTCGGAAGTCTGCCAGCAAATACATCGGCTCGACCCTTCGTTTTTTGCATCGAGCATGCTCAGCATCGAACCAAACTATGGTGTGCTGGCGGCCCCTGAAGACCCGACGCATGCGAGCTACGTGAAGCCCGAGCATATCGACCTGATTCTCAAGCTCGCTCGGCGCCATTACGACTTCATTTTGCTGGACATGGGCCGCAGCCTGGACGCGGTGAGCATACGCGCGCTGGACCAGGCGGACATGATTTTCCCGATCCTGCAGACCACCCTGCCCTTCATCCGGGATGGCAAACGGCTCCTCAATGTTTTTCGTTCGCTGGACTACCGCAAGGACAAAATTCACCTGATCGTGAACCGGCACGAGAAAAACGGGGAAATCAGGCGGCAGGACCTGGAGGCTGCCTACGGCATGGAAGTCTACAGAAGCATACCCAACCACTATGAAGCCGCAGCGGCTTCAGTCAACCAGGGTGTGCCGATATTGAAGCTCGCGAAAAACAGCCCTGTTTCAAAGGCCCTGCAGGAATTCGCCAGGTCGCTGGTAGGAGACGAAAACCAGGCGTCCCAGGGTTGGTTTTCGCGGGTTTTCCAGCGTGCCTGATGTACTGAACGTTCAGGATTATTCAGGATGAGTTAGCCAACGGAGATATCGCCATGAATGCAGAAAACATCTCAATCAGGGAACGCCTGGGCACCGGGGGCGGCAGCGGCAATGTCAACGGCGCCATGAAGGGTACCGCGCAAATTTCCAGCTCGCGCCCAGGCGGCATCGACAACCGCGCCTATCAGGAGCTGAAGCACCACATCCACCAAACCCTGCTGGACCGGGTTGACCTGGAAAGCATGCAGCGCCTTTCGCAGGTGCAGATTCGGGAAGAGCTGCGGATGCTCGTCGAACGCCTGCTCGAGGAAGAAGTCGTCGTCATCAACGAGACCGAGCGAAAGAACCTGACGCGCGATATCCAGAACGAGATGCTCGGGTTTGGTCCGCTGGAGACGCTGCTGGCCGACCCAACCGTGTCCGACATACTCGTCAACACCTACAAGCAGGTGTACGTGGAGCGCAGGGGCAAGCTGGAGCTGACCGATGTGACGTTCTCCAATGACGCGCACCTGATGAAGATCATTGACAAGATTGTCTCGCGTGTTGGCCGGCGCATTGATGAGTCCAGCCCCATGGTGGACGCGCGACTGCCCGACGGCTCGCGTGTCAATGCCATCATTCCGCCGCTCGCCATTGATGGCCCCATCATGTCGATTCGCCGGTTTGCCGCCCAACCGCTGCGCCTGGCCGATCTGGTCGAATTCAAGAGCCTGACCGCTGAAATGGCGGAAATTCTGCGGGGGCTGGGCAAGGCCAAGGTCAACATCCTGATCTCTGGCGGCACAGGCAGCGGCAAGACCACCATGCTCAATGTGATCTCGGGCTTCATCAGCGAGGCCGAACGCATCGTGACCGTGGAGGATGCGGCCGAGCTGCAACTTCAGCAGCCGCACATCGTGCGCCTGGAGACACGCCCGCCGAATATCGAGGGCAAGGGCGAGGTGACCCAGCGGGCGCTGGTGCGCAACGCGCTGCGCATGCGACCAGACCGCATCATTCTGGGCGAGGTGCGCGGCGGCGAGGCGCTAGACATGCTGCAGGCCATGAACACCGGTCATGAGGGATCGATGGCCACCATACACGCCAACACCTCGCGCGATGCGCTCACCCGGCTGGAGAACATGGTCAGTATGGCCGTGGCGACCTTGCCCACCAAGGCCATGCGCCAGCAGATCAGCTCGGCGATCAGCGTGGTGGTGCAGGTGGCGCGGCTGACCGATGGCAAGCGCAAGATAGTTTCCGTCCAGGAGATCACCGGCATGGAAGGCGAAGTGATCACCATGCAGGAAATTTTTACCTTCAAACAGACAGGACTGGGCGAAAACGGCGCAGTTCTCGGGTATTTCTGTGCCACCGGTGTTCGCCCGCGATTTCTGGAGAGGCTGCAGGCGTTTGGTATCAGCGTTTCAGACAAACTGTTTGACCCCACACGGCAGTATCACTGAGCAGTATCACTGAGGCAGCACCACTGAACGACCATGGACTATCTCTACTACCTTTTTGCCACGCTGATTTTCATTGCGGTGGTCCTTCTGGTTGAGGGCCTGTACCTCAGCTGGAACTCTACCAAGGGGCCTGAAGCCGAGCGTGTGGCGCGTCGCCTGCGCGTCATGTCGGCGGGCGGACACGGTGATGCGCAAAGTATTTCCATTACCAAGGAACGACTGCTGAGCGAAACGCCAGTCATGCAGCGCATTTTGCTGGGGGTTCCGCGCGTTGGCACGCTGGACCGCCTGCTCCAGCAGTCAGGGCTGTCCTGGAGTGTGGGCGAATTCCTCGGAATGGCATTGATTGCCTTCCTGGTTGTTTTCTTTGCAGGCAGTTACCTTGCCGTGCCCTTGCTGCTGCGGCTGGCGCTGGCGGGCGCTGCTGCCCTGCTCCCATTTCTTTATGTCACGAGAGCCAAGCGCAAGCGTCTGGATCGCATCGAGCACCAACTGCCTGATGCGCTGGACTTGATGGGCCGCGCCTTGCGCGCCGGCCACGCCTTTCCGACGGCGCTGAAGATGGTGGGCGACGAGATGAACGACCCCTTGGCCGGAGAATTTCGCATCGCTTTTGACGAGGTGAACTTTGGCATTGCCATGCCGGATGCCCTGATGAACATGGCCACGCGGGTACCCAGCACCGATCTGCGCTACTTTGTGATTGCCGTGCTGATCCAGCGGGAAACGGGCGGCAATCTTTCAGAATTGTTAACGAGTATCAGCGCCATCATCCGGGACCGGATCAAGCTGATGGGGCAGGTACGGGTGCTGTCTGCCGAGGGCAAGATGTCAGCCTGGGTGCTGTCTCTGCTGCCGTTCGGAGCGGCATTCATGATCCAGCTGACGAACCCCAAGTTTCTTGAGGTGCTGTATACCGACCCCGCAGGCCGCAAGATGCTCGCCGCCGCCATCGTCATGATGGCGCTCGGCATCCTGGTCATGCGCAAGATCATTCGAATCCGGGTGTGATGTGAACAAACCAGATCTTTCAGGAGCCAAAGCGCCATGACCACTCTTCAACTTGCGTTTCTGGGGCTGATTTTTGTGGCTGTTTTCGGTGTCGTCATGCTGGCGCTGCGCCTGTTTGCAGCCAACCCTGTGCAGGACCGCCTGGATGTCGCCGTTGGCCGTTCGACCCCGATTGCCAACGACGAACCCAACCCATGGGTGGCACGCATCATCAAATTGAGCGGGCCGCTGGCCAAGCTTTCCTTGCCCAGCGATGGCTGGGAAATGTCAGCGCTGCGTACGCGTTTCATGAATGCGGGTTTTCGCCAGCCTTCTGCTCCGGCCATCTACTTTGCCGCCAAAACGACACTGGCCGCCGGCCTGCCGCTGATGGCGTTTTTTATCCTGAGTACGGGTGGTGCAAAGTACGGCACCAACACGCTGCTGTTCTGGCTGCTCAGTGCGGCAGCTTTCGGGTACTACCTGCCCAACGTTTTACTGAAGAACCTGATTTCGCGCCGCCAGCGGGAGATATTCGAGAGCTTTCCAGATGCCCTGGATTTGATGACCGTCTGTGTGGAGGCTGGGCTTGCCATGGACGCGGCGCTCGCCCGCGTTGCATCCGAGATTGGCCTGAAAAGCGCCGTGTTGAGTGAAGAACTCCAACTGGTCACACTCGAACTGCGTGCAGGCAGCTCCAAGGAAAAGGCCCTGCGCAACCTCGCGCTTCGTACCGGCGTCGATGATGTCGACGCCCTGGTCGCCATGCTGATCCAGTCGGAGCGTTTCGGCACCAGCATTGCCGACTCGCTGCGGGTGCAGTCAGACCAGTTGCGCACCAAGCGCCGCCAGCGCGCTGAAGAACAGGCCGCAAAAATTGCGCTGAAGCTGCTGTTTCCGTTGATATTTTTCATTTTCCCATCCCTGCTGGTCGTGCTGATGGGGCCGGCATTCATCCAGATTTACCGCGTACTGCTGCCCACCATGGCCGGCGGCAATTGAGAAGATTTTAGAAGGAGCTACATCATGTTCACACTCCGCCCGATCGTGATTGCCTTGGGTGCCGGCCTGTTGCAGGCCTGCGTGGCGCCCCCTACGCAGAAGGAACTCGCCATGCAGCCCGTGTTGCGGGTGCGCCATTCGGCCGACCAGACGGCTGCGACCTATTACCAGCTCGGCAAATACCACCAGGAGCGCGGCAATGTCGATCTTGCGCGCGCCGCCTATGCTTATTCGGTAGAACTGGATGGCCGGCAACTGGAAGCGCGCAATGCGCTCGCCGCCATTCACGCCCAGCAGGGCAGGCTTGAAGACGCCAAGGTGCTACTGCTTCAGCTTGTCGCCGAGTACCCGGCGGTTGCGCATCCGTACAACAACCTTGGCTTTGTTCACTATCTGCAGGGCAATTACGATGCCGCCGTGGCTACGCTACAGCGTGCGCTGGTGCTGGATTCGGAAAACCAGCGGACCCGCAACAATCTCCAGGCGGCAAAGGTGGAACTCGCAAAACTTGGTGAGCGTCCTGCCGTTGCGCGGGCACCTGCGCCAGCGACGATGGACACACAAGGCGTCCTGCCAGGACAAGCCACGGCAACCATCACTGAAAATCGCAAGGATGAGATGACGGCAACGGCAACGGCAGTCAGTACACCCGCCCCCGTACCCGCTCCCATACCCGTATCTGTGCCCACAGTCGCGGTGCAGCGCCCTGCCGAACTGGCTGTGTCGCCCGCGCCTGCACCACGAACGCAGGAACTTGCGGTTGCGATTTCGCCCTCGGTGCCGCAAGCCCGCATGGAGGTGGTGCAGGTCGTGCCTAATGTGTTTGAACTCAGGCCCAAACCTGCTGTTGCCGCTGTTGCTGCTGTTGCTGCTATTGCCCCCATCATTGCTGACAGGCAACCCGAGAAAGCAGTTGTGGGAGCGGCAACCCTTGTTCCCGTTCCTGCGCTTGCTGCTGCACGTGCTACAACTTCCCCCCCTTCTGTCGCCGCCACCAAAATGTCCAGAGTGGAAGTTTCCAACGGCAACGGCATCACCGGCATGGCCAAACGAATCAAGGGTGTGCTTGGCAGGTACGGCATTGCCGTGAGCCGGCTGACCAATGACCGCCCTTTCAAGCAGCAGGACACGAAAATACAGTACCGGGCTGGCTACGAACAGGCCGCAGAAAGCCTGAAACTTGCCCTGCGGGGCCATGCGGTGGTGGTGCCAGTCAATAAGCTGTCGGGCAATACCGATGTGCGACTGGTACTGGGAAAAGACGCCGTCGCGCACATGGCCCTGATTGAGGAATGGGCCAGCCAGTCGCGTTTGGCGTCAAATGGGGAAGGCGAAATCAGCAACCATTGAGTACCCGCGGAAGACTAATCGCCCGCAGGCGTTTACTGTGCAGGCGCGGCAGGCTGTCCGCCGGGATCCTTGAGGCCGAGCAATGCCGCGAGGGCCGGGGTGCGCAAGGCGCCTTCCTGCGTAACGAGGGCACCGGTCTGCGCATGCGTGCCGACGATGGTCGGGATGGAACCAAAGCCGAAACGTTTCATCAATGCGGTGTTCTTTGCCACCGCAGCCTTTTGCGTATCAATGTCGCTGCCAGCATTGATACCACCCCGCTTGGCGAGAAGCGAGGTTTCGTGTTCGTCCATTGCGGCAATAGGGTCGGCGGCTGCCAGCAGGGTGGCACCTTGCAAGGTGCTGGACGAATTCAGGATACCCACCGGTATCCAGACAAATTTGGCCTCTGACTTCAGTGGTTTGGCAGCGTTCCACAAGGCGGCGCAATGCGGGCACTGGGCGTCAAAGAAAACATACACGGTGCGCGCGCTGAGGGTTGAGCCGACGGTAAAGCCCTTGGCCTCTGCGGCAATCGCGTCTAGGGAGACTCGCGTGGCCGCAGTTGTGCCAGAGGCTGCGTTCGGAGCGTCATTGCAGCCCGAAAATAACAGGCATGCCGCAATGAGCGCGGTGGGGAAAATTTTGAATGTCATAGCAGTATGGAATGAGCCGCAGCAGAGAATTGAAAATAAAGAGCAACAAACGCGAGGATAGCGCAGGGCTGCGGTGTCCGCCCGTAATCGCATTCTGTACCCATCTCGATACCACCGTGTTTTCGAGGCAGGCGGTGCGCAGTGCCTATTTGCGTTGTTGGCCCATCCGGGGCTTGTCGGCAAGAGTGTCTGGCGAATTGCGCACTTGCTGGAGCGGCCCGTCACCGTCAAACAAGCCAGGCGCGTCGCCAATCTGCGCGCCCTCAATCTGCAGCATGCGCAGCTTGGTTGCCACGCCGCCGCCGGCCGAGAAGCCTCCCGAGCGGGCGCCCACGGCCAGCACACGGTGGCAGGGCACGACGGGCGCGAAGGGGTTGTGACCCAAGGCCTGCCCCACAGCGCGGGCAGCGCCCGGCTCACCGATCCGGGCGGCTACTTCACCATAGGTGAGCGTGCGGCCCGGCGGAATGGCGCGAGCGACCTCGTACACCCGCTGATGAAATGGCGGCACTTCGCTCATGTCCAGCGCGATGTCGCTCAGGTCGTCCCGCTCGCCGTTCAGGAGGGCCGTTATGCGGGTGATCGCGGCCTGGGCTTCGGGCACAGGAGGCATTTCATGCATCTGCGGATACAAGCGCTTCATGCGAGCGCGAGTCTGCGCCAGGCTGTGCTCGGGCAATAGCACGCCCACCAGCCCACGGTCGCCCCAGGCAATGCCGCAGTGGCCAAGGGGAGTGTCAAACAGCGCGAAGCCTTCGGTGCTCATGAATCAGATGATGGAAGCCCCTGCACCCGATCGCATCCGAATGCGCCCGAACGCACAGCCAGGAAAAAGTATATGTGTGTTGCCAGCCTCATATCCACGCATATCCGCGACTCAAGCCGCTCGCAACGCCTGCTTGAGCTGCTGTCCAATTTCAGGTTTGTCGGCAAACGGGTCGGTCGGGTTGCGGGCCTGCAGTACATCCTCGAGCCGGGTCTGCACGGAATGAATGGCCTTGGGATGGCTGTAGATGTAAAACTGGTTGGCTGCGATGGCGTCAAACACCAGTTGCGCAACGTGGGCGGCGGTAACCTTGCCAGAACCCACGGCCTTGCCGGTCATGGCCTGCTGGATGAGCTGGCTTTTGGTCGGTTTGTCGGTTGCCAGCTCAGCCGGGCGGTTGCGGTGGCTCATGCCGATGCCGGTGGCTACAAAAAACGGGCACAGCACCGATGCACCGATCTGGTCGGTCACCAGCGACAAATCCTGATACAGCGTTTCGCTCAGGGACACCACGGCATGTTTGCTCACGTTGTACACGCCCATATTGGGCGGGTTCAGCAGCCCGGCCATGCTGGCGGTGTTGACGATGTGACCCTGCCAGGCGGGATCTTTGGCCGCAGCCTCCAGCATCATGGGCGTGAAGATACGCACGCCGTGCACCACACCCATCACATTGACGCCCAGCACCCACTCCCAGTCCTTGACGCTGTTCTCCCAGATCAGTCCGCCGGAGCCGACGCCGGCGTTGTTGAATACAAAATGCGGTGCGCCAAAACGCTCAAACACCGCCTTGCCCATGGCCTCCATCTGTTCGGCACTGGCAACGTCCAGCCTGAAGGGCAGCACCTGGGCCCCGGTGGCCCTGATCTCGGCGCTTGCCTGATCCAGTGCATCCTGCTGCACATCGACCAGCACCAGGTTCATGCCCAGCTTGGCCCCTATGCGCGCGCACTCCAGGCCGAAACCTGACCCCGCGCCGGTCAGCACCGCAGTTTTTCCTTTGAAGTCCGTGATCATCCATCGCTCCTTGATACCTGAAATTTAAAAATCAACATTAGGCCCAATACGGTTCAGTCAAGCCCTTGCCCTTGGTGCGTCGTCCCGGACTTGATCCGGGATCCATGGATTGCGGGTCAGGCCCGCAATGACAGGTCAAGGTTTTGCTCATTCCGACATTCCGATTCAGGGTGAATAACTTGACTGAACAGCATTGACCTTAGGCCGGGCGCAGCATTTCGATGTGGGGAATGCCGTCTTCGCTGTAGGGCGCGCCCGTTTTCACAAAGCCATGCTGCCGGTAAAACTGCTCCAGCCGTGCCTGGGCGCCGATCCGGATGGGTTGTGGGCCCCAGTGCTGCGTCACACTCGTGATGGCCTGGCGCATCAGCGCATGTCCCGCGCCGCTGCCTCGCTGCGAGCCCTGCGTGACCACGCGGCCTATGCTGGCCTCCGCAAATTTCACGCCGGCTGCAAAGCAGCGGGCGTACGCCGCCAGTTGGCCGGACACCGTGCCCAGCAGGTGCATGGCCTGGACGTCCGCACCGTCCATGTCCTGAAAGACGCAGGCCTGTTCAACCACAAAAACCGCACTGCGCAGCTGCAGCACCTCGTACAGCTCCCGGCTTGTCAGCGCGTCAAAGGGAACAAATCGCCAGGTGATCTCGCTCATGCGGGTGTGGCCGCCTTCAGTGAATAGCCGATGCGCGGGAAGTGCACATGAACCGTGCCGGCCCGCTCGTCGGTGCGGCGCAGGGTGTAGTGCATGCGGGTGGCGGCGATCAGCTCGCCCTCGGTGGGCTCGGGGCCAAAGCTCTCGCCGCTGACCAGCACCCGGCTGCCCAGGGGGATGCCGTGCTCATCCTGAAAAATATCGTCATGCAGCGGCGCCGGCGTGGAGGCGGCGGCCACGGCAATGGCCCCGGTGGAGCTGAATTTCTCCATGCTGCCGTGGCCAATGGCGGCGACGCGGTCCATCCACTCCAGCACGGCGGGCGTGGCGTTCAGGATGTCAGCCAGCACGGACGTGCGCACGCGTGTGAACCACAGCGGGTGGTACATCGCAAAGTCGGCGATGCAGGGCACCTCCCCCAGCAGAAAAGGCAGGTCATCGAGCATGTCGGATATCCGGCGCAGGTAGGACCTGTAAGCCGCAGCCGCGTCGGCCGGGCGCAGGCGCGGCATGCCCGCGCTCATGGCCTTGCGGTCTTCGCCAAAGGCACGGGCCGCGTCGGGCCCGGCGTTGCCAAACATCTGAGCCATGCCCTTGGGCTGCGTGCTGAATGCCATCGACGTCCAGAACAGCGTGTGGTCGCCCCAGTGCGCGAGGATGCGCGCCAGACCCTTGCTCGGCTCCGGATAGAGCTCGGGCATGGGCCGCAGATGCTCCAGCACATCGCAGATCAGCGCGGAGTCGCAGTAAATGTCTGCGCCTATCTGCAGCACCGGGGTCTTGCGGTAGCCGCCCGTCAGTGCCAGCACATCGGGTTTGGGCATGATCATCGGGATGATGACGGACCTCCAGGGCAGGTTTTTATAGCCCAGGATCAACCGGATTTTCTCGGCGAAAGGCGAAGTCGGGTAGTGATGAAGAATCAGCTCTTGCATGGATGTCTCCTGAAGGTCTGCGTGTTTACCGGGGCATGGCCCGGGCGATGATGGTGTCGAAATCAGTGCCTGCAGCCAGCGTGCCGAAGGTCTGGCCCCAGTTGCCGGAAATGCGCGAGTCACAAAATGCGCTGAACACCGGCGCCGGTGCTGTCTGCAACAGTAGCGCAGCCTGCACTGCCAGCGCAACATCTTGCGCCAGCCGGCGCGCCTCCAGTTCCGTGGCCATCTGCTCCACCCGCGTGGGCAAGGCTGCGGCGAGCCGGTCCAGCGCCGGATGTGCGCCCCTGGCGGCAGAAAGCTCATGCTCCAGTGCCGCCACAGCATCGGCCTTGCGCAGGGCGCGCAGCAAGTCCAGCGCCATGATGTTGCCGGCGCCTTCCCAGATGGAGTTCAGCGGCATTTCGCGGTAGATGCGGGCCATGACGCCAACACCGCCCTCCTCCACATAACCGTTGCCGCCCAGGCATTCCATGGCTTCCTGCGCAAAGTGGCTGCCGCGCTTGCAGATCCAGAACTTGGCGATCGGGGTGAGCAGGCGCGCCATCACCGCTTCATGCGCGTCGGCAGCCCTGTCGAACGCACGGGCCAGGCGAAGGGCCAGCGCCGTGGCGGCTTCCGATTCGAGCGCCAGGTCGGCCAGCACATTGCGCATCAGCGGCTGGTCTATCAGCAATTTGCCGAAGGCCTTGCGCTGCGACGTGTGGTTGAGCGCGAGGCTCAGGGCCTGGCGCATCAGGCCGCTGGTGCCCAGGGCGCAGTCCAGCCGGGTCATGGTGCCCATCTCCAGAATTTGCGGAATGCCGCGGCCTTCTTCACCCACCAGCCAGGCCTGGGCACCCTCGAACTCTACTTCTGAACTGGCATTGGCCTTGTTGCCCAGCTTGTCCTTGAGGCGCTGGATGCGGATGGCGTTCAGGCTGCCATCGGGAAGAATGCGCGGCAGGAAAAAGCAGCTCAAGCCGCTGGTGGTTTGGGCCAGCACCAGAAAGGCGTCGCACATGGGTGCCGAGAAAAACCACTTGTGGCCCGTGAGGGTGTAACGCGCTCCCCAGCCGTCACTGCCCGCGGGCTCGGCCCGGGTGGTGTTGGCCCGCACATCCGAGCCGCCCTGCTTTTCGGTCATGCCCATGCCCATGGTGAGGCCGGCCTTGCCCTGCCATGGCTTGAGTTCAGAGTCATAGGCGCGACCGGTGAGCCCGGGAGCCCAGTCGGCATAGATGGCCGCATTGCTGCGCAGCGCCGGCGTGACCGCATAGGTCATGGAGATCGGGCACAGCACCGATGGTTCGAGCTCCGTAAAGAGCATGAAGCCAGCGGCGCGCAGCACATGCGGGGACAGGCCCTCACCCCTGCCCTCTCCCAGAGGGAGAGGGTGTCTGACTCGCTTCCCCTTTGGCGCAGGGTGTCCGGTTCCCTCTCCCTCTGGGAGAGGGCCAGGGTGAGGGCTGGCCCAAGGGGTGCCATGCAAGCCGGCACCGATCGCGAGTTTCATCAACTCGTGATAGCTCGGATGAAACTCCACCTGGTCCAGCCGTCGGCCAAAGCGGTCGTGGCTGTGCAGCTCCGGGGCATGAATATTGGCCAAGCGCGCGTGGGTTTGCATCCCGGTACTGCCCAGCATGGCGCCCAGGGCTGCCAGCTCGGTGGTGTCCAGTGCCGGTGCGTTGAACTTCAGCGCGTCGCGCAGGGGGCGGTTGGTGTCGAACAGGTTGTAGTCCGCCAGCGGCTCCGGCTGGTTGAAGACTTCATGGGTGATGTCCATGGCACGACTCCTGGCCTGATGGCTACAGGCTAAATGAGCTTGACCAGCTGTTTGCCGAAGTTTCTGCCCTTGAGCAGACCGAGGAAGGCCTCTGGTGCGGCTTGCAGGCCTTGCGCAATGGTTTCACGCGGCCTCAGCTTGCCGGTAGCCACCAGCGTGCCGAGTTCTTTCAGGGCTTCGGGCCAGACCTCCATGTGTTCGCTGACGATAAAACCCTGAACCTTCAGGCGGCTCCGCAAGATCAGCGCCGGATGCGTGATGGGCGTCGGCTCTCCGTCGTAGCCCGCGATCATGCCGCACACGGCAATGCGGCCAAAGTCGTTCATCAGCGGCAGCACGGCATTGAGCACCATACCGCCCACATTTTCAAAGTAGCCGTCAATGCCGTTGGGGCAGGCCTCTTTCAAAGCGGCTGAAAGCGATGCGGCATCTTTGTACAGCTTGTAGTCAATGCAGGCATCGAAACCAAGTTCGTTGACAGCGTACTGGCACTTGTCGGGGCCGCCGGCAATGCCTACCGTGCGGCACCCGCGTGCTTTGGCCAGCGCGGCAAAAGCGCTGCCCACGGCCCCCGTCGCAGCACTGACTGCAACGGTTTGGCCTGCCTTGGGCTCGATGATTTTCACCAACCCGTAGTAGGCCGTGACGCCCGGCATACCCACCGCGCCGAGGTAATGCGAGAGCGGCACCTGCGTGGTGTCCACCTTGCGCAGCGCCCCAGGCTGCTCGGCATCGACCACGCTGTACTGCTGCCAGCCGCCCATGCCGACGACCTTGTCGCCCGGTTGAAACTTCGGCGAGCGGCTTTCCATGACCTCGCCGGCAGTGCCGCCAATCATGACTTGCCCCAGTGGCTGGGCGGCGGCGTAGTTCCTGGTGTCATTCATGCGGCCACGCATGTACGGGTCCAGACTCAAAAAATGATGGCGCACCAGCACCTGCCCGTCTTTCAAGGCTGGTGTTTCGCTGCTGACCAGTTTGAAATTGCTGGCAACCGCCTCGCCGATGGGACGGTTGTCGAGCAGGATTTGTTGATTAAGGGGCATGGCAGTCTCCTGCAAAAAATGTTGGAATTTCCATCAATGCTATTGGTTTAATAGCTGACAGCCGATAACGGATATTCCTCAGGTACTTAAGGCAGATTTGATGCTCAAAAGGTTTAATCCGTCGAGATGGGACTGACAGGCGGATTGAGCCCGTTCACGGCTCCAGGCCCCGTCGGCAGGCGCTTGACGTATTTGAAGGTACCGGTGGCATGTGCGCAAGCACGGCCCTGGTCGTCGTACAGCGTGGCTTCGGTGAACGCCATCGTGGCGGTGCGGTGCATGAGCCGGCCCTTGCCCGTGAGCTTGCTGCCGTCGCCCGGTGCGGGCCGCATGAAGCTGGTCTTCATTTCGATGGTGACCACGCCCATGTCTTTTTGCACACTGCGCGCGGCCGTCGCCATGGTCACGTCCATCAGCGTCATCACCGCACCGCCGTGCGTGACGGAAAACGAGTTCAGGTGTTCGGGCCGCGGCGTGTAGCCAAGGACCGATTCACCGCCTTCAAACAGCTCCAGCGTGAAGCCAAGGTGGTGAACGAAAGGGATTTCAGCGCCAAAATTCATTGAAAAAATCCTCGCAGTGCAGTACCCGGAGCGACAAGCGCGATGGCCACGATTTTTCCGCCGGGCCGCCCCAAGGAAAAATGCGCCCCCTCGGGGGGCAGCGAAGTACGCGAAGCGACGAGCGTGGGGGCCATACCTCTAGCCGCCTGTGACTACCGAAACACCACCGTCCACCGCCAGCCACTGGCCAGTGATGTGCTTGCCCGCGTCTGACGCGTAAAGCACGCACAGGCCCTTGAGGTCTTCATCATCGCCCAGGCGGCCCAATGGCGCGTGAGCGGCGAGTTTTTCTTCGCCCAGCGCCTTGAGCGTTCCAACCGTCATCTTGCTGGGAAAAAACCCCGGGCAAATCGCGTTGACGGTGATGTTGTACTTGCCCCATTCGCAACCGAGGGCGCGGGTGAAGTTGATGACAGCACCTTTGGAGGTGTTGTAGGCGACGGTGGTCATCTCGGGCGGGTTGCCACCCAGGCCTGCGATGGACGCCACATTGATGATGCGGCCAGACTTGCGCGCGATCATGCTGTGCTTGGCGATGTGCTGCGAGAGGATGAAGTAACCGCGGATGTTGAGGTTCATCACCTTGTCCCAGGCCTCCACCGGATGGTCTTCGGCGGGTGCGCCCCAGGCCGCACCGGCGTTGTTGACCAGGATGTCCACGTGTCCGAGTCGCTTGATGGCCTCATCCGCCAGTGCGCGAATGTCTTCTTCCTTCGAGCAGTCGGCGGCAATCCAGTCGACGTCAATGCCGGCGGCTTTCAGCTCGGCGGCGGACTCGATCAGGTCTTCGGCTTTGCGCGAACTCAAAATAACTTTGGCACCGGCCTCACCCAACGCCTGGGCCAGTTGCAGACCCAGGCCGCGCGACCCGCCGGTGACCAGTGCGGTTTTGCCTGTGAGGTCAAACAGCTGTTGAATGGAACGGGGCTTGCTGGCAGTCATGGGTCGTCTCCTTGGATGGTTGAACTTCGTAATCAAGCACGGTTCGGGTGTCGCGCAAGGCGCCCAGGCCGCTACTGATCAGCTGGTGATGAGGGTGATCTTGGTAGGCAGCCAATGCTGCGCTGTTTTCAAACTCTGAGTAAAGCACAACATCGCAGTTGGCTTCCAGTCCGGGTGTCCTGATGGCGACTTCAAAGGCGTGCATTCCCGGCACCAGCTGGCGACAGGTGTCCAGGCGCGCCTTGAAATCCGGGGCATCCGCGGCGTCCTTGAGTTTCCACATCACGATGTGCCTGATCATGGCCGCACCTTGATTCGGGAGCGGACATAAATCAGGATAAAACCCACCGCGGCCACCAGCCCGCCACCGACCACCAGCGACCAGCCCAGCGCCTCATCCGTACGCTCCACCGACAGGCCCAGGACGAGCGTCAGCAGGCCGCCATAAATCAGGACCCAGATCAGGCCCTGCAGGCGCGCCACGGATTTGCTGGAAGCGGTTGCGGACGACGGTTTGAAAAAAGCCATTAAAACGCCTCCTCAGGCATGTCGGCACAGGTCAGGTCGCGCGTTTCAGCCACCCGGAGCCAGGCTTCTATTTTGGGTAACTCGTAATGATAAAAATAACGGGTGGCCGCCAATCTGCCCACAGTGGCAGCTAGCGATTTTGCAGAATCGGCGGCCAAGGCCGCCAGCGCCACGTCGAGCCAGACCCAAGCCAGCACAGTATGGCCAAAGCCCTGCATATAGGGTACCGCATTGGCGAGGGCCTCGCCAGCCTTGCCGCTGGCCCAGGCGGCCCGGGTGGCGCTCTCCACCTGCTGCAGGGCCGTGCCCAGCGCCTGGGCATAGCTGGCCAACTCCGGCACCCGCATGGCTTTTTCCACTGTGGCATTGATGCGCTCCCCCAGCAACTGCAGGCCCCTGCCTCCCTCCATCAGCACCTTGCGCCCCAGCAAATCCATGGCCTGGATACCGTGGGTGCCTTCGTGAATCATGTTCAGGCGGTTGTCGCGCCAGTACTGCTCCACCGGAAAGTCACGCGTATAGCCGTAGCCGCCGTGCACCTGGATGGCCAGCGAGTTGGCCTCCAGGCACCATTCGCTGGGCCAGCTTTTGGCAATGGGCGTCAGCACTTCCAGCAACAGGCGCGCGTCGTCGGCGGCCTGGGGCTCGCCGGTATGGTGTTCGTCGACCAGACGGGCGCAATACAGCTCCAGTGCCAACGCGCCTTCGCAGTAGGCCTTTTGCGCCAGCAGCATGCGCTTGACGTCGGCATGCTCGATGATACGGATTTGCGGCTGGGCGGCATCCTTGCCGCCGGGGCCGACGGGCCGGCCCTGCGGCCGGTTTTTGGCATAGTCCAGGCTGGCGTAGTAGCCGGCCATGCCCAGCATGGTCGCCGCGGTGCCCACCCCGATGCGCGCCTCGTTCATCATGTGGAACATGCAGCGCAGCCCTTCATGCGGCTTGCCGACCAAGTAGCCGATGGCCCCCGCCTCGCCGTTCACCGGGTACTTGCCTTCACCGAAATTGAGCAGGGTGTTGATCGTGCCGCGCCAGCCGAGCTTGTGGTTCAGGCCCGCCAACGCCACGTCGTTCCTGGGACCCAGCGTGACCTTCACGCTGCCCTTCTCACCCTCTCCCCCCGGGAGAGGGCCGGGGGGAGGGCTCTCCACGTTCACCAGCCACTTGGGCACGATGAACAGCGAAATGCCGCGCGTGCCCGGGATCAGCTTTCCGTCAGGCCCGGGTATCTTGGCCAGCACCAGATGAATGATGTTTTCAGTCAGCTCATGCTCGCCGGCCGAAATCCACATCTTGTTACCCTTGAGGCGATAGCGCGGGCCGAGCGGGTCGGCTTCAAAGCCCTCGCCATCCGGCACGGCACGCGTGACCACGTCACTGAGGGACGAACCGGCCTGCGGCTCCGACAGGCACATGGTGCCCGAGAAGCGCCCCGAAAACTCATTTTTGGCAAACACGTCCTTTTGCGCGTCGGTGCCGTGCACCATCAGCAAATTGGCATTGCCTGTGGTTAGCATGCCCGAGCCGATGCTGACCGAGGCCATGGCAAAAAAAGCATTGGCAGCCGCTTCCACGGTGTAGGGCAACTGCATGCCCCCAACGTCATAGTCCTGCGCGGCGCTGAGCATGCCCGAGGCCGCATAGGCCTTCTGGGCATCGTGCGTGACCTGCGGGAGGATGACTTTTTCGCCATCGAAGCGCGGCTCCTGGGTATCGACGGTGCGATTGAACGGTGCATATTTTTCGCGGGCAATGCGCTCGCAGGTGTCAAACACCGCATCAAAGGTCTCGCGCGAATGGTCGGCAAAGCGTTCGCGCCGGTTCAGCGACTCGGCATCCAGCCACTGGTAGAGCAGGAAATCAAGGGTAGGCCTGAGGCTCATGGCGACGGATCTCCAGGTCGGGGTTATGTCGGTCGGAGTTATGTCGGGCTGGCTTTGACGGGAAGCCGGGCTATCGTGCCTTGGGCCACGGCCCAGAGCTTTTGCTCGCTGATGTAGTTGATTTTGAACTCAACGGTAACAACTGCCCATTCCAGCAGGGTTCGCCGGCATAGGTCAGCGCGTGGTCGGCGGCGTAGCTGATCACGCCACCATGCACAAAGCCATTCTGCTGAAGAATCTTTTCGGTGATGGGAAGCTGCAACTCGCAATGCCCCGGTGACAACGCATGCAGTTCGGCGCCGATCAGCACACCGGCAGGCTGCAGGGCCAAAAACGCCTGCCCTTTCTGAAGGAGCAGGGTTTCGTTCATGGCACAGGATGCCTCTTACAGGACTTCGTAAATACCTGCAGCACCCATGCCGCCGCCAATGCACATGGTCACACAAACACGTTTGGCGCCGCGACGCTTGCCTTCGATCAGGGCGTGGCCGGTGAGGCGCTGACCCGTGACGCCGTAAGGGTGGCCGACGGCAATGGCGCCACCGTTGACATTGAGCCGGTCCATGGGAATGCCCAGCTTGTCGGCGCAGTACAGCACCTGCACGGCAAAGGCTTCGTTCAGCTCCCAGAGGTCGATGTCGCTGATCTTCAGGCCCAGTTTGGCCAGCACCTTGGGAATGGCGAAAACCGGACCGATGCCCATTTCGTCGGGCTCGCAGCCAGCCACCGCAAAGCCCAGAAAACGACCCAGCGGTTTCAGGCCCTTTTTTTCAGCTACTTTCTCGCCCATCACCACCACCGCGCCACCACCATCGGAGAACTGGCTGGCATTGCCGGCCGCAATGACACCCCCGGGGATGGCCGGCTTGATGCCGCTGATGCCCTCCTTGGTGGTGCCTTCGCGAATGCCCTCATCCTTGCTCACGGTGACCTGTTTGGTGATCAGGCCCATCACCGGATCGGCTACGCCAGCTGTGACGGTAATGGGTGCGATCTCGGCTTCAAAGCGGCCGGCAGCGAGTGCAGCCGCGGCCTTTTGCTGGCTGAGCGCGCCGTATTCGTCCATGCGGTCACGCGAGATGTTGTAGCGCTTGGCGACCTGCTCGGCGGTTTGCAGCATGTTCCAGTAAATCTCGGGTTTGTTTTTGGCAAGCCAGCTTTCCTGCAGCATGTGGGTATTCATTTCCTGCTGCACGCAGGAGATGCTTTCCACGCCGCCAGCCACGTAGATATCGGCCTCACCGGCGATCACGCGCTGCGCCGCCAGGGCGATGGTCTGCAGGCCGGATGAGCAAAAACGGTTAACGGTCATGCCCGACACGGTGACCGGGCAACCGGCGCGCAGCGCAATCTGGCGCGCAATGTTGGCGCCGGTGGCGCCTTCGGGTGTGGCGCAACCCATGATGACGTCGTCAACTTCGGCCGCATCAATGCCGGCGCGCTTGAGGGCATGCTCTACGGCGTGGCCGCCCAGGGTAGCACCGTGCGTCATGTTGAAAGAGCCCTTCCAGCTTTTGGCCAGGGGGGTGCGGGCGGTGGAAACTATTACGGCTGAGGTCATGGGAATCTCCGGAATTTGTTCTCAAATTAGTTGAAAGTCTTGCCTTCGGCTGCGAGCCGGGCCAGCAATGGGGCGGGCTTCCAGAAACTTGCATCATCCAGCGGGTTCTGGGCAAAGCGATTCATGCTCTGCACCACGTTGAAGAGGCCCATCTGATCGGCGTACAGCATCGGGCCGCCGCGGTGCAGGGGGAAGCCGTAGCCGGTCAGGTAGACCATGTCGATATCGCTGGCTTTGGAGGCAATGCCTTCCTCGAGAATGTGCGCGGCTTCATTGACCAGCGAATAGACGAGGCGCTCGACGATTTCCTCATCGGAAATCCTGCGCGGCGTCACGCCGATGTCCTTGCGGTGCTTTTCGATCATGTCAACAACCACCTGCGAGGGGATCGCGTCGCGCTTGCCGGGCACATAGTCGTACCAGCCTGCGCCGGTTTTCTGGCCGTAGCGCCCCATTTCGCAGAGTAAATCAGCGGTCTTGCTGTACTTCATGCCCGGCTTTTCCTGGTAGCGGCGCTTGCGGATCGCCCAGCCAATGTCGTTGCCCGCCAGGTCGCCCATGCGGAAGGGGCCCATGGCAAAGCCGAACTTCTCCACGGCCTTGTCGACCTGCGCCGGCGTTGCGCCCTCTTCCAGCAGGAAGCCAGCCTGGCGGCTGTATTGCTCGATCATGCGGTTGCCAATGAAGCCGTCACAAACGCCGGATACGACTGCGGTCTTTTTGATCTTCTTGCCCAACGCCATGACGGTGGCCAGCACATCCTTGGCCGTTTTTTCCCCGCGCACTACTTCCAGCAGCTTCATGACGTTGGCCGGGCTGAAAAAGTGGGTGCCGATGACGTCTTGCGGACGCTTGGTGAAACTGGCGATCTGGTTCATGTCGAGCGTGGATGTGTTGGATGCCAAAATGGCGCCCGGCTTCATCACGCGGTCCAGCTCCTTTAAAACCTTTTCCTTGACGCCCATTTCCTCAAAGACGGCCTCGATCACCATGTCGGCGTCTTTCAGGTCGTCGTAGCTCAAGGTGGTGCTGAGCAGGCTCATGCGCTGCTCGTACTTGTCCTGCTTGAGCTTGCCTTTTTTGACCTGCGATTCGTAATTTTTGCGGATGGTGGCAATGCCACGGTCCAGCGCTTCCTGCTTCATTTCCAGGATCTTGACCGGGATGCCGGCGTTCAGGAAATTCATGGAGATGCCGCCGCCCATGGTCCCGGCACCGATCACAGCAATCGATTTGATCTCGCGCCTGGGCGTATCTTCCGGCACATCAGGAATCTTGGAGGCGGCACGCTCGGCCATGAAAATGTGGCGCAGCGCGCGGCTTTCAGGTGTCCACATCAGGTTGATGAAGAGCTCGCGCTCAAACGCCAGCCCGTCTTCAAATTTCTTTTTGGTGGCAGCTTCCACGGCATCCACGCATTTGAGCGGAGCGGGGAAATTCTTCGCCATGCCCTTGACCATGTTGCGGGCGAACTGGAAGTAGGCATCGCCATCGGGATGCTTGCATGGCAGGTTGCGCACCAGCGGCAGCGGGCGGGTGTCGGCAATAGACTGGGCAAAGGCCAGCGCGTCTTCTGCCAGCGACTCCGGCGAGGCGGCCATCCTGTCAAACAGCTTCTGCCCCGGAATCTGCGCCAGCAATTCGCTCTTGACGGGCTCTCCGCTCACGATCATGTTCAATGCGGGCTCGACACCCACTGTGCGCGGCAGACGCTGGGTACCTCCTGCGCCAGGCAACAGACCCAGCTTGACCTCGGGCAATGCCACGCTGCAGCCAGGTGCCGCGATGCGGTAGTGACAGCCCAGGGCCAGCTCCAGTCCGCCGCCCATGCAGACCGTGTGGATGGCCGCCACCACCGGTTTGGAGGAATTTTCAACCGCGCGAATCACGCTGAGCAGGTTGGGTTCCAGGAGCGCTTTTGGGGTGCCGAACTCCTTGATGTCGGCACCGCCTGAAAAGGCCTTGCCTGCGCCGGTCAGCACAATGGATTTGACGGCCGCGTCGGCGTTGGCTTTTTGCAGGTTGTCGGTAATGCTGGAACGGGTGGCATAACCGAGGCCGTTGACGGGCGGGTTGTCCAGTGTGATCAGCGCCACCGTGCCGCGAACTTCGTAATGGGTTGTCATTGCCGTTGTCTTTCCTTGAGTGAAGTTTCAGTTGTTTCGGCCTCGGGGGTTAAGCACCCCGCCAGAAAAATAGTACGACCGTTCTTTTTCTTATTGTAGGGTGGCTGCGCAGCCGTACAAGCGCAATACCGCCCTGTTTGTCCCAGCGGTGACAACCTCCGGGACTTTCTTACACTTCGAGCCACTCTTTCCGGATGTAGGCGTCGGCCCGCAAGCTGTCGGGCGTACCGTGAAACACGATGCTGCCATGCCCCATGACCAGCGCCCGGTCGGAAATCGCCATGGCGATGGTGAGCTTCTGCTCGATCAGAAGCACCGAAACGCCCTTGGCCTTGAGCGTTTGCAGGTATTGGCCGACCAGCTCCACAATTTTTGGCGCCAGGCCTTCTGTGGGCTCGTCAATGATGATGAGGTCCGGGTCGCCCATGAGCGTGCGGCACAGCGTGAGCATCTGCTGCTCGCCACCCGACAAAACCCCGGCTTCGGTGTGCTGGCGCTCCAGCAGCCGCGGAAACATGGTGTACATGTCCTTGAAAGACCAGCGCGATCCTTTTCCAGACCCTTTTTGACCCAGAAGCAGGTTTTGATGCACTGTCAGCTTGGGAAAGATGTCGCGGTTTTCGGGCACGTAGCCAATACCGAGATGTGCAATCTGGTAAGCCTTCTTGCCCACGACTTCCTCTTTTCTCCAGAGGATGGAACCCTGGCAGTCCACCAGACCCATGATGGCCTTGGCCGTGGTGGAGCGTCCCGAGCCGTTGCGGCCCAGCAGTGCCACGATCTCGCCCGGTTGCACATCGAATGAGACGCCGTGCAGTACATGGCTCTTGCCGTAGAAGGCGTGGAGGTTTTGAATATTCAGCATGCAAGGCTCCGACGGGCCGCCCCCAGGCAGCCTTGAGCCCCTTCGAGGGGCAGCGTACTACACGGAGTGAAAAGCGTGGGAGTCATTCTCAATGCCCCCCTGCTTGTGCATCGGCAACAGATGAGCCCAGGTAAGCTTCCTGTACACGCTGGTCGGCACGCACTGCTTCCGGCGTGTCATAGGCGATGATTTCGCCATACACCACCACCGCAATCTTGTCGGCCAGGCCAAACACCACGCCCATGTCGTGCTCCACGGTCAGCAGCGTCTTTCCGACCGTGACTTCCTTGATCAGGTTGATGAAGCGGCTGGTTTCAGAGCGGCTCATGCCGGCCGTCGGTTCGTCCAGCAGGATCACGCTGGCGCCGCCAGCGATGGTGATGCCTATTTCCAGCGCCCGCTGCTCGGCATATGTCAGGTTGATGGCCAGCACGTCATGCTTTTTCTCGAGCTTGATCATCGCCATCAGTTCTTCGGCGCGTTGATTGGCATCATCCAGGTCGGCCAGGAACCGGAGGAAAGTGTATTTGTAGCCCAGGCTCCAGAGCACACCGCAGCGCAGGTTTTCAAACACGCTGAGCTTGGGAAAGATGTTGGTGATCTGGAAGCTGCGCGACAGGCCCATGCGGTTGATTTCGAAGGGCCTTTTTCCATTCAGGCGCTGGCCGTTAAGCAATACGTCTCCGCTGGTGGGTTCGAAGCGGCCGCTGATCAGGTTGAACAGTGTGGATTTTCCTGCGCCATTCGGGCCGATGATGCCGACACGCTGGCCTGCTGGAACCGCCAAATTGACACCGCGAATGATCTCCGTTTTACCAAAGCTCTTGCGCAGGTCTTTCAATTCAAGCGCGTAATTGGCCCCCACGCTTGTCGCTTCGCGCACTGCGCCGCCCTCCGAGGGGGGTATTTCACCTTGGAACGGCCCGGCATTGCGGTCCATGCTGGAGCTTTTGGCTGCTGTTTGGTTGGTAGTGAACGTCACAGCGTCTCCCTGCGCTTGATCTCTTTTTCTATGCTTTGCTGAATCTGGTCCCACTCCCGGGCGAACTGACGGCGACAGACTTCAAACAGACCCAAGCCCGTTAACGTCACAAACAAGGCGCCAATCCAGCTGTTCAGCCCTCTGGAGTCAAGCCGGGCACCCAGGAAGGTCAACTCCGGACCAAGCGCAGCATTGAGTTGCAGGTGGTAAATCATCTCGATCATCGCCGCAGCGCCTATCAGCACCACCAGCGCCGTCAGCGCCAACGCCAGATAGCCGACCCAGAGTTTTCGCAGGTGACCAAAGACGGCCACCCGCAGATTCATCATGATGAGCGACGCCACCCCTCCCGGCGCGTACATCACCATGAACAGGAAAATCAAACCGAGGTACAGCAGCCATGCCTTCGTGAACTCCGACAACAGGACAAAAGCCAGCACCATGAGAACGGCACCAATGATCGGCCCGAAGAAAAAAGTCGCACCCCCTAAAAATGTGAACAGCAAATACGCCCCCGAGCGATACCCGCTGACCACCTCAGATGTGACGATTTCAAAATTAAGCGCAGCCAGGCCACCCGAAATGCCTGCGAAAAAAGCCGCCACGATAAAGGAAAAGTACCGTACTTTCTGCGTGTCATAACCCACGAATTCGACGCGTTCCGGGTTGTCGCGTACCGCGTTGAGCATGCGGCCCAGCGGGGTGCGCGTGAAAGCGAACATGAGCGCTGTACAGACCAGGGTGTAGGCGGCGATCAGGTAGTACAGCTGTACCTGCGGGCCGTAGGTGATGCCCCAGACTTTAGCGCCTGTCACCCGGTTGCCCGACACTCCCCCCTCCCCGCCAAAGAACTCGGGGAACATCAGCGACATCGCCCAGATCAGTTCACCCACACCGAGGGTGATCATGGCAAACGTGGTGCCCGATTTTTTGGTGGTGACCCAGCCGAGCACCACGGCCACCAGCATGCTGGCCAGCCCTCCTGCAATGGGAATCAGGCTCACGGGCACCCCAAGTGCCCCGCTGCTGATCTTGTTTAGCGTGTGAATCGCCAGGAAGGAGCCCATCCCGGAATAAACGGCATGGCCGAAGCTCAGCATCCCACCCTGCCCCAGCAGGATGTTGTAGCTCAGACAAACAATGATGGCGATACCCATCTGGCTCAAAATGGTGTGGCTCAGGCTGGAAGTAAAGACCAGCGGAGCCAGTGCCAGCACCAGTGCAAAAAGAGACCACAACAGAAAACGCCCAACATTGAGGGGTTTGAATTGGTAAAACTGCCGTGTCATTTAGCCCTCCCGCGTGCCCAGAAGGCCTTTGGGCCGAAATGTCAGCATCAGGACCAGTAACAGATAGGGCAGGATGGGTGCTACTTGGCTTATCTTGAGCTTGAACAGCGCATAACCAAAGGTCTCAGGCGTCACTACCAGACCTACCGTACTGACAGCGGACATGACAGACCCATCCATCGCCACCGCGAAAGTTTGCAGAACACCAATCAGCAGCGAAGCCAGAAACGCACCGGCGAGCGAGCCCATGCCACCCACCACGACCACCACAAAAATCACCGAGCCCACGGTGGCAGCCATACCCGGCTCCGTGACAAAAGCATTGCCGCCGATCACCCCGGCCAACCCGGCCAGCGCCGCACCACCGCCAAACACGAGCATGAAGACGCGCGGAACGTTATGGCCTAGGGCCTCGGCCATCTCCGGGTGCGTCAGCGCAGCCTGGATCACCAGCCCGATGCGGGTGCGGGTGAGCAACAGCCACACGGCCACCAGCATTAATACAGCCACCAGCATCATGAAGCCGCGGTAGAGCGGGAACTGGGTGCCAAACAGCGTGAACAGCGGACCATCGAGCAGGGCAGGCACCCTGTAATCGACCGAACTGCGGCCCCAGACCAGCTGCACCAGCTCCAGCAGGATGTAACTCAGCCCAAACGTGATGAGCAGTTCGGGAACATGGCCAAATTGATGCACGCGACGCAGGCAGAATTTTTCAAACCCCGCCCCCAGCACGCCCACCAGTAGCGGTGCAAAAAGCAATGCCCACCAAAAACCGACCAGCGCCGTGATGCTGTAGGCGGCGTAAGCACCCAGCATGTAGAAGCTGGCGTGCGCAAAATTGAGCACGCCCATCATGCTGAAAATCAGCGTGAGACCGGAGCTCAACATGAACAGCAACAAGCCGTAGCTCATCCCATTGAGCAACGAGATCGTGAAGAACTCGATGAAGCCGGGGCTGAGGCCGAGAGATGTGAGGAAATCGAGCATGAATCAACGCCAACGGGAATCAGGCAACAGGAAACACCAGGGTGGCCGTGGGGTCACCTGGTGTCAGTCGTAGTGGATGCCTCAGGAGGGGCGTTTCATCTGGCAGCTGGTGGGGGTGCTGGCCACATAGGATTCGATGTACTTGACCGGCGCAAAGGTATAGCCTGTTTTTTCCACGCTGTATGGATACTTCTTGTCGACCTTCTGCCATTTGGAGATGTAAAGGCCCTGCTGCATCTGGTTGTCCGATTTGCGCATCTCGGAATCGCCGTTGAAGCCCTTGAAACGCAAACCGTTCATGACCGCGGCCACCTTGACCGGGTCAGTGGATTTCGCCTTGGCCATGGCCTCGCTCATCAGCAGGATGCCGTTGTAGATGGAGTAGGTGTAGAAGTCGTCGCCAAACTTCTTCTGATAGTCACTCGTGAGTTTGGCCAGCGCTCCAGTGTGGTTGGAATGGCCATACGAAATCTGGTAAACCTCGGTTTCGCCGCCGGCGGCCAATACCGTCGGCGTGCCCGACACGGCTGCATAGTAGGTGTACAGGGGCAGCTTGAGCCCCGCGTCGTTCAATGCCTTGACGAACAGGGTCAGGTCAGCACCCCAGTTGCCGGTGACGATGGTGTCGGCACCCGACTGCTTGATCTTGGCGACATAGGGGGAAAAGTCCTTGACCTGCCCAAGCGGCACCAGATCATCACCCACAATCGATGAGTCAGGCCGCTTGCGGGCCATGCCTTCCTTGAAATACTTGGCCACCTGCTGTCCGTGGGAATAGTTCTGGTTGAGCAGATAGACCTTCTTGACCATGGACTGGTCTTTCATGAAGCTGGTCAGCGCTTCCATTTTCTGGGAGGTGTCGGCATCCAGCCTGAAATGCCAGTAGTTGCATTTTTCGTTGGTCAGCGCCGGATCTACTGCGGCGTAATTCAGGTACACCACCTCTTTGCCCGGATTACGCTCATTGTGCTTGGCCACCGCATCAGACAGGGCCAGAGCCGCGCCTGAACCGTTGCCTTGCGCGATGTAGCGAAAGCCCTGATCGACCGCCGCCTTGAAAGTGTTGAGCGCCTCCTGGGGCGAGCCCTTGCTGTCCATGCCGACAATTTCAAACTTGACACCCGCTACGTTGTTTGCCGCGTTAAGGTTTTCTGCCAGGAACTGCCAACTTTTAAGTTGATTCTGGCCGACGTTGCCAAACGAGCCGGACAGGCCTTCAATCAGGGCGATCCTGACGGTCTCGCCTTTTTGGGCCCAGGTCGCGCCTGAACAGGCCAATACCGCACAAACAGCAACGACACGAATGACATTTTTCATGATCCAGTCTCCTTTAATTCACAAGCTTTGCAGCGTACAAGTAATTCGAATTGCCAACGCTAGGGGTTGTCCGCAGGACATATCGCCTAGGTGACAGCGCGCCAGGCTTTCCACGTGGTCGTCAAATACCAGGCAGCTTGTAGTCCTTCAGCAGCTCACGGAGCCTGGTCTTGAGCATCTTGCCGGTCGCGCCCAACGGAATGGCATCGACAAACACCACGTCATCGGGAATCTGCCATTTCGCCGTCTTGCCGTCGTAGAACCTGATCAGCTCTTCGCGCGTGACGTCCATGCCCGGCTTCCTGACCACCGCAATGATGGGCCGCTCATCCCACTTGGGATGGGGAACGCCGATACAGGCAGCCATGGCCACGGCCGGATGCGACACCGCAATGTTTTCCACGTCAATCGAGCTGATCCACTCGCCACCGGACTTGATGACATCCTTGCTGCGGTCCGTGATTTGCATGTAGCCATCCGCATCGATAGTCGCGACGTCACCGGTCGGGAACCAGCCATTGACCAAGGGGTCGCCCCCCTCCCCCTTGAAGTACTCGCGCACAATCCACGGCCCTTTGACATGCAGGTCGCCAAAGGTTTTGCCGTCCCAGGGCAGGTCCTTGCCGGCTTCGTCGACGATTTTCATGTCGACGCCAAAAATGGCGCGCCCCTGCTTGAGGCGGATTTTCATTTTCTCGTCGTCAGACAGCGCGTCATGTTTGTTTTTAAGCGTGCACAGCGTGCCCAGCGGGCTCATCTCGGTCATGCCCCAGGCGTGAAGCACCTCCACGCCGTAGTCATCCCTGAAAGCGTTGATCATGGCGGGCGGACAGGCCGAACCACCGATCACGGTGCGGCGCAGGGTCGAAAACCTCAGGCCCGCCGGCTTGAGGTGACCGAGCAGCATCTGCCACACCGTCGGCACGCCTGCGGCATACGTGACTTTTTCAGCCTCGATCAGCTCATACACCGACTTGCCGTCCAGTGCCGGGCCCGGAAACACCAGCTTGGCACCCGCCAGCGCCGCCGAGTACGGAATGCCCCACGCGTTGACGTGAAACATCGGTACGACCGGCAAGATGGCATCACGCGCCGAAATGCACATGACATCGGGCAAGGCGGCCGCGTACGCATGCAGGATGCTGGAACGGTGGCTGAATAGCGCTGCCTTCGGATTGCCCGTGGTGCCGCTGGTGTAGCACATGCTGGAAGCGGAGTTCTCGTCAAAAGCAGGCCAGGCGTAATCACCTGTCTGCCCGCCAATCCAGCGCTCGTAGCTCTGCAGATTCGGAATGCCGGTGTCTGCAGGGAGCTTGTCCGCATCGCACAGCGCAATGTAGTGTTTGATGGTGGGGCACTTGCCGTGGACGGCCTGCACCAGGGGCAAAAAGGTCAGGTCAAAACACAGCACCTGGTCTTCGGCGTGGTTGGCAATCCAGGCGATCTGGTCAGGATGCAGGCGCGGGTTGATGGTGTGCAGCACGCGGCCCGAGCCGCTGACGCCGTAATACAACTCAAAGTGACGGTAACCATTCCATGCCAGCGTGGCAACCCGGTCGCTGAACGCGAGCTTCAGGCCATCCAGCGCCTGGGCCACCTGCCGCGCGCGACAGGCCGCGTCCTTGTAGGTGTAGCGATGCAAGTCCCCTTCCACCCGGCGCGACACGATTTCAGCGTCGCCATGGTGACGCTCCGCAAACTCAATCAGCGACGAGATCTGCAGTGGCTGGCTTTGCATCAAACCTAACATCGTCTTTTCCTTTCTTGCCCTGCCGGGTCGTTTATGAATCTACATGTCTCGTGATTGCATGGTAGCGCGCACGCCACCAGAGCCGCCCCGGGAAAATCCGCATCCACGCCAGTCAAGGGCTACAGGCCCTCGCCTTCATATGCAATGCCCTACTGTCGGCCTGCGAGACCAAAGATGCAACTGTTGTCGTGCTCCCGACAGTTTCTAGGTACATACCCGGCCTGGCGAACGCACCTGCTACTCGCCATTCAGGCTGCGCCACCGGCGGGCTCCGCACCTCAAGGGTGGTGGACAATCAAAGCCATGCCCTTTGAAGCTGCCCTCGCCCACCACCGCTTCCTCAGCGGTCAGTCCTGGTTTGCCGACCTGCCAGCCGACGCACAGACCCGGCTGCTTGAGCGGACATTCACCATAGCTGGGCACAAAGGTGATGTCCTGCTGGCGGCTGGCGAGCCCGTCAAGGGCTGGTATGCCGTGCTGTCGGGTCTGGTCAAGCTGCAGAGCAAGTCGGCTGAAGGACGGGTGTCGGCCTTCCTGGGTGTGCCTGACGGTGAATGGTTTGGCGAGGGCTCGACACTCAAAACCGAGCCGCGCCGCTACGACGTGATTGCTTTGCGCGACACCACGCTGCTGTGCCTGCCGCGGACCCAATTCAACGAATTGCTTGCAAGCAGCCTGCCCTTCAACCACTTTCTGGTGGCCCACCTGAACCGGCGCCTCGGGCAGGCCATGACCATCATCGAGGCAGGCCGCCTGCGCGCCCCGGAGCAGCGCGTGGCCCTGTATTTGAGCCGTGTTTTCTGGCAGGGGCGGCGCAAGCTCCTGCTGTCGCAGGAGGAGCTGGGACACCTCGCCGGACTGTCACGACAAACCGTCAACCGGGCCCTGCAGACCCTCGAGGCGCAGGGGCTGGTGTCGCTCGAGTTCGGCCGCGTGGCCATACTGGACGAGCAGGCGCTCGCGTCCTGCGCCGCCCGGCCAGCGACAGACACGGTTTAACCCCGGCTGTGCAGGGCTGCTGGCGTGATAAGACAATAGGGTCATGACCGCTGCCCCAGACACCCCATCCGACCCGCTGGACCTTGCCGAACCGGGCCTGAAGTGGGGCAACAGTTTTGCCCGGCTGGGCCCTGGTTTTTACACCGAACTTCAACCCACTCCCCTGCCTTCGCCGTACTGGGTAGGCCGCAGCCAGGCGCTCGCCCGTGAACTGGGGCTGGAAGACCACTGGCTGGAATCTGCCGAGGCGCTTGAGGTGCTGACCGGCAACCGCAGCACGGCGGGATCCCGCCCCTTGGCCAGCGTGTACAGCGGCCACCAGTTTGGCGTGTGGGCCGGGCAATTGGGCGACGGACGGGCCATCCTGCTGGGCGATCTCCAGACGCCTGCGGGCCCCCAGGAAATCCAGCTCAAGGGTGCGGGCCGCACGCCCTACTCGCGCATGGGCGATGGCCGGGCCGTGCTGCGCAGTTCGATCCGCGAGTTCCTGGCTTCTGAAGCCATGCATGGCCTGGGCATACCCACCACGCGCGCCCTCTGCGTGACCGGTTCGGATGCGCCGGTGCGCCGCGAAGACATCGAGACGGCTGCCGTGGTGACGCGGACTTCGCCCAGTTTCATCCGCTTTGGCCATTTCGAGCACTTCAGCTACAGCAACCAGCATGACCGGCTCAAGACATTGGCCGATTACGTCATTGACGGGTTTTATCCGGCATGCCGCGAAGCAAAGCAGCCTTATGCCGCGTTGCTTGAAGCGGCCAGTGAGCGCACCGCGCGCCTGATGGCCGCATGGCAGGCAATCGGCTTTTGCCATGGCGTGATGAACACCGACAACATGAGCATTCTGGGCCTGACCATCGATTACGGCCCCTTCCAGTTTCTTGACGCGTTCGACCCCGGCCACATCTGCAACCACTCCGACCCCCAGGGCCGCTACGCCTACAACAAGCAGCCCAACATCGCTTACTGGAACCTGTTTTGCCTGGGCCAGGCCTTGCTGCCGCTGATTGAGGATCAGGAGCAGGCGCTGGCAGCCCTCGAATCCTACAAAACCGTGTTTCCCCAAGCCCTGGAAGCCCGGATGCGCGACAAGCTCGGCCTTGTCGAGACGCAGGCCGGTGACCGGGAGTTGATCGAGAGCACCTTCAAGCTGCTGGCCAGCAACAAGGTGGACTACACGATTTTCTGGCGCCGTTTATGCGGCTTTACCCCGCAAAGCGGCCACGAATCCGTGCGGGACCTGTTTTTTGACCGCGAATCCTTCAACGCCTGGGCCCTACAGTATTCAGAGCGGGTAGCCGGCGTGGATCAAGGGGTGCGGGCCAATTTGATGCTGAAAAGCAACCCCAAGTTCGTGCTGCGCAACCATTTGGGCGAGGAAGCCATCCGCGCGGCGAAACTAAAAGACTTTTCCGGTGTCAACACCTTGCTCGGCTTGCTCCAGGCCCCATTTGATGAACACCCGGGCCATGACAGCTTTTCCGATTTTCCGCCGGACTGGGCTTCATCCATTGAAATAAGTTGCAGTTCGTAACACCCTTAACTCAGGATACCCATGAGCACCAAAATCCAGAAAACAGACGCCGAATGGAAGGCCTTGCTGGCGGAAAAAGGCGCCGAGCCGGTTGCCTTCGAGGTCACTCGCCACGCCGCCACCGAGCGCCCTTTTACCGGGAAGTATGAGGACAACTATGCGCAGGGAACCTACCGCTGCATTTGCTGTGACGCCGAGCTTTTTGACTCGTCCAGCAAGTTTGACGCAGGTTGCGGATGGCCCAGTTTCTCCCAGGAATTAAACAAGGGCGCCATTGAAGAGCATGTGGACCGCGCGCACGGCATGACGCGCACCGAAACCGTCTGTGCGAACTGCGGCGCACATCTGGGCCATGTGTTTCCCGACGGTCCCACCCCGACCGGCTTGCGCTACTGCATGAACTCCGCGTCAC
This sequence comes from Polaromonas sp. JS666, assembly GCF_000013865.1. Lineage (NCBI taxonomy): Bacteria > Pseudomonadati > Pseudomonadota > Betaproteobacteria > Burkholderiales > Comamonadaceae > Polaromonas > Polaromonas sp. JS666. The sequence goes on from NC_007948.1 coordinate 2,705,227, forward strand.
TGGACTTTAAGCCAAAGTAATGGGCCCCCACGGTCGCTCACTGCGTGTAGCTCCCTGCCCCCCGAAGGGGCCGCTGCGCCTGCGGCCCGGCAGAGCCGGTTCCGCGGCCCTGGCTTGGATTGAAAACCCCACGATCGCCTACTTCACCCTCGATCGTCCTGAGCACGGCAGACTTTGCGATTTGTCTTCCCAATAACAACCCTGTGTAGCGAGACCGCGATAATCACTCTATGAAAATTCTCTTTGATTTTTTGCCGATAGCCCTCTTCTTCGGCATGTTCAAGTTCGCTGAAAGCAACAAGGACTGGGCTGCGGCCACTGCCACCGAGTGGCTGGGTTTCATGGTGTCCGGCGGTGTGGTCGGGTCTTCCGAGGCGCCGGTGCTGCTGGCCACTGTCGTCGTGATTGTCGCCACCTTCGGACAGATTCTCTGGCTGAAAGCCCGTGGCCGGAAAGTCGATGCCATGCTGTGGGTAAGCTTGGGCCTGGTCACGATGCTGGGCGGTGCCACCATTTATTTTCACAGCGAGAACTTCATCAAATGGAAGCCCACCGTGCTGTACTGGGTCATGGGCGGTGCATTGCTGGTGGGCCAGCTGGTGTTCAGGAAAAACGGCATCAAGTCATTGATGAGCGCGCAAATGGCTTTGCCTGATCCTGTCTGGCGCATCGTGAACCTGAGCTGGGTCGGCTTTTTCACCGTGATGGGGTTTCTCAATCTCTGGGTGGCCTTTAATTTTTCTACCAGCACGTGGGTCAACTTCAAACTGTTCGGCGGTCTGGGTCTGATGATGGTCTTTGTGCTGGCCCAGGCGCTTTATCTCAACAAGCACATCAAGCCAGGCACCACACCATGAGCGCAGCCGCACCTGCCGGCCTGCCGCGGCCTGTCCGCGTGCACGACATTGAACTGCAGCTCAGGGCGCAGCTTCAGCCTACGTATCTGGAAGTGCTGGATGAAAGCGCCGCCCATGCCGGCCATGTTGGCGCCAATGAACAGGGCTTTGGTACGCACTTTCGCGTCCGCATTGCCAGCCCCGCGTTTGCGGGCAAGAGCCGCGTGGCACGCCACCGGCTTGTGTATGATGCAATGCAAAATTTCATTGATCAGGGCCTTCATGCCCTGGCCATTGAGATGGTTGATTGAAACTGAAAACTGAACCCCGGTGGATGTGCTGTAAAGCCCGTAACCGCCGGCAATCAACTCCGCCCAAGATCCCAACCATTCACCAAGCGTCATCAAGGATTACCAACTCATCATGAAAAAGCAATTTTTACTGGCTACCGCCGTTGCAGGGCTGCTGGCCATGGGCGCGCAAGGCGCTTTCGCGCAGAACGTCGCCATCGTCAACGGCAAGGCAGTGCCCAAGGCGCGCCTTGATTCGCTGGCCCAGCAAATTGCCCGCTCCGGCCGTCCGGTGACCCCCGATATGGAAAACCAGCTGCGCGAAGAAGTCATTGCGCGTGAGGTGTTCATGCAGGAAGCCGAAAAACAGGGGCTGTCCGGCACCGACGACTTCAAGGTACAGATGGAACTGGCGCGCCAGACCATCCTGATCCGCGAACTGTTCGCGGACTATCAAAAGAAAAACCCGGTGACCGATGCTGATTTGAAAGGCGAGTACGACAAATTCGCCGCGGCCAACGGCGGCAAGGAGTACAAGGCCCGCCATATCCTGGTCGAGAAGGAAGCCGAGGCCAAGGCCATCATTGCCAGCCTGAAAAAAGGCGGCAAGTTTGAGGACATCGCGAAGAAACAGTCCAAGGATCCAGGCTCAGGAGCCAAGGGTGGTGACCTCGACTGGGCCAATCCGTCGGGGTATGTACCTGAGTTCAGCGAAGCGCTGCTCAAGCTCAACAAAGGACAGCTGACCGATGCGCCGGTGAAGTCGCAGTTTGGCTACCATGTGATCCGCGTGGACGACATCCGCAATGCCCAGCTGCCTTCGTTTGAAGAGGTCAAGCCGCAAATCGCCCAGCAAATGCAGCAGCAGAAGCTCGCCACCTTCCAGGAAGACCTGCGCAAAAAAGCGAAGATCGAATAAGCGTCAGTTGACGCTCCGGCGCGTTGTTCGCCATCTAAAAAAAACGCGGCTCAAGGCCGCGTTTTTTTGTTTCACCACACCATTACCCGACCCAGCGGCGCGCGTTATGCCACAGCTGCATCCACGGGCTGAATTCGCCCTTGTCGCCCATGGTCCAGCTCATCTGGACGTTGCGGAACACCCGCTCGGGGTGCGGCATCATGGCCGTGAAACGCCCATCGGCCGTCGTCACGGCGGTCAGACCGCCGGCACTGCCGTTGGGGTTTGCCGGATAGGTTTCGGTCGCCCGGCCGTGGTTGTCCGTGAAGCGCATGGCCGCAATCGCCTTTCCGGCGTCCCCGCGGTGAGCAAAATTGGCATAGCCTTCACCGTGCGCAACGGCAATCGGCAGGCGGCTGCCGGCCATGCCCTTGAAGAACAGGCTTGGCGAATCCAGCACCTCCACCATGGACAGGCGCGCCTCAAAGCGCTCGCTCCGGTTGGTGGTAAAGCGGGGCCAAGCCTCCGCGCCGGGGATGATGTCGGCCAGTTCGGCAAACATCTGGCAACCATTGCACACGCCCAGGCCAAAGGTATCCGGCCGTGCAAAAAAGCCCTTGAACTGCTCGGCCAGTACCGGGTTGAAGGTAATGGACCGGGCCCAGCCTATGCCTGCACCGAGCGTGTCGCCGTAGCTGAAACCGCCACAGGCGACCACGCCCTGGAAGTCCGCCAGCCGGGCGCGGCCGCTTTGCAGGTCCGTCATGTGCACGTCAAACGCCTCGAAGCCCGCTTCGGTGAAGGTGTAGGCCATCTCCACATGAGAGTTGACCCCCTGCTCGCGCAGCACCGCGACGCGCGGGCGCGAGAGCATCAGTCCGGGGGCGCGGGGTTCCGGTGAAAACGTGAGCTGCACATGCAGGCCCGGATCAGCAGGGTCGCCGACTGCGGTGTGCTCTGCATCGGCACAGGCCGGATTGTCGCGCTGCTGGCAAATCTTCCAGCTCGTGTTGTCCCAGACTTGCTGCAGGTCCTGGAGTTTGGCGCCAAACACCGCCTTGGTGTCGCGCCAGACCTGCACTTCACCCTTGCCGACTTCCAGCGAAGCATGTTGCGGACGGGTTTTTCCGATGAAATGGCTGAACCTGGACAGGCCATGCTCGCGCAGGGTCTGCATCACCTCGTTGCGGGCCTCGGTAGGCACCTGGATCACCGCACCCAATTCTTCATTGAACAGGGCCTTGAGTGTGAGCTCTTCACGGCGCGCCCCAACCTGGCTTGCCCAGTTTTTGCTGTCGCCCGCATCCATGCGGCTATCAGAAATGCCATCACCCTCGACCAGCAGCATGTCCACGTTCAGCGACACGCCCACGTGGCCGGCAAACGCCATTTCGCAGCAGCAGGCCAGCAAGCCGCCGTCGCTACGGTCGTGGTAGGCCAGAATCCGGCCTTGTTTGCGCAACGCGTTGATCGCATTGACGAGGTTGACCAGATCCTTCGGGTCGTCCAGGTCCGGCACCGCGCCGTCCTCAAGATTCAGGGTTTGCGCCAGGATGGAGCCACCCATGCGATTTTGGCCCTTGCCCAGGTCGATGAGGATCAGCGAGGTATCTGCTTCTGCCGTGTTCAGCTCGGGCGTGAGCGTGCCGCGCACGTCGGCCAGCGTTGCGAAAGCGCTGACGATCAGAGACACCGGCGAGGTCACTTTTTTACGCTCACCACTTGACTGGTCTTCAGTCCAGACGGTGCGCATGGACAGCGAATCCTTGCCGACAGGAATCGACACGCCGAGGGCCGGGCAAAGTTCCATGCCCACTGCCTTGACGGTTTCATACAGCGCCGCATCCTGCCCCGGCTCGCCGCAGGCCGCCATCCAGTTGGCAGAAAGCTTGACGCGCGGCAACTCGATCGGCGCGGCCAGCAGGTTGGTAATGGCCTCGGCGACAGCCATGCGGCCCGACGCCGCAGCATTGACAGCGGCCAGCGGCGTGCGCTCACCCATGCTCATGGCTTCGCCGGCAAACCCCCGGTAATCGGCCAGCGTGACGGCACAGTCGGCCACCGGCACCTGCCAGGGGCCCACCATCTGGTCGCGGTGCGTCAGGCCGCCCACGGTGCGGTCGCCAATCGTGATCAAAAAGCGCTTGGAAGCGACCGTGGGGTGGCTCAGCACGGCGATGACGCTTTGCTGGAGGTCCACACCGGTCAGGTCAATCGGCTTGACGCTGCGTGTCAGGCTTTTCACGTCGCGGTGCATTTTGGGTGGCTTGCCCAAGAGCACATTCATAGGCATGTCGACTGCCGCTTCGCCCCTCACCCCAGCCCTCTCCCCGAAGGGGCGAGGGAGCAAGGCGCTTGGGTCGGCCTTTTCAGTTTGGCCCCCTCTCCCACTGGGAGAGGGTTGGGGTGAGGGCTCCCCCGCGTCCGACAGCACCAACTGCTTTTCTTCGGTCGCTACGCCAATCACGGCAAAGGGGCAACGCTCGCGCTCGCAGAAGGCCTGAAACTGCGCCAGCGATTCGGGCGCGATCGCCATGACATAGCGTTCCTGGCTTTCGTTGCTCCAGATTTCCTTGGGCGACAGGCCGCTTTCTTCCAGCGGCACGGCACGCAGGTCAAAACGGGCGCCCCGGCCTGCGTCGTTCACCAGTTCGGGGAACGCATTGGACAGGCCCCCGGCGCCGACGTCGTGAATGGCCAGAATGGGGTTGGCCGCGCCAAGCTGGGCGCACTGGTTGATGACCTCCTGGGCACGGCGTTCGATTTCGGGATTGCCGCGCTGCACCGAATCAAAATCGAGCTGCGCCGCATTGGCACCGGAGGCCATGGAGCTGGCCGCGCTGCCGCCCATGCCGATACGCATGCCGGGGCCGCCCAGCTGGATCAGCAGCGTGCCGGCGGGAAACAGTATCTTTTTGGTGAGATTGGCGTCAATCGTGCCGACGCCACCGGCGATCATGATGGGCTTGTGGTAACCCCAGCGCTGGCCGCCCAGGGTTTGCTCGTATTCGCGGAAATAGCCAGCCAGGTTGGGCCGGCCAAACTCGTTGTTGAAGGCCGCGCCGCCCAGCGGACCTTCGGTCATGATCTGCAGCGGGCTGGCGATGTGCTCCGGCTTGCCGTACTCGCCGTCAAACAGGCGGGAGACCGTGAAGCCCGTGAGGCCGGCCTTGGGTCTGGAGCCGCGGCCAGTGGCGCCTTCGTCGCGGATCTCACCACCGGCACCGGTCGAAGCGCCAGGGAATGGCGAGATCGCCGTCGGGTGGTTATGCGTCTCGACCTTCATCAGCACGTGCATCAGCACATCGTCGGTGGCGCTGTAACTTTGATAGCTTTCATCCTTGGTATTTTCTGGGCTCGAGGCCGATTTTGCATAGAACCGCTGGACCCTGGACCCTTCCATGACCGAGGCATTGTCCGAATAGGCCACCACCGTGTGCTGGGGATGGAGCTTTTCGGTGTTGCGGATCATCGCAAACAGGCTTTTCTCTTGCGGCACGCCGTCTATCGTGAAGTCGGCATTGAAAATCTTGTGGCGGCAGTGCTCGCTGTTGGCCTGCGCAAACATCATCAGCTCGACGTCGGTCGGGTTGCGTTTGAGCTGGGTAAAGGCATTCACCAGGTAGTCGATCTCGTCGGCGGCGAGCGCCAGGCCGAATTCCGTGTTGGCGCGCTCAAGCGCCGCCTTACCGCCCTGCAGCACGTCTATGGTCTGAAGCGGCGCGCCCTGCAGTTCCGTGAAGAGGCCTGCTGCCTGCGTGCGATCAAACATCACGCTTTCGGTCATGCGGTCGTGCAGCAGCGCTGCAAGCTGCTCACGCTGGGCATCGGTGAGGCCGGCCTTGCCGAAGAGGCCAGATTTCAGGTGCAGGCGGTATTCGGTCAGGCGTTCAATGCGCTTGACGGCCAACCCGCAGTTGTGGGCGATGTCCGTGGCTTTCGAGGCCCAGGGGGACACCGTGCCGAAACGCGGTGACACGATGAACAGCACGGTATCAGCCGCTTTCACTGAAGCTGCGGGCTCTCCGTAGGTCAGCAGGGCCGCCAGCCGGATCTTAAGTGCATCCGAGGGTGGGGCCTCGGTGGCCACCAGGTGCACGAACCGGGCGCTGATGCCGGCAATCTTGTCGTGAACGGCTTGCAGGCGGGGAAGGAGTTGCTGGACGCGGAAGTCGCTCAGGGCGTTGATCCCGTGGGGTTCGCCCTCAAAAGTCGTCAGGTGCAGGGTCACGGTAGTGGTGGCCTTGTAGTGGGAGGTGGGCAGCTCATAGGCTGTTTGGTGGGGTTTAACACCGCCTGCAATCGCCAGTGCAGTGTTGCATGCTTGATGGAACCCATAAAAGCGATGGATTTCGGGTCAGGGCAAGGCGCAAACCACAGCGATACCCGCAGGTATCGCGCGGATTTGCAACGCCGCCATGGCGCAAAAGACGCGGTTTTATGTTCCAGATAGCGTGCAACACTGCACCAGGGTTTGCCGGTTACGCGTTAACCCGTAATTTTATCAGCGACTCGGTTTGTGCTGAATGAACGGGCTACTTTCATGGACGGACACCGCCATACCCGCAGCCTGACCCAATAGCCCCTCCTTTACCGTTCACTTTGTCTCGCCACATTTCCCCTTCAATTCCGCAAAAATACCCATGCATACCCATGACATGGACCAGTGGGATAATCGGAAATATGAGTATTACGTATAAAGATGCTGCGGGCATAGAGGGCATGCGTTTGGCCGGCAGGCTGGCGTCCGAGGTGCTGGACTACCTCACGCCCTTCGTCAAACCAGGCGTGACGACCAATGAAATCGACCGGCTGGCCCATGACTACATGACCCAGGTCCAGGGCACCATTCCCGCGACCCTGGGCTACGGCCCCCCCGGCTACGTGCCCTACCCCAAATCGCTGTGCACCTCGGTCAACCACCAAGTGTGCCACGGCATCCCCAACGACAAGCCCCTGAAAAAAGGCGACATCGTCAACATCGATGTGACCGTCATCACCAAGGACGGCTGGCACGGAGACAACAGCCGCATGTACCTGATCGGCGAAGCGTCGATTGCGGCCAAACGGCTGTGCAAGGTCACCTACGAGGCCATGTGGCAGGGCATCATGCGCGTCAAACCGGGTGTGCGTCTGGGTGACATCGGGTTTGCCATCCAGGCCTATGCAGAAAAACAGGGGTTTTCCGTCGTGCGCGAATTCTGCGGCCACGGCGTCGGCCAGAAGTTCCATGAAGAGCCGCAGGTGCTGCACTATGGCCGCCCCGGCACGCTGGAAGAACTCAAGCCGGGCATGACGTTCACCATCGAACCCATGATCAATGCCGGCAAGCGCGATATCAAGGACGGCCCGGAAAAAGACGGCTGGAGCATCGTGACACGAGACCATTCGCTGTCAGCCCAGTGGGAGCACACCATCCTTGTTTCCGAGACCGGTTACGAGGTGCTGACCGTCTCGGCGGGCAGCCCGGCCATTCCCGCATTTGTCGCAGACTTTGTTGCCCAAAACAATCCGGCGCAGGTCCTGGTCAGCGCCTGATCCGGTTGCTTTCAGTGCCGTCCTGCGCACCTTGATGCCCCCGCTCCCTACCCATGAGTGAACTGGTTCAGGTGCGGGAGCAATACCGTGCGGGTAAAACCGCCCTGCTCGCCTCGCTGGCCGGCAGCGGCGCCTCGTCCCGGGGCATTCACAGCCTGCTGCAAAAGCTGGCCAAGCATACCGATGCAACCTTGCAGCTGCTCTGGCAGCGTGCCGGCTTCCCGGCCACGGCCTGCCTGGTTGCGGCGGGTGGTTTTGGCCGGGGCGAGCTGTTTCCCCATTCAGACGTGGACGTCCTGCTTTTGCTGCCGGACGACGCCAATGCGGAGGACGATGCGCCCCTCAAAAGCAAGGTGGAGAGCTTCATCAGCAGTTGCTGGGACAGCGGACTGGAAATCGGTTCCAGCGTGCGCACGGTGGCCGACTGCGTGGAAGAGGCAGCCAAGGATGTCACCGTGCAGACCTCCCTGCTGGAAGCTCGACGGGTTGCCGGCTCGAAAAAGAATTTTCTGAGGCTGCAACAGCAGCTCGACGCGGTGCTCGACCCCAAGGCCTTTTATGTGGCCAAAACGCTGGAATTGCGCCAGCGCCATAACAAGTTTGAAAACACGCCCTACTCCCTGGAGCCCAATTGCAAGGAATCGCCGGGAGGCTTGCGGGATCTGCAGGTGGTGTTGTGGGTCGCGCGCGCCGCGGGTCTCGGAAAATCGTGGGATGACCTCGCTCGTAGCGGCCTCGCCACCGCCTTTGAGGTGCGGCAGATCAAGGCCAATGAGGCGCTGCTGAGCCTGATACGCGCCCGCCTGCACCTGATTTCAGGGCGGCGCGAGGACCGGCTTGTATTCGATCTGCAAACGGCTGTCGCCGAGTCGTTCGGCTATTCAAGCCATGCCGATGATGGCAGCAGGCTGCCGCGCCGTGCCAGTGAAGCATTGATGCGCCGCTACTATTGGGCCGCCAAGGCGGTGACCCAGCTCAACCAGATCCTGCTGCTCAACATTGAAGAACGCCTGAACCCCAACACCTATCCGCTGCAGCGGATCAATGAACGGTTCTGCGACAAGGCGGGCATGCTGGAAGTGACCAGCGATGACCTGTACGTGCGCGAGCCGCATGCGATTCTTGAAACCTTCCTGCTGTACGAAACCACCGTAGGCATCAAGGGGCTGTCGGCGCGCACCCTGCGGGCGCTGTACAACGCCCGTGGCGTCATGACAGCGAAGTTCCGCCGCGACCCCGTCAATCGGGACACCTTCCGGCGCATCCTGCAGCAGCCCGAGGGCATCACGCACGCCATACGCCTGATGAACCAGACCTCGGTGCTGGGCCGTTACTTGTGGGTATTCCGCAAGATCGTCGGGCAGATGCAGCATGACCTGTTCCACGTGTATACCGTGGACCAGCACATCCTCATGGTGCTGCGCAATGTGCGGCGCTTCTTCATGGCCGAGCACTCGCATGAATACCCGATGTGCTCACAACTCGCGGCGGGTTGGGACAAGCCCTGGATATTGTTCATTGCGGCGCTGTTTCATGACATTGCCAAGGGACGCGGCGGCGATCATTCCGAACTGGGCTGCAAGGATGTTCGCATTTTCTGCCGGCAGCACGGCATCGCCACCGGGGACGCCCGCCTGATCGAGTTCCTGGTGGGCGAGCACCTGAGCATGAGCCGGATCGCCCAAAAGGAAGACCTCAGCAATCCCGACGTGATTGCCGCCTTTGCCCGGCGGGTCGGCAATGAGCGCTACCTGACCGCCCTGTACCTGCTGACGGTGGCCGATATCCGCGGTACCAGCCCCAAAGTCTGGAACGCCTGGAAAGGCAAGCTGCTGGAAGACCTCTACCGCTACACGCTGCGCGTGCTGGGCGGGCGGGCACCCGATGCCGATGCCGAAGTGGAGGCCCGAAAGCGCGAGGCCCTGACCACGCTGGCGCTGCACGCCGAACCATTCGAGGCCCACAAGGCACTGTGGGATACGCTGGACGTGAGTTACTTCATGCGCCATGAGGCGGCCGACATTGCCTGGCACGCCCGGCAGCTGTCGCGCTACGTGGGCAAGGCCAAGATCATCGTGCGTGCGCGCCGCTCGTCGGCCGGCGAAGGCATGCAGGTGCTGGTCTACACGCCTGACGCGCCGGACCTGTTCGCGCGCATTTGCGGTTACTTTGACCAGGCAGGTTTCAGCATTCTGGATGCCAAGATTCACACTGCCAAAAACGGTTACGCGCTCGACACCTTTCAGGTAGTCAGTCCCGAGCTGGCTGACCATTATCGCGAGCTGGCCGCCATGGTCGAGGCCGACCTGGACCGCACCATTGAAGAGCCGGGCCCGCTGCCTCCTCCCGGCAAGGGCCGCGTGTCACGCCGCGTCAAAAGCTTTCCGATTGCACCACGGGTGGATCTGCAGCCGGACGAAAAAGCCCAGCGCTGGCTGCTCAGCGTATCGGCCAGCGACCGCGCCGGCCTGCTGTACCTGATTGCGCGGGTCCTGGCCCGCCACCGCATCAACCTGCAGCTTGCCAAGATCACCACACTGGGTGAGCGTGTGGAAGACACCTTCCTGATCGATGGCCCCGAACTTCAGCAGAACAAGGCGCAAATCGCCATTGAGACCGAATTGCTGGAAGCGCTCAATACCTGACGTGGCGGCTTCCGGAATTTCGCCCCCAGGCACTTCCGCCTGCACGCTTCAGAGATGTAAAGCGGTGGAAGTCCTCAGGTAGCGCAGCAATCGCCCCTTGTATTTGCCGCCGGTGCCAGGCAGTTGGGAAATACGTGTCTGCGTATGGGCGTAGCCCAGCAAATCCATGTTCCGGTTGAATGCAATCCGATTGCCCCGATCGGGATCGACGATCAGCACCTCCACGTCTGGCTGCGCATGCAGATCAATGAATTGCGACAGGGTCTGGGGCTGCCCGCGGTCATACAGAATATCGCTGCCAATGATCAGATCAAATCGTTCCAGCAGCGGATTGGCCCTTGACCAGTTGCCCATCTGGTATTTCATGGCCGGGAGCTGGTTGAGTTTGAGATTTTCCAGCAAAAATGCCGCTGCCAGCGGGTGACAATCGCTCGCCGTGATATCCCCGCCGCGCCGATGCACGATCAGGCTGGCCAAGCCCAGCCCGCACCCCAGCTCCAGAATGCGTTTGCCCTCCAGTTCAAAGGTCTGCATTACATGGGCCAGCACCCGGCCGGATGGCCATAGCTGACCAAAAAGCGGCCAGGCCGATGATGAAATGCCTGCTGCTTCAGCCTCGCCCTGAGGATCATAAAATTGTTGCCGATCCAGCAGGGAACGCATCTGAAGATCGTCGCCGCTTCCGCTGACCGTTTCAAACTTGAATTGATAGGGCGGAGGGGTTGGGGGTGTTGCAGACCCCAAGGAGGGGCGCCCAGAAACAGAGGTCATCCCGAAAACTCTTCCTGGCGTACAACACGCACAAACGGGCAAAAACTGCCAAAACTGTGGAATCCGACCAGCTCAGTGTACGCCTTTGAGTCTCAATCCTTCGGCTCAATCATCAGTCGATGCATCGAGTCCTGGAAACAGTACGTCGGTGTAACCAAACTGGGTAAAGTCCCGGATTCGCATGGGATAGAGCTTGCCCATCAAATGATCGCATTCATGCTGCACCACGCGGGCGTGAAAGCCGTCGACCGTGCGGTCAATGGGGTCGCCATACTGGTCAAAGCCGGTATACCGAATATGTGAAAACCGCGGGACCAGGCCGCGCAGGCCCGGCACGGACAGACAGCCCTCCCAGCCCTCCTCTTCATCGGCGCTCAGGGGTGTGATGACGGGGTTGAGCAACACGGTGCGAGGTACCAGGGGCGCATCGGGGTAGCGTGGATTGACCTGGTCGGCGCCAAAAATCACCACCTGCAAATTGACGCCAATCTGCGGGGCGGCCAGACCGGCGCCATCCGCGGCCCGCATGGTGTCAAACATGTCGGAAACCAGCAGGTGCAGCGCGTCCGTATCAAATGCGGCGACAGGTTGGGCAACTCGGAATAAACGCGGGTCACCCATTTTGAGAATTTCGCGAACGGTCATGGCCCATTATCGCGGGGCGGCAGGCTCACGTGCTCCTGACGAGGTAGCTGGGCGGGCAGCCCGCGTCAATTGCGATGCTGGCGACGCTGCCGCGTACAACAGCACTGCCGCCTGCTCAACGCCAGTGCCGGTAACCGCGGTAACCGCGGTAGCCATAGTACGGCGCAGGCACCACGACAACCGGTGCGGTCTCAACGTACACAGACGCGTCAGGATAAGTGGCATAGGGGCGATAGCCAACCGGGGCGACCACGCAGCCGGACAACAAGGCGGCCACGCCGGCGGTTGCCAGCAAACCGGATAAACGGATGTAGTTCATGAAAAGCTCCTGTTCTGAGCCTTTAACGTATCAGTGCCCGGCGTGGCGTGACGTCGGGTTTGCAAAGCCCTGTAATGATCTGTAAGCGGCGAGGACTACTTACGGCGTGGCCGCAGAGAGAATGCAGCGATAAATTACGCTTTATTCAGCTTCAGCAGAAGCCAGCAGGCGCATCAAGGCCGCTTCATCGATCACGGCGATACCAAGCTCCTGCGCCTTGACCAGCTTGCTGCCAGCCTCGGTACCTGCCACCACATAATCCGTCTTTTTGCTGACCGAGCCAGCTACCTTGCCACCGGCGGCCTCCACCTTGTCCTTGGCCTCATCCCGGCTCAGCGTGGGCAAGGTGCCGGTGATCACAAAGGTCTTCCCGGACAGCGGTTTGGGGGCAACGGCAGCAGGTTCTCCCTCCTCCCAGTGAACGCCACAGGCGCGCAGCTGCTCGACCACCTCACGGTTGTGGGGCTGGTCAAAGAAGGTACGTATGCTCTGGGCAACGATGGAGCCGACGTCGCTGACAGCCAGCAACTGCTCTTGCGTGGCATCCATGATGGCGTCCAGATTGCCAAAATGACGCGCCAGTTCCTTGGCTGTGGCTTCACCCACGTGGCGGATACCCAGGCCGAACAGAAAGCGCGGCAAGGTGGTCTGCTTGGATTTTTCCAGCGCCTTGAGCAGGTTATTGGCCGATTTTTCGGCCATGCGGTCCAGGCTGGCCAAAGCCGTCAGGCCCAGCTTGTAAAGGTCGGGTAATGTGCGAATCACATTGGCGTCCACCAATTGCTCCACCAGCTTGTCACCCAGGCCCTCAATCTCGACGGCGCGTCGGTGCGCATAGTGCAGGATGGCTTCCTTGCGCTGTGCGCCGCAAAAAAGCCCGCCGGTGCACCGGTAATCGGCTTCGCCCTCCTCGCGCACCGCATCGGAGCCGCAGACCGGACATTGGCGCGGCATCGTGAACATCGGCGCGCCCGGCAATCGCTTGTCGGGCAGCACGCTGACAACCTCGGGGATCACGTCGCCGGCACGGCGAACAATCACGGTGTCGCCCACCCGCACATCCTTGCGGCGCGCTTCGTCCTCGTTGTGCAGCGTGGCATTGGTCACGGTAACGCCACCCACAAAGACCGGTGCCAGCTTGGCCACCGGCGTCAACTTACCCGTGCGCCCGACCTGCACCTCAATGCCCAGCACGGTGGTGAGCTGTTCCTGCGCCGGGTATTTATGGGCCACAGCCCAGCGTGGTTCCCGGCTGACAAACCCCATCTGTTTCTGCAATGCCAGGCTGTTGACCTTGTACACCACCCCATCAATGTCGTAAGGCAGGCTGTCGCGCTGCTGGCCCATGGCCTGGTGAAACGCTATCAATTCAGAAGCACCATGCGCAATTTTTGTCTGGGCTGCCACTGGAAACCCCCATGACTTCAGCGCTTGCAGAAGCTCCATATGGGTCGCAACCCAAGGGTTCTTCGGGTTGGCTTGTTCGGCCTCCAGCACCACCTCGCCCACGCCATAGGCAAAAAAGCTCAACGGGCGCTGCGCGGCGATAGCGGGATCCAGCTGGCGCACCGCACCAGCGGCGGCGTTGCGCGGATTCACAAAGGTTTTTTCACCTTTGGCGCCCGCCGCGATTTTTTCTCGCTGTTTGTCGTTCAAGGCTTCGAAATCAGCGCGCCGCATATAAACCTCACCCCGCACTTCCAGCACAGGTGGTGCATCTGATGGCAGTTTGAGAGGAATTTGCCTGATGGTACGGATGTTCTGCGTCACCTCTTCCCCGACCTCGCCGTCGCCGCGGGTGGCCGCCTGCACCAGCACACCGTGCTCATAACGCAAGCTCATGGCCAGCCCGTCAAACTTCAGTTCAGCCACATACTCGACCGGCGGATTCGACTCCGTCAGCCCCAGTTCCTTGCGCACGCGGGTGTCGAAATTTTGCGCGCCGGTGGCCTCTGTGTCCGTCTCCGTGCGAATGCTGAGCATGGGCACCTTGTGGCGCACGCTGGCAAACTGGTCAAGCGGCTTGCCGCCCACGCGCTGCGTCGGGGAATCCGGTGTCAGCAACTCCGGGTATGCCGCTTCCAGGTCCTGCAACTCCTTGAACAGCCTGTCGTACTCGCTGTCGGGAATGGTCGGCTCGTCCAGGACGTAATAGCGATGAGCATGAGCGTGAAGTTCAGCGCGCAAGGCGGCCATGCGTTCAGCAGGGGACGCCGGCTGCCGCGAAGGCTCCGGCTGCGCAAACAGGTCTTTGGTGGCCATGAAAAAGGTCAAAAGTGAGCGGCAAGCCCGGGAAAGTCAGGAAAACAGACGCCTGCCCAGCACAGAGCCGGCCGACAGGTCGCGGCCGTCCAGCGTGTCATAGAGCTGTTCCAGGTCGGCATGGATCACGTCCATGGCTTCTGGCCGGATGAGGTTGCCGTTGTCGTCGATGATCACGCCATCCATGCTGGCGGCCAGGGCCATGGCGACCTCGCACATGCGCGCAAACGGCTGCTCGGAGCGCAGGACTTGCGGCACGTCCAGGGACAGCGTAAGCTCGCGCAACGCCGTTTGTTCGGGGTCGTCCGCCATGGCGGCCTGCGTATCGAAGGCCAGGCCCAGAATTGGCGCATGGCCCGGCTGACTGGCGGGCAGCACCATGCGGCCGGGGATGGAGCCGGCTACAAAACCGAGCCTTGCGGCGCTTTGCTGCACATAACCTGGGCTCCAGGCTGTGTGAATGGCGCGCAGGGTGAAGCTCAACTGGGCATCGTGCCCGCTGGCGAACTGGTCCAGTTCCCTGGCACGTGCAACCTCGTCGAGCATTTCAGGAAATTCTGGCTCGCCCCCAATGGCGTCGGCAAAGGCCTGCGCCTTCATGACGAATTCCGAGTACTCGATCTGGTTGAGCGCACCAGTTCGATTGGCCAGTTGCACGCCGCACTGGAAGGCGCTGTAGCGATGACCGGCGGTGGGAAACTCCCATTCGCCGGTGGTCACGCTGAGGCCCTCTACCCCGAAGGGTTTGCTGCCGACGCGGCGGGTACTGGGCATCGCGGCCAACGCGGCGTCACCCGACACCACCGACTCAAGCACCACCGGCGCCACGGCGTCGATCAGGACGTCCAGACCGGGTTTTCTGTCGGGGGGCGTGGTGAGGCTCGCCAGGGAGGGCAGGCCAGAGTCGCCATCCATATCTGTATCAAAGCTGGGCTCCTGTCGCTCGGCCAGTACGTCAGGCGCTGTAGTGGGTGCCTGCATTGGCGCCTGATGCTGTGCGGGCTCCTGTGCGGGAGGCACGGGTGGTGTGGCCCGCTTGGGCAGGTTTCTGCGCGACGACCAGGCGCTGTGAGCCACCACGCCTGCCAGCACCAAGCCGCCCACCACCGCCAAACTGACCTGGAGTGTGCTCATGCGAGACGCGCCCCCGCGCCAGCCTCGGCGCACTTATCGCACTTATCCCCCTTGTCGCCCGCTCCATCCCACGCAGGTGGGACGGGGGCGGCGCGCTTCCCGCCGGCAAGGGCTGATTTTCGTGGGGGCAAACCGGTGGTGCTCATGCTGCGATCTCGGAGAATCCGAGTGCCGCTTCCATGTCCACCGCCACGATGCGCGAAACGCCCTGCTCCTGCATGGTGACGCCGATCAGCTGCTCGGCCATTTCCATGGCGATCTTGTTATGGCTGATGAAGAGGAACTGGGTCTCCTTGCTCATGGAGCTCACCAGCTTGGCGTAACGCTCGGTGTTGGCGTCGTCCAGGGGCGCGTCGACCTCGTCCAGCAGGCAGAACGGTGCGGGATTGAGCTGGAAGATCGCAAACACCAGGGCGATGGCCGTCAGCGCTTTTTCACCGCCCGAGAGCAGGTGAATCGTCTGATTTTTCTTGCCGGGCGGCTGGGCCAACACCTGCACACCGGCGTCGAGGATTTCTTCGCCGGTCATGACCAGACGTGCGTTGCCACCACCAAACAGTTCGGGGAACATCTTGCCGAAATGGGTGTTGACGGTTTCGAACGTGCTTGCCAGCAGATCGCGCGTTTCCATGTCGATTTTTTTGATCGCATCTTCCAGCGTGCCCATGGCCTCGTTGAGGTCGGCGGACTGCGCATCCAGGAACTGTTTTCGCTCACGGGCCGCGCTCAACTCGTCCAGCGCAGCGAGGTTGACGGCACCCAGGGACTGGATTTCCCGGTGAAGGCGGTCAATCTCGCCCTGCAGGCCGGTCAGGCGCACATTGCCAGCCTGAATGGACTGCTCCACGGCCACCAGGTCAGCCTGTGCATCGTTCAGCAGTTGTTCGTATTGTTCAAAGCCCAGGCGTGCGGCCTGTTCCTTGAGCTGGAATTCCGTGATGCGCTGGCGCAAAGGATCGAGTTCCCGCTCAAGCTGCAAGCGGCGCTCGTCGCTGGCGCGCAGCTTGTTCGTCAGATCGTCATACTGGCTGCGTTTGGCGCCGAGGTCGGCTTCGCGTTCCAGCTTGACACTCAACGCGCTCTGCAGGCCGGCCTGCGCCGCGGCATCGGTCAGGCGCGACAACTCTTCTTTCGCACGCTCTTCTTCAGTTGCAATCGACGCGGCCTGCTGGGTGGCAATGGCAATGGAGCGGGCCAGCTCTTCGCGCCGCGAAGCCAGGCTACGCAGGGCAAACTGCGCTTCCTGCGCCTGGCGCTCCAGCGTGCGTTGCTGCTCGCGTGACTCACCCAGTTTGCGCTCGGTGTCGATCACCCGGTCATCGAACTGGGCATGGCGCTCCTGGCTGTCGGCCAGCTGCATGTCGAGCTCCTCAAAGCGGGCCTCGGCCGTGACCTTGCGCTCCTCCAGCTCACCGAGCTGGGCCTCAATTTCCGCCATGTCGCCCTGGATCTGCTCGCTGCGTGCACGGGTTTGTTCGGCCAGTTGCGTGAGGCGCAACACTTCCACCTGCAGTTCGTGGGCACGGCTCTGGCCTTCGGCCGCTTCACGGCGCGCCGTGACCAGCCGCTGGGCGGCGTCTGCATAAGTGGCTTCGGCGCGTACCAGCGCGCTTCTGGCTTCATCGCTGATCAGGGCCTGGGCCTTGAGCTGCTTGTCGAGGTTTTCGATTTCCTGCGCGCGGGCCAGCAAACCGGCCTGCTCGGAATCCTGTGCATAAAAACTGACGCTGTGCTGCGTGACGGCGTGGCCGCTCCTGACGTAAATCACTTCGCCTGCATCCAGCTTGTCGCGCGCCGCCAAGGCTTCGTCCAGGTTTAGCGTGGTGTAGCAGCCGTGCAGCCAGTCACCCAGCAGCGCCGACTGGCCGGCATCGTTCAGGCGAAGCAGATCGGCCAGGGGCTTGAGGCTGACGGATGGATTGGAGCGGGCGGGCACCGCGGCATGGGGCGCCGTATAAAACGAGAGTTTGGCCGGCGGCCCTTCACCGTCGCCGCGGCCATCGGTTCCGGCAAAGCCGCGCACCATGTCCAAGCGGCTGACTTCGAGCGCACCCAGGCGCTCGCGCAATGCGGCTTCCAGGGCGTTCTCCCAGCCCTGCTCAATATGAATACGGCTCCACAGGCCTTGCAGACTGCCCAAACCGTGTTTCTCCAGCCATGGCTTGAGCTTGCCATCGGTTTTGACTTTTTCCTGCAAGGCTTTGAGAGCCTCCATGCGGGCGGATAGGTCGGCGCGTTTGGCCGACTCGGTGTTAACGGTCTGCTGCAGGGTGCGCCGTTCCTCGTCAAGCTGCGGCACGGTTTCGGTCAACTCATGCAGGCGTGCCTCGGATTCCGCCTGTGCCTCTTGTGCGCCGCTGAATTGCGCAGTGAGGTTCGCCAGGCGCGCTTCATCGGGAGCATTGAGCGCGTTGCGGTCGGCCGTCAAGCGCTCATGGCGCAAGGCCAGCGTGCGCGATTGCTCTTCAATGTTGCGCTGGTCGGCGGCCAGCACCTGAATCTGCTGCTGGACCTGGGCCACACCGGTGCGCTGCTCGTTGGATTTGGCCTGGGCCTGGCGCAGCGCCTCTTCAAGTGCCGGCAGCTGGGTTTGGTGCTCTTCGGTTTGCGCCACCAGCAGCTCGGCTTTTTCTTCGGCTTCGATGGCCTGGGCTGCCAGGCTCTCCGTCTCGGCCGCGGCGTCTTCCTGGCGCGTCGCCCATTGGGCGGTCTGCTCCTTGAGTTGGGCCAGACGCTGCTCGACGCGCAGCCGGCCATCGACCACAAAGCGGATTTCTGCCTCCAGCCGCCCGACTTCCGCGCTGGCCTCATAAAGTTTGCCCTGCGCCTGATTGACCTGGTCGCCCGCGGCATAGTGCGACTGGCGAATGGTTTCGAGGTCGGCTTCGATATGGCGCAGGTCGGCAACACGACTCTCAAGATCGTTCACCGCCTTCTCGGAATCCACCTTGACCCGCGCCTGATCGGCCTGGCTCTCGGCACGCTTCAGAAACCACAGCTGATGCTGCTTGAGGGTGCTGTCAGCCTGCAAGGTGTTGTAGCGCATGGCCACTTCGGCCTGCTTTTCCAGCCGGTCGAGGTTGGCATTG
The DNA here is from genome assembly GCF_000013865.1 of Polaromonas sp. JS666. Taxonomy (NCBI): domain Bacteria; kingdom Pseudomonadati; phylum Pseudomonadota; class Betaproteobacteria; order Burkholderiales; family Comamonadaceae; genus Polaromonas; species Polaromonas sp. JS666. The sequence goes on from NC_007948.1 coordinate 2,723,654, forward strand.
AGCTCGCGCAGGATGTCTTCTACCCGCGTCAGGTTCTCCCGGGTGTCCGACAGCCGGTTGGCGGTCTCCCGGCGGCGCTCCTTGTATTTCGATACGCCTGCGGCCTCCTCCAGAAAGAGGCGCAACTCTTCCGGCTTGGACTCGATGATGCGGCTGATCGTGCCCTGGCCAATGATGGCGTAAGCCCGCGGGCCGAGGCCGGTCCCCAGGAACACGTCCTGCACATCACGGCGGCGCACCGGTTGGTTGTTGATGTAATAGCTTGAAGTACCGTCACGAGTCAGGACACGCTTGACGGCGATCTCGGCAAACTGACCCCACTGGCCACCAGCCCGGTGATCGGCATTGTCAAACACCAGCTCCACACTGGAGCGGCTGGCTGGCTTGCGCGTGTTGGTGCCATTGAAAATGACGTCCTGCATGGACTCGCCGCGCAGCTCGGAGGCCTTGCTTTCCCCCAACACCCAGCGCACCGCGTCCATGATGTTGGATTTACCGCAGCCATTGGGCCCCACCACACCGACCAATTGCCCCGGCAACACAAAATTGGTGGGCTCCGCGAACGATTTAAACCCTGATAACTTGATCGAATTGAGACGCACGGCAGTCCCTGTTTTCTTGAGCGTTTAGCTAAGTCGTTGATTCTTATAGCGCTTGACGGGGCGCTCGCACTGCCTGGCGCGCAGTGCACGGCCTGCAATGTTACCCGAGCATGGGATGCTTTTTTGCAGGAGAAAATGCCCAAAACCCGCGGCGGGTGAAACATTTTGAGTCCAGGGGTACGCAGGTGGAAAGACGGCAAGGGACCAATGCTGGCTCACGGAAGACGTCCTGACTGGGTAAAGAAGCATCAAATTGGCCTCTGGCCCCCGTCAAAAGGTCATGTACAGCTATTATTTTTGACTCGGCAAGCCACACACGATCGACAGCCGGGCCTGCTTTTTCGCGTCTTCAAAAATGCTTCCTTGAAGGATTCACCGGTATTTGCGCCCCATTTCGCGATGCGACATGGCGGCGTCATGCATTAACTTGCGAATGCTCCGGGAGCAGGTAATAGCGTGACAGCGGCGTATAGCGGGTCGGCGCCGGGTACATGGATAACGGGCCATGTCGGCAATGGACCCGTTGATGTATTGGGGCGAACCCAGGGGTGGATGGATGCGACTCGAAAAGATCGGTGCGTCTAGGGTTGATGTCCGGAGCTGGGGCTTCAGAATCAGATCGATGACTCAGTCGGTGGCAAACCGGGTTGGCCGTCGGCCTGCGTGTCTGGGGTCTGCTCACCCTCGTCTGCCGCGTCATCAGGCTTACCTTCGGCTTTGCGCTTGAGTTTTTCTTCTTTTTTACGTTTTTTCGCAAGCTCTTTCTGGCGTTTTTCGTAGGAATAATTAGGAGTTGCCACAGCGTGCTTTCGTGAATGATTAACCCTTACTGTACTGCATCGCCGTCAGGGCTTCATCAAGTCTTCAGCAGGCCCGAATCAAGCGATCAGGAGCGCCTGAGCCAGGTCTGCCCGCAGGTCTGCCACAGACTCCAGGCCGATTGAAAAACGTACCAAACCACCCCGATGCGACCACGGCGTGCGACGCATGGCTGGCACGTCATAAGGCACGCACAGGCTCATGGGCCCGGCCCAGCTGTAGCCCAGCTTGAACAACTGGAGGCTGTCGCAAAAACGGTCGATCCGCTCCTGTGTGAACTCGGGCTTGAACACGGCGCTGAGCAGGCAGGCCGCACCTGTGCAATCGCGCTTCCATGTGTCATGTCCGGGCGATCCGGGCAATGCGGGATGCAGCACGGCGGCGATTTGCGGCTGGGCCTGCAACCAGACCGCCAGCTGTTGCGTGGCGGCATCTTGTGCGGCGTAGCGCAAGGCCATGCTGTTCAAGCCGCGCAACACCAGTTCGGCATCGTTGCCGCTCACGCCATAGCCGACGCGCATGTGGCACAAATGAACCAGATGGTGCAGGACTTCATCGTTGGTGACCACTGAACCCATCAGCACGTCCGCGCCACCGCTGGGGTATTTGGTGAGGGCCTGCACGGAGATGTCCGCACCGAGCCAGAAAGCGTTGAACGCCAGGCCTGCGCCCCAGGTGTTGTCCAGCGCGGTAACCGTGCCCAATGGGTGGGCCATCTTGTCAGACTGGTTGTTCGCCTTGACGACGGCCACCAGCGCCGGAAGGTCAGGGAACTCCAGCGTGATGGAGCCCGGCGCTTCCAGCCAGACCAGCCGCGTTTTGCGGTTCAGTTTGGCGGCCAGATCGGCCGGATTCATGGCGTCATAAAACTGAAAACTGATATCCCAGGCTGCAAGCTCAGCCTGCGCAAATGCCTTGCTGGGCCCATAGGCATTGTCGGGAATCAGCACTTCATCACCGGACTTCAGCAGGGCCATGTCCACCAGCACCACGGCAGCCAGGCCGCTGGGCACCAGGGTGCAGAACTTGCCGCCCTCCAGGGTGGCAATGCGCTCTTCCAGCGTGAAGGTGGTGGGGGTACCGTGCAAGCCGTAGGTATAGCCCGTCTTGTGTTTCCAGTCGCGGTTGCGCAGCGCCGCAACGCTGGGAAAGATCACCGTGGAGGCCTTGTGCACCCCCGGTGCAACGGCCTCAAAGCCCGCCGGCGAGGTGTAAGGGTGATGGATTAGTTGGGTGGATGGATCGCTCATGCGCCGATGTTAACGGCATGCCCCGACAGGCGGTGGCCGTACCCGGGCCGTGAGCTTGGGGAACAGCGCCGCTTGCACATCGATAAATGGCCGCAATTTTCCGCCGGGCCGTCCCAAGGAAAATTAGCCCCCTCGGGGGCAGCGTTTTACACGAAGTGAAAAGCGTTGGTGGAGCCCATCAGATTTTCCACTTGGCCATCAGTTGCGCCGGTGTGAGCGAGTCGTAGCCTTCAAACGGCTGGTGAATCCAGGGATTGGTCGGCAGCGATTCCACTGAATAGTCGGGCTGGAAGGTGGAAACGCCCTTGGTCCAGATCACCGCGCTGCGCAGCTCGGTGATCGGTTTGTAGTTGGTGCGCAGCTGCTGGATCACCGCATTCAGGGTGTACCCCGAATCGGCAAGATCATCCACCAGCAATACCTTGCCGGCAATTTCGCCCTTTGGCGTGGTGATATAGCGCGCGATGTCGAGCTGGCCCTGCACGGTGCCGGCGTCGGCGCGGTAGGAACTGGTCGACATGATGGCCAGTGGCTTGTCGAAAATTCGCGAAAGAATGTCACCCGGCCGCATGCCACCGCGCGCCAGGCACAGGATGGTGTCGAACTGCCACTCCGATTGATGAATCTTGATTGCCAGTTTTTCAATCAGGTTGTGATATTCGTCATAGCTGACATACAGATGTTTGCCGTCTTCGGTCAACATGGGATTGCTCCTGATTTAATAGCCAGGCGCCGCAATGCATGGTCCGGGCGCCTGTTTTTTTGATTCAAAAATTACCGGGGTCAGGCGGCGTAGGGATTGCGCAGCAGGATGGTATGGTCGCGATCCGGGCTGGTGGAAATCATGTCAATCGGCACACCGGTCACCTCTTCGATCCGGTGGAGATATTTCTGCGCCGCAGCCGGCAGCTGGTCGTATTGCGTGACGCCCACCGTGCTCTGGCTCCAGCCCGGCAGGGTTTCATAAATGGGCTTGCAACGCTCGATGTCTTCGGCGCCCATGGGCAGGATGTCGGTAATGTGGCCATCGAGTTCATAACCGGTGCACAGCTTGAGCTCGGCAATGCCGTCGAGCACGTCAAGCTTGGTGATACACAGACCCGACAGGCCATTGACCTGGGCGGAGCGCTTGAGCAGCGCAGCGTCAAACCACCCGCAGCGTCGGCTACGACCAGTGGTCACCCCTTTTTCGGCGCCCACGGTGCTGAGGTGGTAGCCCACGGTGTCCGGCGTTTCCCAATCCAGCTCGGTCGGGAAAGGCCCACCGCCCACGCGCGTGCAATAAGCCTTGGTGATGCCCAGGATGTAGTGCAGCATGCCCGGGCCCACACCCGCGCCGGCAGCGGCATTGCCCGCCACGCAGTTGCTGGATGTCACGTAGGGATAGGTACCGTGGTCCACATCGAGCAGGGTGCCCTGCGCGCCCTCGAACAGCAGATTGGCACCTTCGCGGTTCGCATCGTTGAGTTCGCGCGAGACATCCGCCATCATTGGCTTGAGGAGTTCGGCGTGCCGCATGGCTTCGGCATACACGGTGTCAAAATCAATCGCCGGCGCGTGCAAATAACCGGTCAGCACAAAGTTGTGCAAATCCAGCAACTCGCGCAGCTTGGCGGCAAAACGCTCGGGGTATTTGAGGTCCTGCACGCGCAGCGCGCGGCGCGCGATTTTGTCTTCGTAGGCCGGGCCAATACCGCGGCCGGTGGTGCCTATCCTGGCGGTACCGCCCTTTTCGCGGTAAGCCTCGCGGGCAATGTCGAGCGCTGCATGAAAAGGCAGGATCAGCGGGCAGGCTTCGCTGATGCGCAAACGTGAGCGCACTTCCACGCCGGCTTTTTCCAGCCCTTCAATTTCTTCAAACAGCTTGGCCGCCGAGAGCACCACGCCGTTGCCGATGTAGCATTTCACACCAGGACGCATGATGCCGCTGGGAATCAGGTGCAAGGCAGTCTTGATGCCGTTGATGACCAGTGTATGGCCGGCATTGTGGCCACCCTGAAAGCGCACCACACCCTGGGACATTTCGGTAAGCCAGTCGACCAGCTTGCCCTTGCCTTCGTCGCCCCACTGGGTGCCCACGACCACAACATTGCGGCCCGCGGCTACGGTTGGTTTATATGTCATCTTCAATTTCTCGTTAAGGATTCGTTGGGAAAAACAGCATTGAAGGCCGGCCTGAGGCCCGGCTTCAGGCCGCCTTTTTCAAGGGCTGGACCACCCATTGGCCGGCCGCATGGGCCAGTTCGCGGTCGCAGTCAAATTCATTGACCTCATGTTCATGGCCCGGAAGCACACAGGCCACCGTCTCGCCGCCGGCCCGAAGGCGGGCGATGGCAGCGCGCAGGCCGGCATCTTCCCCCCATGGCGCACGAATGGCGGCCCTGAGCGGCCGGGGCGGCAGCACGCTGACCAGTTCCTTGAGATCCAGACTGAAGCCGACGGCCGGACGGTTGCGACCAAACACCGCACCGACCTCGTCATAACGGCCGCCACGCGCCAACTCGGCGCCCTGCCCATAGATGGCAAAACGGGTACCGCTGTAATAGGCGTAGCCTCGCAAATCGGCCAAGTCAAAGCTGACCTTGACATCACCCACGTGCGCGGCCAGCCACTTCAAATTTTGCAGCGCGTTCTGTGCATCGGGCCAGGATGAGAGGACTTTTTCAGCCTCCAGCAGGACTTTTTCATCGCCGTAAAGCTGCAACAATGCTTTCAGACCGTCACATGCCGCAGCGGAAAGGCTGCCCTTCAAGCTGGCCGTCAGGCTGTCGAGTTCGCTGGCATCCTTGGCCGCGAGCGCAGCATGGATAAGCGCCAGGGTTTTGGCATTCACGGCGGCGCCAGCCAGCAAGCTGTTGACAATGCGGGCATCGGCCATGTCAACACTCAACGCGGTCACACCCGCCGCCTTGAGGCCCTCCAGCGCCAGCGACTGCGCCTCCAGGTCGGCTTCCAGCCCGGCATGGCCATATATTTCAGCCCCGAACTGCAAAGGCTCCCGGGTGGCATGAGGGCGGTCGGCACGGGTATGCAGCACCGGGCCGCAATAACACAGACGGGCTACGCCACTGCGATTGAGCAGGTGCGCATCAATGCGGGCGACCTGCGGCGTGGTGTCAGCCCGCAAACCCAGCGTACGGCCCGAGAGCTGGTCAACGAGCTTGAAAGTCTGCAGATCCAGTGCCTCGCCGGTGCCGGTGAGCAGCGACTCGAGATGCTCCAGCAGCGGCGGCATGACCAACTCATAGCCATAGCTGCGAGCGGTGTCGAGAAACAGCCGGCGCAGCTCTTCGATGTGGCGCGCCTCGGAGGGCAGGACATCGGCAATTTGATCGGGCAATTGCCATGATGACAACCAGGCGGACATTGTAATTTTCGTGGGCTGTTAAAAACCAGATTTTACCGGGCTTGGAGGCCGCTTTTGGGCCAAGGGCGGCAAGAGGGGGTTGCCGGGTGCAAATAAGCACCTCAGTCAGTACTGGCTGGCTGCACGCTGTCAGGCCATCACCGCCAGCAAGATCAACCCGGCGCCGATACTGCAAAGCCCGAAAAAACGGATCTGCCCGTTGCCCAGCCGGAGTATCTGTTCAAACATGCCGCGCCAGCCGGACGGCGAGATCAGCGGCAACAGCCCTTCGATCACCAGCATCAGGGCCAGCGCCTGCCAGAAGGTATCACCGTCCACGCTGACTTATTTTTTGGCGGGCGCCGCTGCGCCACTACCCGATCCACGCATGGCCTTGAAGAATTCGGAGGATGGGTCGAGCACCATCACGTCGTTTTTCTTGCCGAAGCTGGCCTTGTACGCATCCAGACTTCGGTAGAACTGGGCAAACTGCGGATCACGGCCGAAGGATTCCGCATAGGTTCGGGCCGCTTCCGCATCGCCCTCGCCTTTGACCTTCTGTGCGTCGCGGTAAGCATTGGCAACCGCAACTTCACGCTGCCTGTCGGCATCGGCCCGGATTTTTTCACCTTCAGCCGCACCGGTTGAGCGCAACTCATTGGCCACGCGCTGACGTTCGGCCACCATGCGCTTGTAAACCGAATCGGTGATAGCCTCCACGTAGTCCACGCGGGTGATGCGAACATCGACCACGTCCACACCCCAGGGCTTGGCGCCCTGCACCACCTGCAGCACCTCGCGCTTGACGTCGGCCATCAGGGCCTCGCGTTTGAGCGACAGCAAATCCTTGACCGTGCGTTTGTTGATCTCTTCCTGAAACGCATTGCGCACCACGCGGCTCAACTGGTTGGCGCCGGCCTTTTCATCCAGGCCGACATTGCGGATGTATTCGGTAGGCTGCGTGATGCGCCAGCGAACATACCAGTCAATCACCACGCGCTGCTTCTCGGCGGTCAGCATCGGCTCGGCATCGACGCTGTCGAGCACCAGCAGACGCTTGTCGATGTATGACACATTCTGGAATGGCGGTGGCAGCTTGGCATGAAGCCCGGGGTCGGTAACGACCTCCTTGATCTGACCCAGCGCATAGACCACGCCAAACTGACGCTGGTCGACGACAAACAGGGTGGAACTCAGCAGCGCCAGCACCACCAGCAATGAAGATACGAAAAATCCAACTCTATTCACGTTTTTCTTCCTTAGCGTGTTTCACGGTCGCGGGTGCGGGAAGCATCGCGTGAACGGGCATCCAGGGGCAGGCTACCACCCGACGGCGAAGGGGCCGCGGCGGGCGGTGCCGTTCCACTGCCCGGCAGTAGCGGGATCTCGGCGCCTGCCGCTGCACCACCCTGCGCGGTCATCTGCATGATCTTGTCGAGCGGAAGATACAGCAGGTTGGAGCCCTGGCGGGACTCCACCAGCACCTTGGTGACATTGGTGTAGACCTGCTGCATGGCATCCAGGTACATGCGATCGCGGGTGACCTGAGGCGCCTTCTGGTATTCGGTCAGCACCGAGCGGAAACGCTGGGCATCACCCTGGGCCTGCGCCACAATTCGCGCCTTGTAAGCTTCCGACTCCTCCTTGAGGCGTGAAGCTGAACCCACGGCGCGGGGAATCACATCATTGGCATAGGCTTGGGCTTCGTTCTTTGAGCGCTCACGCTCCTGACCCGCCCTGAGCACGTCATCGAATGCAGCCTGCACCTGTTCGGGAGGACGCACACCGCTTTGCTGAAGATTGATGCCCACGACTTCAACACCCACCTTGTAGCGGTCCAGAATGATCTGCATCAGGGCCCGCACGCGGGGGCCGATCTGGTCGCGCTCGTCTGCAAGCGCCAAATCCATCTTCATTTTTCCCACCACTTCACGCACGGCCGTTTCGGCAGCCTGCACCACGGCGCTGGCCGGGTCCTTGCTTTCAAACAGGTAGGCACGCGCGTCACTCAAACGGTACTGGACCGCGAATTTGATTTCGACAATGTTCTCGTCTTCAGTCAGCATGGCCGAATCGCGAAGTCCTGTTGCCTTGATGATGGTGTCGCGCCCCACATCAACCGACCTTATCTGGGTGACCACGACCATTTCATGGCGCTGCACAGGGTACGGCAGGCGCCAGTTGAAACCCGCGCCCACGGTCGAGTGGTATTTGCCGAACTGAGTAATGACGGCCTGCTGGCCCTCTTGCACAATGAAAAACCCGGTGCCCAGCCAGATCAGGACGGCCACTGCGGCGATCAGGCCCGCGCCGATACCCGCACTTTTCATGTCGGGCTGAAAACCACCGCCATTACCGCCGTCACCCCCGTTGTTACCGCCCCCAAAGCCACCCCGCTTGCCGGCGCTTTTTGCGCCGCCAAAGAGGCCGCCGAGCTTGCGATTGAAATCGCGCCAGAGTTCGTCCAGGTCAGGTGGCCCCTGATTGGGCCCCTGGCCTTGTGGTCGAACTGGCCTGGAAGGCTGCTTGTCGTCACGAGGCATGTCTGGCTTGGTCTCATCGGATGAGGGCTTGTCATCGTCGCGGCCCCAACGTGGATCGTTGAGATTGAACATGCCTTGGGCGCGTTGTTTCAGCCGACCTGGCAAGGTCGTCAACGTCTGCAGCACGGGATTCAGGTTCATGGGATCAAACTCGCTTATTTTTGACTACACCGACATTGTGCCTAATGAAATTGCCCGATCAGGCAAGGTCGTCGGCTGTTTGGAGAATTTCTCCGGTCACCATGCTTGCCACATGACTGGCCAGAAGCTCACGCAGCAAAGGCAGGCCCTCACCCGTCAGCGCGCTGACAAATACGCGGTCCACGCTCCGGCTCGCCCCCTCAAATGCATCCCTGAGTTCGAACATGTCGCGCAAGGACAGAGGTGAGTTGCCCTTCTCAACAGCATCCAGCTTGTTGAACACGAGAATCTGCGGCACGTCAGCCGCGCCAATTTCTGCCAGGACCCGTTGCACTTGCTCAATTTGCTCCAGATAGTCGGGGTTCGAACCATCCACCACATGCAGCAGCAGGTCCGCGTCCGCAGCTTCCTGCAATGTAGCGGCAAACGCGTCAATCAGCCCGTGTGGCAAATCCCGGATGAAGCCTACCGTGTCAGAGAGGGAGACCGAACGTGCGGCGTCACCCAGGTAGAGTTGTCTCGTCGTGGTATCGAGGGTGGCAAAAAGCTGGTCGGCAGCGTAGGCGCGTGCCTTGACCAGCGCATTGAACAACGTGGATTTACCGGCATTGGTGTAGCCGACCAGCGAGATCGTGAACGAGTTGCGCCGCTCACGCTGCTTTCGCTGCGTTTGCCGCTGCTTCTTGACCTTGCCCAGACGCTCCTTGGTGCGCTTGATGGCGTCGCCGATCATGCGCTTGTCCAGTTCAATCTGCTTTTCGCCGGGGCCGCCGCGCACACCCGCCCCGCCGGTCTGGCGCTCCAGGTGAGACCAGCGGCGCACGAGGCGCGTTGAGACGTACTGCAGCCGGGCCAGTTCGACCTGAAGCTTGCCCTCGTGGCTGTGGGCGCGCTGGGCAAAAATCTCGAGAATCAGCAGGGTGCGATCATTGACCGGCAACTCCAGATGCCGCTCCAGGTTGCGTTGCTGGGCCGGACTGAGCGACTGGTCGAACAGGATTTCAGACGCGCCAGTATCCAGCGCCAGCATTTTGATCTCGTCGGCCTTGCCAGAACCTATGAACAGGGCTGCATCGGGGGCTTTTCGCCTGCACGTCACGCGTGCAACGGGCTGCAGGCCTGCGGTTTGCGCGAGCAAACCCAGTTCCTGCAGATCGGCATCAAAGTTCGGCAAACCCAGATCAACGCCAACCAGCAGGGCAAGAGTTGGTGTTTTCACCGGAGCATCATAGGAACTCAGCTGGCGGGGCTTTCTTCGGATTCGCCGGTCGCAAAACTCACAGCGCGTCCGGGAACGATGGTTGAGATCGCATGCTTGTAGACCATTTGGGTCACGGTATTGCGCAGCAGAACCACATATTGATCGAAAGACTCAATCTGGCCCTGCAATTTGATCCCGTTGACGAGATAAATGGAAACAGGAACATGCTCCCGACGCAAGGTGTTGAGAAACGGGTCCTGCAGCAGCTGACCTTTGTTATTGCTCACGATATTTTCCGTGTTCAAAAGTTAATAGAACTTGACCTTACCACAGCCGGTACGTCCAGCCTGTAGTTTTAGGCCGAATCCTTGTCCGTGAAGGGGTTGTGCGAGCTTTTCATCTGGATGCGCATAGGCGTGCCGACCAGATCGAACTCCTTGCGGAACCGCCCTTCCAGATAGCGTTTGTAGGCTTCGGTGACATGCTCCAGCGAATTGCCATGAATGATGATGATGGGCGGATTCATGCCGCCCTGGTGCGCATAGCGCATCTTGGGGCGGAACATACCCGAACGCTGCGGCTGCTGGAACTGGACGGCCTCAAGCAGCAGGCGTGTGAGCACGGGGGTGGACATTTTGCGGTTGGCCGAAGCGTGGGCCTGCACAATTGATTTCCAGACGGGAGCCAATCCCTGGCGCTTGATCGCCGAAATCTTGTGGATGGATGCAAATTTCAGGAAAGCAAGGCGGGTCTCGATCGACCGCTCCAGCGTCTCCCGCTGGTAGGCATCCACCGCATCCCATTTGTTGATGGCCAGCACCACCGCACGACCACTTTCAAGGATATACCCGGCAATATGTGCATCCTGGTCGGTCACGCCCTGCGTGGCGTCGAGCAGCAACAGCACGACGTTCGCACCTTCAATCGCCTGAAGCGTCTTGACGACGGAAAACTTCTCGATGGCTTCAAAAACCTTGCCTTTGCGGCGCAGACCGGCGGTGTCAATCAATTCAAACTTCTGACCGGCACGCTCAAAGGGCACGGAAATGGCATCCCGGGTGGTGCCAGGAAGGTCGAAGGACACCAGGCGCTCTTCCCCCAGCCATGTATTGATCAGCGTGGATTTCCCCACATTGGGACGGCCCGCCACAGCGAGCCGGATGACGGACGGGTCTTGCGGCTCGGCTTCTTCATCAGGATCGGCGAGATGGAGCGGCGCCAAGGCAAGATCGACCAGGGAACGCATGCCCTGGCCATGGGATGCCGAAACGGGCAGCACTTCGCCCAGGCCCAATTCAAAAAATTCGGAGAACTGGACGCCTTCCGTCATGCCCTCCGCCTTGTTGGCGGTCAGCACCGTCGGCTTGCCCAGCTTGCGCAGGAAGTTGGCGATATCGTGGTCCTGCGCGCTGATGCCGGCACGCGCGTCGACCACGAAAATCACCACATCGGCTTCAGCAACGGCCTGACGGGTCTGCTTGGCCATTTCCTTGTATATGCCGGACGCGGCATCGGGCTCAAACCCGCCGGTGTCAATGACGATGTACTCGTGGGAGCCCAACTTGCCATTGCCGTAATGACGGTCACGCGTCAGCCCGGCGAAATCGGCCACGATCGCATCCCGCGTCTTGGTCAGCCGGTTGAAAATCGTCGACTTGCCCACATTCGGGCGGCCGACTAACGCAATGACAGGTTTCATCGATCAGCTTCTGGAAAGGTTGTATTTCGTGTATTTCGTTTACTCAGGCTTGAAACCGTAAACCCCACCGTTGTGGGTCACGGCGATCAGCGTGTTGCCGGCGAGCACGGGAGCCGCGGCAATGGCCGAGCCGTCGGTCGGCAGGCGATTAAGGAGAGAGCCGTCTTCCCGCGACAGCAAATGGATAAAACCGCTGAAGTCGCCAATCGCCACGGAACGCCCCACGATCAGGGGTGCCGTCAGGCTGCGATAACGCAGGCGGTCTGTGGTCCAGCTTCGCTCGCCATCGGTGCGCCGCCAAGCGATCACCGTCCCGTCGGCTTCCGTGCCAAACAGCATGCGGTCATCGCCATGAATACCCTGCATGCCATTGGCCGGCTTGGCCCACAACAGGCTGCCGCGCGCGGCATTGACGCAGCCAATGCTGGCCTGGAAGGCCCGCGCACAGACATTGTCGCCGTCCCGGCTGACACGCCCTACCAGGTCAACCAGGCGTTCCACATCATTGATGCCGCGCGGCGAAGCAATGGGCGCCTCCCATCGAATGCTGCCGTTGGCGGGGTTCAGGCCCGCAAGGCGGCCAGCGAGGCCCACCACCAGCGTATCGCCAACCGCCAGCATCACGCCAGACTGGCGCAGCACCAGGGGTTCGGTGGGTCGTTGCTGCGCCCACAGCTTGCGCCCCGTCTGGCCATCAAAAGCAGTGACCGACCGGTCCGCTGCCAGGACGAACACCCGCGCACCGGCTACAAAAGGGGCGGTGAAGGCTTGCGCATTGAGTTTCTGGCGCCAGATTTCCCGCCCATCCTGCAGGGCAACGACCTCGTTGGCCTTCGTGACCACGGCCAAAACCTTGCCGTCGCTGCCCACACCTGCTGCAACCGGCGTATTGAGACTCGCGCGCCAGAACTCCCGGCCTGTCGCAGCATCCAAAAGGGCGATCGTACCGTCGCCGCTCGCAATGGCAACGCTGGTGCCCGAAACAGCCACGTCCAGAGGGAAATCGACCTGCCCAATGCGGGTGTTCCAGCTCTGGCGAGCGGATACCAGGGCCGTCACCGGCTGCAGTTCGGCCGGCTGGGGCTTGGTGGCGCCGCCAAAGCAGCCAGCCAGCAGAGCTACAAAACAAATGGCCAAGGGCAGCCGAGAAATCTGGGCCAGGGGCCTAAAAGACTGCATCATCATTTCTTCACCTCGGTATTGGCTGCGGTCGTTGTCAGTTTGGTGGAACCTGCGGTGGGATCAACGCCAAGCGCATTGAGTTTGACCTCCACCAGGCGCCGGTACTCGGCACGCTCGTCGAGCCCCTTGTAGGCTTTTTCATATTCCACCCGGGCTTCGGTTTTCTTGCCCTGGGCGGCCAGGATATCGCCGCGGCGGTCGGCTGCCAGAGCCGCAAAATCTTTCGGGAAAGAAGCGGACAGCTGCTGCAGGGCTTCGTCGTAGGCTTTCTTTTCCAGCAAAAGACCGGCTAGTCGCAACCGGGCAATGGCCTGATAACCCTCGTCAGAAGCCTTCTCGGCCACCCCGGTCAAGGCGGCGCGGGAAGCGTCCAGGTTGCCCTTGTCGTAATAGGCCCTGGCGGCGAGCAGACCGGCTTGCTGGGCATAGGTGGTGCGGCCAAAACGGTCTTTCATGTCCGCCAACGAACGGTCAATCCTGGCCTGATCACCCGACTGAACAGCGCGCTCGATTTCGTCGTACATCACGGAAGCCTGCGCCGCCTGGCTGCGCTGCCAGTACTGATAACCGTTCCAGGCCGCAAAAATGCCAAACACGGCGATCAGGCCCCAGGTGATCAGGTCGCCATACTGCTTCCAGAAATGCTTGAGTTCATCAAGTTGTTCCTGCTCTTCCAAATCGAGATGTTTTGCCATAAAAGTCTGCTTGTTCTGCCCGATAACGGCGCGGATTGAGGTGGGGTGATTGTAGGGGGGCGAAATGCAAGGCTAGGCGCGCAAGGCGTGAGCCCAGGCGGACACGTCGTCCAGTGGCTGCAAGGTTTGCACCTGCGCCACATCAGCCTTTTCCCCCCGCAGCGGTTTGACGGCAACGTGCCCCTGCGCCAGCTCGGCCGGACCGAAAATGAGGGCAAACCGCGCGCCGCTGCCATCGGCCTTCTTGAACTGGGACTTCATGCTGCCCATGCCGTCGGCGCTGGCACCGGCGTGCATCTGCACACTCACCCCCGCCGCGCGCAAGGCCTGCAGGGTTTGCAGAACGACGGGCAAGGCAGATGCCTCGGGAATCACCGCATAGGCATCGGGTACCGGCGGCGTGACGGCAGCGCCCTGCTCCTTGATGAGCTCCAGCACACGCTCTACGCCCAAGGCCCATCCCACTGCCGGCGCGGCTTTGCCGCCCATCTGCTCAATCAGGTAGTCATAGCGCCCTCCGGCGCAAATGGTGCCTTGGGCGCCCAGCCGGTCGGTCACAAACTCAAACACCGTGAGGTTGTAATAATCCAGCCCGCGCACCAGTCGGGGATTCAGGGTCCAGGGGATGCCGTTGGCATCGAGGATGGCTTTAAGTCCCTCAAAATGCGCCAACGACTGGGGCCCCAGAAAGTCGATCAGCCGGGGGGCGCTGTCTACCACTGCTTGCATGACCGGATTCTTGGTGTCAAGAATGCGCAGCGGATTGCTGTGCAGGCGCCGGCGTGCTTCCTCGTCCAGGACGTCGGCATGTTGTTCCAGGTGGGCGATCAGTTGGGCACGGTGCTGGGCACGCTCATCGGGCTGACCCAGGCTATTGATTTCCAGGCGCCAATCGCTCAGGCCCAGCTCCTTCCAGAGCGCCGCGGCCAGCAAAATCAGCTCGGCATCCACTTCCGGTCCGGCAAAACCCAGTGCTTCGGCGCCAATCTGATGAAACTGGCGGTAACGGCCACGTTGCGGGCGCTCCCGACGGAACATCGGGCCCATATAGTAGAGGCGCTTGCCGCCCTCATAGAGCAGGTTGTGTTCGGTGACCGCACGAACCACGCTGGCGGTATTTTCAGGCCGCATGGTGAGGTGGTCATGATCACCATACTTGTCCGCACGGTCTTCGAAGGAATACATTTCCTTTTCGACGATGTCCGTGACCTCGCCAATCCCCCGCACAAACAGCTGCGTGTGCTCAAGAATGGGGGTGCGGATATTACGGTAGGCATAGCGCCCCATCAGCGTGCGGACTTTGTCTTCGAGCCACTCCCAGCGCGCCGAATCCGGCGGCAAGATGTCGTTCATGCCCTTGACGGCGGTGAGTTTTTCGATTTTGGCCAAGGGTAATTTCTCCGTCTGGCCGGCATTCATTTTTTCAGGCATGGGATTCACGCGGCTTCGGCGACGGACTGCGTGCCAAAGCGTTTTTCAATGTAGTTTTCAACGATGACCTGGAACTCCTGCGCAATGTTGTCTCCGCGCAGGGTCAGCTTCTTCTCGCCATCAATAAATACCGGTGCGGCCGGCGCCTCGCCCGATCCAGGCAGACTGATGCCGATATCGGCATGCTTGCTTTCACCGGGGCCATTGACGATACAGCCCATCACCGCGACCTTGAGCGCTTCAACGCCCGGGTACTGCGCGCGCCAGACCGGCATCTGGGCCCGCAGGAAGTCGTCAATCTGCTTGGCAAGCTCCTGAAAGGTGGTGCTGGTGGTGCGGCCACAGCCGGGACAGGCGGTGACGCTGGGGACGAAGTTGCGCAGCCCCAGGGCCTGGATGATCTCCGAAGCAATCACCACTTCCTGGGTGCGGGCCTCGCCGGGCTGGGGGGTCAGGGAGACGCGAATCGTGTCGCCAATGCCTTCCTGCAGCAAAATCGACAGCGCGGTGGCGGAGGCGACCGTGCCTTTGGTGCCCATGCCGGCCTCGGTGAGGCCGAGGTGAAGGGCGTAGTCGCTGCGTTTGGCCAATTCGCGGTACACGGAAATGAGATCCTGGACACCGCTCACCTTGCAGGACAGGATGATCTGGTTACGCCGCATGCCCATTTCCTCGGCACGGCGGGCGGAATCAATGGCCGAGGTGATCAGCGCCTCATACATGACCTGCCTGGCATCCCACGGGGTGGCACGCGCACTGTTGTCGTCCATCAAGCTGGCCAGCAGTTCCTGGTCAAGGCTGCCCCAGTTCACCCCGATGCGCACGGGCTTGTTCCAGCGCATGGCGACTTCAATCATCTGGCCGAATTGCCGGTCGCGCTTGTCGCCCTTGCCCACGTTACCCGGGTTGATGCGGTATTTGGACAAGGCCTCGGCACAGGCCGGGTAATCCGTCAGCAGGCGGTGACCGTTGTAATGAAAGTCACCAATCAGCGGCACGTCGATGCCCATGCGATCCAGCTGCTCCCGAACGTGAGGCACGGCCTGCGCCGCCTCAGGCGTGTTCACGGTGATGCGAACCATTTCGGAGCCAGCCAGCGCAAGCTCCTTGACCTGAATGGCTGTACCAATGGCATCCACGGTGTCCGTGTTGGTCATGGACTGGATACGCACCGGCGCGTCGCCGCCCACGGTAACCACGCGGGAGCCCCAGGCAACCAGCGCCTGGGTAGAACGCCGTGCTTTCGGAAAAGCCGACTCGATGGGAAGGCAAGGCTCCACTATTTCACCTCGAAACGGGCCACGTTATCCCGGGCAACGGCGGTCAGGTCGAATGCCCGGCCGCGCACCTGCACCTGGGTGGCGTCGGCCCGGCCAACCACAGCCGCCAACGGCAAGGCGCCGGACGCGCCGGCGACCTCACCCGGAGCCAGCGTACGGCGCAGGACAACCGCCCCCTTGGCATCAGTCACTTCAACCCAGGACTCCTGCTTTGCGCGAAACGTCACAATGCCGCCGGGTACCGCGGTCACGGGTGCACTGGCGGCCAAAGCCGCACCAGGAGACGTCAACGTGGCAACAGCAGTAGCGACGGGAGCAACAGGCAGAGTTGACTGCATGGCAACCTGCGGCGTTACAGGGGCCCCTGCCACGTCTCCCGGCGGGGCAGCGGGAGCCAGGCCTTCTGCAGCGGAAGCACTGGCAACATTGATTGCAGCCGACACTTCCGGTGCGGCACCACTGGCAAGGCTTGCACCCGCCATGACCATCGTCGCAGGCAAAGACTGTGGCTTCTCAGTGGCGGCAACGGCCAGCCCATCCTCAGCCTCCCGCTTGACTGTGACCGGCTCTTCAGCAACTCCAGGCAGGAAAATCAAAACCAGGGCACCCAATAGCAAGGCAAGCACAGCCAATACAGCGGGCCGCGAGGCATGCTTCCAGGGGGAAGCGCGCGGGCCATCAGCAGGCGAACTAAACGGCGCGTTGATGCTGGCGCTTCGCTGGGCCAGCCTGGGGGCCGGCGATTGAGGCATGCGCTCAAGCACCTGCGTGGGATCTATTTTCAAGGTTCGGCACACGCTGGAGGCAAGCGCACGCACAAATACCGCGTCCGGCAGCAAATCAAAACGATCCTGCTCCAACGCTTCAAGCTTCTTGACGGGAACTTTCAGCGAGGCAGCCAGCGCCGCAATATGAAGGCCCGCAGCCTCTCTTGCATCCCGAAGCAGGTCACCGGCCGTGCACTGGGGCGCAGGCATGGCCTGGCTGTGGCTGAAGCTGGAACCCGCCTCCGAATCGAAGCTGGCTGCCAGCGCTGGGTCGAAGTTACTCATTGAAAGCACCTTTTTCGTAGGCGGCAGCTTGGGGAGACTGGGCAAAGCGCTTTTTCAGCTGATCGGCCAACTGCAGCACTGCCTCGCGATTATTCAGTTTCCGTTCGGTCTTGATGCCCAGCCAGAGCGTTTCGGCATTTGCGAGCTCGCTGTTGTTCAGACGGCGTATATAGAACTGCGCCCGAGTCAGATCACCACGTTCATAAAGAAGGGTCGCGAGGTTGTAGCCGGTCACTGGATTGCCGGCATCCAGCTCATAGGACTGCATCAGGCTCTGTTCCGCCTCGGCACGCTGCCCCGCGCGAACCTGGCAGACACCTTGCGCCATCAATGTTTTGGCCTTGCCGCCGTAGGTCGGATTGGCAACGGCCTGGGCAAAGGATCTGAAAGAATCTTCATAGCGGGCCTGCTGGCAAAGCAGCCACCCGTAGTTGTGCGCCACATCGCCATCGCGGGGGTTCAGCGCGAGCGCACGGCGAAAACTGTCTTCGGCCAATGGAATGTCATTGAGCCGCATATACACCAGCCCGCGCACGTTGTAGGCATCTACAAAAGTGGGGTCTATGGCAAGCGATTGCTTGATTTCATCCAGCGCAACATTGGGCTGGCCCTGTTCAAAATAACCGGTGGCCAACTCAAGCCGCAGGCGTGCACGCCTGCGATGGTCGGGTTCATCCGACTCGGTAACGATGTCGCTCCGGTTACCGGAGGGCCCGGACATTCCTTGCTGGCCGGCACACCCTGCCAGTAACACAGCCACCCAGCAGGCTGACATGCAGATCACATTGCCGGAAAACCTCATACATCCATCCCCTTTGCAACAACCACTTTGATGCCGCCGAGCATACCTTGCCGTTGCGCCGCGATGCGCCGGTCTACGCTGGTCCGGTCCTGAACATCGCCAGCGAGTTGACCACAGGCCGCGTCAATGTCATCACCGCGGGTCTTACGCACCGTGGTCACGATGCCCGCATCCATCAGGATTTTGGCGAAGGCGGCAACCTGCGGCATGGCTGAACGCTTCAGGCCCGACGCCGGAAACGGATTGAAAGGAATCAGGTTGAATTTGCACGACAGGCCACCTGCCGAATGATTTTGCATCAGCGCCACCAGCTGGCGCGCATGTTCGGGCTGGTCATTCACCCCGTCAAGCATGCAGTACTCAAACGTGATGAAGTCACGCGGCGCAGACGCCTGATAGCGGGTGCAGGCCTGCAGCAATTCAGCGATCGGGTATTTTTTATTGAGTGGCACCAGGCTGTCGCGCAGCGCGTCTTGCGGAGCGTGCAACGACACAGCCAGCGCCACCGGACAGTCCTTGGCCAGCCTGTCGATCATGGGCACGACGCCCGACGTCGACACTGTCACACGGCGACGCGACAAACCGTAACCATGGTCATCCAGCATGACCCGCAACGCGGGTACCAGTTGCGAGTAGTTCTGCAAGGGCTCGCCCATGCCCATCATGACCACATTCGAAATCACACGCTCCTGCCGGCCCAGGTGCTGGCGCAGGAAATGCTCTGCAAACCACAGCTGGGAGACAATTTCCCCCGTAGTGAGGTTGCGGCTGAAGCCCTGGTGCCCGGTCGAGCAGAACCGGCACCCCACGGCGCAGCCGGCCTGGGATGAAATGCACAGGGTTCCCCGATCCGTTTCGGGGATGAAAACGGCTTCAATGACGTCACCGGCGCCAACATCGAACAGCCATTTGATGGTGCCGTCTGCCGAGTCGTGACGGGACACCACTTTCGGCCCCTGGATATGGGCCGAACCGGCGAGTTTTTCACGCAGCGATCTGGCCAGATCTGTCATCTGCCCAAAATCAGAGGCGCCTTTTTGATGAATCCAGCGAAACAGCTGGGTTGCGCGAAAGCGCTTTTCGCCGAGCCCTTCGCAAAAGGCGGCCAAGCCCTCCAGATCGTAGTCAAGAAGGTTGGCTGTCATTGCAGAGGGCGACAGGCTGGACCGCCCCAGGCAAGCGACGACCCTGGCGGGGAGTAGCAACGCATGGGGGGCAGCATGATTAACGCGAGTAAATATTCATGCCCGGGAAGAAGAATGCAATTTCCGCCTGGGCAGTTTCGACGGCATCCGAACCATGGACGGCATTGGCATCAATGCTGTCAGCAAAATCGGCGCGAATCGTGCCGGCTGCAGCCTTCTTCGGATCGGTCGCGCCCATCAGGTCGCGGTTCTTCAGAATGGCGCCCTCGCCTTCCAGCGCCTGGATCATGACGGGACCGGAAATCATGAACGACACGAGGTCCTTGAAGAAGGGACGCTCCTTGTGCACCGCGTAGAAAGCCTCAGCCTCGCCCTTTGAAAGGTGAGCCATTTTGGCCGCCACGACTTTCAGGCCGGCGGCCTCAAAACGTGCATAAATCTGGCCAATGACGTTTTTTGCAACTGCGTCGGGCTTGATGATGGAGAGAGTGCGTTCGATCGCCATGAATTTTCCTTAACCTTGGATTTTTAAATGATTCAGAAACTGAATACAGCCTCTGATTTTAACCTGTGGGCTGATCTGTTCGAATCAACCCTGTGAAGTAAAGTGCTTCTGGCGCGCTCAACGATTTCCGCCGCGATTACCGCCACCACCACGATTGCCGCCTCCGCGGTTTCCGCCACCACCCCCGCCGCCACGGCGCTGCCCCCCACCGGCACCGCCCATGCCAGATCCCCCGCCGCCACTGCGGCGTTGCCCCTGACCTTGACCTTGACCTTGACCTTGCCGCTGCCGGGTGAAGGTATCCGCACCGATATAACCAAAGGATGTCTTCATCGGATCGGGCTGCTGGGCCCCCCCGGCGCTTTTGTCACCCCGGTCCCCACGGTCATCGCGCCGCTTTGGTCCCTGCGGACCATTTCCCGCAGCCTGTCCAAAGCGAGGGGGTGAACCGGGGTTACCCCCCTGCCCACGACCTTTCCCCCCGCGGCGCCTGTTGCCCCTGGGCGCAGAGTCCGTCCGGTGCATTGGCGGCTGCAGCTCATTGGGCTCCTGCTCGGCATCGGCATCGGCGGGCTGAAAGTCATCGGCTTGCCCGCTCTCGGGGGCCGGCAGGCGCCCGCGGTCACCGCGCGAGCGCTCATTTCGGCGAGGGCCGCGGCCTGGGCGGAATTCGCCACCTTCGTCGCCGCGAACATGACCCGGGTGTTTGGGCGCGCCCCGCGGATCCGCCCGGGACTCGGAGCGGGTGACCGCATTGGTCAGCGCCCAGATATCCCGTTCATCCAGTTCGACGAATGCGCCCCGCTTCAGTCCGCGCGGCAACAGCATGGCGCCGTAGCGGATCCGAATGAGACGGCTGACCGCGTGGCCCACCGCCTCGAACATGCGGCGAACCTCACGATTGCGCCCCTCGGATATGGTGACCCGGTACCAGCAATTGGCACCCTCGCCGCCACCGGCCTCGATGGAGCTGAACTGCGCCACGCCATCATCCAGGGTCACGCCTTCCAGCAGGCGCTTTTTCTCCTCGTTGCTCAGCGCACCCAACACCCGCACCGCATACTCGCGCTCTAGGCCAAAGCGCGGATGCATCAGCTTGTTGGCCAGCTCGCCCGAACTCGTCAACAAGAGCAAGCCTTCGGTGTTCAGGTCAAGACGCCCGACGGACTGCCATTTACCCTGAAACAATTTGGGCAAGCGCCGGAACACCGTGGGCCGGTTTTGCGGATCGTCGTGCGTCACAACCTCTCCGCTGGGCTTGTGATACGCAATCACGCGAGGCGGCGGCGGATCAATTCGCACGCGAATGGGCTTACCGTTGACCTTGACGGTGTCGCCGAACTGGATGCGCTGCCCGATGTGAGCCGGCTCGGCATTGACCGAAATGCGTCCCTCGAGAATAAGCTGCTCCATCTCCAGGCGGGAGCCCAACCCGGCTTGCGCCAGCACCTTGTGCAGCTTGGGGGTTTCCGGCTGAGGCGACAGCACCCGCTTGGGCAACTCGAGCGCCACATCGTCTTCATCAGCGTCAAACTGCCCGGTCACCACGTCCTCGAAACGGATAGTGCTGGTCGCAGGCTGCGCCACCGGCTGTCCGGCGGGCTGCGCTAACGCCACGGCCTTTTCTTGGGGCTTATCAGCTATTAAATCAGGGGCGTCCTGCCCGGATTTTTCTGTCGCAGCAGGTTTATTTTCATCTTCGCCCGGCTGAGTGGGCGGGAGGTCGGAAGCCGGGTGGTCTGGTTGATTCATGCTTTTACATTCATGCGTAAGGTTCGCTGTCGGTCCGGTCACGGGGCTCAGATTGGGAAAACTCACCGGCATTCGCCGCAGAAGCTTCCAGGACTTCCGGAATGTCCGGATCCAGTTCCAGCACGGCCGCCTCGTCGTCCACGATCTCGAGCGCGGGCGCATCTTGCGGCTCCGGCAACAAAGCGGGCTCTGCACTGCCGAGCTCAAATTGTTCGAGCATCGCAACCTGCCCTGCCGTACTATCCATGGCGGGCAGCTGATCCAGCGACTCAACGCCCAAATCATCGAGAAACTGCCTGGTCGTCGCATAAAGCGCTGGCCGGCCCACGGTTTCCCGGTGGCCAATCACTTCAACCCAGCCGCGATCCTCCAATTGCTTGAGGATCATGCTGTTGATCGTGACGCCGCGAATGTCTTCCATGTCACCACGCGTCACGGGCTGCCGGTACGCGATGATGGCAAGCGTCTCAAGCGTAGCCCGGGTATAGCGGGGCGGCTTTTCCGGATGAAGCCTGTCCAGGTACTCACGCATCTGTGGCCGGCTTTGAAAGCGCCAGCCGGTGGCG
Source organism: Polaromonas sp. JS666 (assembly GCF_000013865.1). Classification (NCBI taxonomy): domain Bacteria; kingdom Pseudomonadati; phylum Pseudomonadota; class Betaproteobacteria; order Burkholderiales; family Comamonadaceae; genus Polaromonas; species Polaromonas sp. JS666. Next base: position 2,745,665 of record NC_007948.1, read on the forward strand.
ACATGAACGAGCTCCACCCCCCGTCCAGCCCAGTCGTTCTGCAAATCCTCAAGTACCAGCTTGAGGCTGTCGGCGGTTAATACCCCGTTAAACAGCACCCCCATCTCACGCAAAGGCAGCGGTTGCTGCGCGCAGATGAGTGCTGTTTCGAGGACGCGCTTCGCATCCGTCGTATTCATGATTGGTCGTTCCGAAAAAAGGCGGGGAAAAGCGCTTGTTCGCGCATTGCGTCCATGCGCAACCTCCTTGCCAGGGGCGCCATGTTGCGGGTAGCTGAAAACTACGAACTTTGATTGTATATCAGGCCGACATCCGCTATAGCCGCCCGTAAATCAGGCGGCGGCGGCGACCTGAATTCCATCGGGGCACCGGTCACGGGATGTTCAAATGCCAGCCGGCAGGCATGCAGCGCCTGGCGCTCCAACCCCGCAGCAACTGCCCCGCCGTACAACCCGTCGGATATCAAGGGGTGACCCAGAAGCGCCATGTGCACGCGAATTTGATGGGTGCGGCCGGTATGCAGCTTGCACTTGACCAGACAATGCCGCTCGCCGTTTTGCAGCAGGGATATCACCGTCAAGGCCGGCTTGCCGGCGTTTTTTTCCAGGTCAACGGCGGCCATGCGCAGGCGGTTGCGGGGATCCCGGCCGATGGCCGCGCTCACCTCCCGGGTCCGTGCCCCCTGCCATGCACCGTGGGCCAGCGCAATATATTCCCGGCTCACGCTCCGGGCGGCGATCATGCTCACCAGCTGATCCATCGCCTGTCGCTGGCGGGCGACCACCATCAGCCCGCTGGTATCCTTGTCGAGACGATGCACGATGCCGGCGCGCGGCAAAAAGGACGCCTGGGGATCACGCGCCAGCAAGCCATTGAGCAGGGTGCCGCTCCAGTTACCGGGTGCGGGGTGCACAACCAGGCCGGCCGGTTTGTCGATTACCAGCAGATAGGGATCCTCAAACACAATGTCCAGCGCCATGGCTTCCGGCTTGAAGGCCTGGCTTTGAGGTGTGGGCCGCAACTCTATGATGAGCTCATCGCCGGCCTTGACCTTGGCCGACGGCTTGGTGACTGCCCGGCCATTGAGCTGCACCACGGCTGCTTCGATCAGCTGTTGCAGATAGCTGCGGGAGAACTCAGGCACAATGCCGGCCAAGGCCCGGTCAAGGCGTGCGCCATGACTCCCCGCGGGAACCATCACCCGCCGTAACTCCAGCTCGACACTGCTGTCAGCTTCATCCTGAGCCTCATCAGAGGGGCTATTGGCCGCAACAGCGCCCGATATAATCAATTTGCTTTGTTCAGAATCAGTCATCAAGAAGGTCGATCGCAATGTTTTCCACCAAATTATCGGTTGTTCCCAATGCATCGCCGCTTGTCGCAGCCGTTTGCGCATTGTCTTTTGTAGTTGCAGGCTGCTCCACGACGCCCGAGCCGGATAAAACCGCCACCTGGAGCCCCAACAAGATTTACGCGGAGGCGAAAGACGAAGCCAGCTCAGGCGCCTACGACAAGGCCATTCCCCTTTACGAAAAGCTGGAAGGCCGGGCGGCTGGAACGCCCCTCGCGCAGCAGGCCCAGATTGAAAAGGCCTATGCCCAGTACAAAGGCGGTGAGCAGCCCCAGGCGATCGCAACCCTGGACCGGTTCATGAAACTGCACCCGGCCAGTCCTGCCATGGATTACGCGCTGTACCTCAAAGGCCTGGTGAACTTCAACGACAATCTTGGCCTTTTCTCGTTCATCTCGCGTCAGGATTTGTCAGAGCGCGATCAGAAGGCAGCCAAGGAATCGTTCGAGTCGTTCAGGGACCTCGTGAACCGCTTTCCAGACTCACGCTATACGCCGGATGCGCGCCTGCGCATGGCCTACATTGTGAATTCGCTGGCGCAATCGGAAGTGCACGTCGCCAGGTACTACTATTCCCGGGGCGCCTACGTTGCCGCCATCAATCGGGCCCAGGCCGCCATCGCGGAGTACCGCGATGTTCCCGCGCTCGAAGAGGCTACCTACATCCTCTACAAATCCTACGACGCACTGGGCATGGTGGAGTTGCGCGATGACATGCGCCGCATCATGGAAAAATCCTACCCACAGAGCCAATACATGAGCAAGGGCTTCAAGTCGGTAGACAACCCATGGTACAAGTTCTGGTAAGGGCCTCCAGCCTTTCCATTAACTCCTGCTCCGATGCCAGGCGCTGCATCGGCGGGAGCGCTCTCAGCAAACGCCGCCCATAGCCCATGGAGGCCAGCCGGCCGTCGCATACCACCAGGATGCCCTGGTCGGTTTCCCGCCGTATCAGGCGTCCCGCGCCCTGCTTGAGTGCCACGGCGGCCTCCGGCAGAAAGTAGTCGTTGAAGGCACTGCGCCCCTGGGACTCGAGCAGCTTGGCCCGGGCCTCTGCCAGCGGATCGTTCGGCGGAGGAAAAGGCAGTTTGTCGATAATCACCAGCTGAAGCGCATCACCAGGGACGTCAATGCCCTCCCAGAACGACGCCGACGCCACCAGTACACAGCCCCGGCCGCCCTGGGTGTTGCCCTCCCGAAAGCGCTCTATCAAGATCCGCTTCGGCATCGCCCCCTGAACAAGCACTTCCAGGTCACCCGACTCCTCAAAGGCAAGTTGAAGCGCCTCGCCGATCATCCGCAATGCCCGCAACGTGGTGGTCAGCACCATGGTGCGCCCGCCCAGTTGCTGCGCCCACGCCGCGGCAGATGCTGCCACCTTGGCCGTATGGGACGGATCTCCCGGCTTGGGGAAGTCTTGCGGCACATACAGCGCTGCCTGCCGCTCATAGTCAAAGGGACTGCCGACCTTCAGCACCTGGGCGTCAGCCAGTCCGCAAGGCTGGGTGAACCAGCTCAGCTTGTCGTCGTCCCCCAATGTGGCCGAGGTAAATACCCAGGATTTCACGCCCTCCTCGCCGGCCCCGAGCACCTTGCTTTTCATGGCCTTCGAGATATCCAGCGGTGACTCGACCAGCCGCAGCTGTGTACCCACATCAACCCACCGGACACAGCCAGGCTCGCAGGCCTGGACAAAACCTTCAGCACGCGCGGCCAGTTCTGCCGCACGCTCATGCAGACGGACAAAGTCGGGGGCAATCTCGCTGACCGTATCCAGCGCGGCGCAGGCCTGCACACAGGCGGCATGCACCGCCGCGACGGCCTCGCTCCAGCCGGAAGCGCTCAGGCCGTCGGGCGTCTCGCCGGTCCAGCGCAGCTTGGTGCCGGGGTATTGCTTGCCGGCGCACAGGCGCAACTCGCGGGCCGCCTGCTCGGTGGCGCCCACAACCTGCTGCCAATCCACGAGGCCGCGAGCCAATTGCAGCCCGGCCGCCAGCATGTCGCGGGCAAAATCCAGCAATTGGCCAGTCGTGAGGTTTCGCCCCAGAAACTGCACGCCCGTCTCGTTCAGCTGATGCGCTTCATCAAAGATCGCGATACGCACGGAAGGCAGCAGTTCTGCCACGCCAGATTCGCGAACCGCCAGGTCGGCGAAAAACAAATGGTGGTTGATGACGACCACGTCAGCCGCCATGGCCTCCCTGCGGGCAAGGTTCACATGGCAGGCTCGAAAGCGCGGACACTGCGCGCCCAGGCAATTCTCCCGCGTCGACGTGACCAGCGGAATCACCGGCGAACGCTCATCCAGGCCAGGCAGTTCCGCTAGATCACCCGTTCGCGTCGCCTGCGACCATTCTTCAATTTTTGCCAGCGTGCGCGTTGAAACACCGTCGGGCAGATGAGCATCTTGGCGGGCCATCTCCATGCGATGCAGGCACAAATAGCTGCCCCGCCCCTTGAGTAGCGCCGTGCGCACCGGCAAACCCAGCGCCTCGACCAGCCGGGGCAAATCGCGGCCAAACAGCTGATCCTGCAAGGCCTTGGTCGCGGTGGACAACAGCACCCGTTCACCGCTCAGCAAAGCCGGAACTAGATAGGAAAAAGTCTTACCCACACCGGTGCTGGCCTCCACGACGAGCGGGTAAGCACCTTCGATCGCGCGCGCCACTGCCAGCGCCATCTCGGTCTGGCCACTGCGCGGCACAAAATGCTCGGCAGCGCGCGACAAAACGCCATCCGTAGCGAATGCCTCTTCCACTTCAAACAGGAGATTCATCAGGCGGGCTCGGGAGGATCCAGCGAGGATTCGAGCTGCGAAATCTGGTCGCGCAGCAGCAGGCGGCGCTTTTTCAGGCGCCTGAGCAGGAGTTCGTCAATGGGCAGGGTGTGCACCGCCAGGTCAAGCAGGGCATCCAGGTCCGCATGCTCGATTTTGAGTTCGATCAGCTGCCGTTCCGGGGAATGTAAATTTAAGTCCAAGGTTTTTTGTCCGTACGCGCTGCTTCATCTGATAATACGTCGATTGAGGCCATAAATCGAGTCTTGCCGACTTGAACTATCAAACGATGTCCAAAGGTTATCGAATCACAGCGTCCACCGGAATCCATAAGGGCGACCGGGACTATCAACAAGACCAGGTCAACCTGTATACCCACATTCGTATTCCGGGTTGCATGCTGGGCATAGTGGCTGACGGCATGGGCGGACGAAGCGGCGGGCGCAAAGCCTCCGACCAGGTCATGCTCACCGCCAAACAGCTTTTTGAGCGCTATGCACCGGATATTGATGATGCGCCCTCCATGCTCAAGCAGATCATTGAAGAGGCTCATCTTGTCATCAAGCTGACAGCGCTTTCTGCTGAACAGGAGCCGCACAGCACGCTGGCAGCCTTTGTCATCAATCCTGGCGGAGACTGCCACTGGGCGCACACCGGTGACTCACGGATTTACCACTACCACGGCAACAAGCTGATCCACAGAACGGTGGACCATTCCTACGTACAGACGCTGGTCGACAAGGGTGAGATTACCGAAGAGGAGGCCAATGTCCATCCGCAATCCAACATCTTGATGGGTTGCCTGGGAACAGAAGAATCACCCCCCATCACCCTGCACTTCATCCCGCAATTGCGTCCGGATGATGTGTTGCTTGCATGCAGCGATGGGGTATGGCACTACTTCAGCACCAGTGAAATCGGATCGGCTTTGTCCATGCTGTCGCCGCGCGAAGCAACCGAGTTCCTGATCCAGAAAGCCAGATCGCGTGCACGGGGTGGCGGCGACAACCTGTCGCTGGTGATCGTCAAGCTCGAACCTTTGGGCCAGTAAGGCCAGGAGTCTGCGCCAGCCGAGGCAGCCTGGGTTCGCAAGACCTGGGCAGTGTGTATGCCCTTGCATGGGTTGCCAAATAGCAAAGCGGCCACTGGCGAAGCGCTTAGAACGTCCCCCTCCCATCCCCGCTGCCCGGCCCGGCATGACGCGGGGCCTGCGGACTTTACTCAGGCAGGGGCAGGGATTTCGCGGGAGGCTTGGTCCGTTTGAGTTGCTCGCTTTCGTGCTGGGCACGCCGCTCCCGGGCTTCCTTCTGGCGCTCATTGAATTTCTGGGTCCCCTCGGCGGCGGCAGCCTCCCTGTCTGCACGCGCCCGTGCTTTTTTCTGCTTGTTTCCGAGCTTGTCAGCTTGGGCCTCGCTGCTGGCTTTTTCACCGGCCTGGGTGTCAGCCCGGTTTTGCTGTTTTTCTTTTTCCCGCGCCAGCCGTGACTGGTAGTCCTCAAAGGCCTTGGCGCGCCGGTCTGCGGCTTCCTGCTGCTTTTCAGCGGATGATTTTTCTTCGGTCTTGCGGATTTGCTCCGCGCCCTTGATTCTTCGCTCCTCGTCATTGAGCAAAATCTCCTGCCGCCGCAGGCCCGCCATCGCCTCGCGCCGCCGGGCATTGACGTCACGCAGACAGCTGTTAACGGCAAACTTCTTGTAACACGCGGCATCTTCCGTCAAAAATCCCGCCTCCAGCCTGGCCCGCTCAGCGCTGATTCTTTCGCGTTCCGCATCAATGCTGCCGACCCGGGCCGCCGGTGCCGGTGCTTGCGCGAACGCAAACGCGCTCAAGGACGCAAGGAGAAAGGCAATGATCAATTTTTTCATGTGAGTGAGGTGTCGACGTCTCTTCGCTCCAGAGCCAGAAATTCCATGGATTGCATTTCACCCAGCCGCGACACAGTGCGGGGAAACTCATGCACCAAGGGCCCCTCCGTGTACAACGCATCGGGGGCAACGGCGGCCGACATGATCAACTTTACACGCCGGTCATAGAGCACGTCCACCAGCCAGGTAAAACGCCGTGCCTCGGAGGCCATCCTCACAGGCATGTGGGGCACATCACTCAACAGCACCGTATGAAACTGCGTGGCAATCTCAAGATAATCGTTCTGCGAACGCGGGCCGCCGCACAGGGTCTTGAAATCAAACCACACCACGCCTCCGGCCTTTCGCCGGGCATGAATCTGCCTCGATTCGATATGCAGTACAGGACTTTCGTCGTGTGATTCGGCCAGCCGGTTAAAGGTTTCCGTCATCTCGGCGTCCGCCTGCGGTCCCAGCGGCGTGTGATACAGCTTGGCCTGCTCCAGTGTGCGCCTTCGATAGTCAGTCCCGTTGTCGACGTTGATGACCTCCAGTCTGGCTTTCAGCAGGCCTATCGCCGGAAGAATGCGATCGCGGTGCAGGCCATGCGGGTAGAGCTGGTCGGGATGAAAATTCGAGGTCGTGACGAAGCCCACACCATTGTCGAACAGGGCCGCCAGCAGCCGATGCAGAATCATGGCATCGGTGATGTCCGACACATGGAACTCATCAAAGCAAATCAGCCGGTAGCGTTTGGCGATACGCTTGCCCAACTCATCAAGGGGGTTCACCGTGCCCTGCAGGTCCTGCAGCTCACGATGCACTTCGCGCATGAACTCGTGAAAATGCAGACGGATTTTTCGCCTGAGCGGTACCGCGCCATAAAAGCAGTCCATCAGGAAACTCTTGCCCCGACCGACTCCCCCATACATGTAAACGCCACGGGGAATATCGGGCCGGTTGATCAGCTTCTTGAACGCGTTTGAACGCTGCTCCTTGAACGCGGCCCACTCACCCGCACAGCGCTCCAGGGCATCGACCGCACGCAACTGGGCGGGGTCACTCGTGTAACCCCGCGCCACCAGTTCAGCCTCGTAGGCCGAGCGCACCAGCTGTGTCACCGGTCCGGTATCCAGGGTGTCAGAAGTTCAGGGTACGCTTGTCCACTGCCAGCGCGGCCTCTTTCGTGGCCTCGCTCAAGGATGGATGGGCATGGCAGATGCGCGCGATGTCCTCGCTGCTGGCGCGGAACTCCATGGCCACCACACATTCGGCAATCAACTCGCTGGCAAACGGTCCCACAATGTGCACGCCCAGGATTTCATCCGTGGCCGTATCGGCCAGCATCTTGACCATGCCGGTGGTGTCGCCCAAAGCGCGCGCCCGGCCATTGGCCATGAAGGGGAAGGTGCCAGCCCGGTAAGCGCGTCCTGCGGCCTTCAGCTGCTCTTCCGTCTGGCCCACCCAGGCGATCTCGGGGTTGGTGTAAATCACCCACGGAATGGTGTTGAAGTTGACGTGGCCGTGCTGGCCTGCAATGCGTTCAGCGACCGCAACGCCTTCTTCCTCGGCCTTGTGCGCCAGCATCGGCCCGCGCACCACGTCGCCGATGGCCCACACATTCGGCAAATTCGTCTTGCATTCATCGTCCACCACGATGGCGCCGCGCTCATCGAGCTTCAGCCCGACCGTTTCAGGCGCCAGTCCGATGGTGTTGGCAACCCGGCCAATCGAGACGATCAGCTTGTCCACATCAATTTTCTGGGCCTGGCCCTTCGCATCCACATAGGCCACGGAGACACCGTTTTTACCCGACTTGACCTCGCCCACCTGGACACCCAGCTCGATCTTCAGGCCCTGCTTGACGAAGGCCTTGTACGCCTCTTTGGCAATCTGCTGGTCAACGGCACCCAGGAACGTGGGCAGGCCTTCCAGAACCGTGACCTCGGCACCCAGACGGCGCCAGACTGAACCCATTTCGAGGCCGATCACGCCGGAACCGATCAAACCGAGCTTTTTGGGCACGGCACCGATGCGCAGCGCGCCGTCGTTCGACAGAATGCTCTCTTCGTCAAAAGGAGCGCCGGGCAGCGCGCGGGCATTCGAACCCGTGGCCACAATGATGTGCTTGCCCGAAAGCGTTTCTTCCGCAGCGCCCGCGACCTTGATGTCGTAGAGACCGTCCTTGGCAGCGGCAAAGGAGGCGCGGCCATGGAAGAAGGTGACCTTGTTCTTCTTGAACAGGTACACGATGCCATCGTTGTTTTGCTTGACGACCGTGTCCTTTCGACCCACCATCTTGGCCAGGTCCAGGCTCAGGCCCTTCACTTCAATGCCGTGGTCGGCGAAGTGGTGACCGGCCTGCTCGTAATGCTCGGACGACTGCAACAGGGCCTTGGACGGGATGCAGCCTACATTGGTACAGGTGCCGCCCAGGGCAGGCCCGCCCTTGGCATTTTTCCACTCGTCGATACAGGCGACGTTAAAACCCAACTGGGCGGCGCGAATGGCGGCAATGTAGCCGCCGGGGCCGCCGCCGATGACGATCACGTCGAATTGTTTGGACATGTTGTTCTTTCAATAAAGCTGCCGGTGGCAATACCTCGATTTGCTCTCGCACCGGCGAGCGAAGCAAAGCCTGTTCGCGAGACACCGCGGAACCGGCTTTGCCGGGCCGCAGGTGTCGCCCCCTTGAGGGGGGAGGCCGCTACACGCAGTGAGCGGCAACAGGGGCGTCAAATATCAAACAGCAAGCGGGCCGGATCTTCCAGCGCTTCCTTCATGGCCACCAGGCCCAGCACGGCTTCGCGGCCATCAATGATGCGGTGGTCATAGCTCATGGCCAGGTAGTTCATCGGGCGAACCACAATCTGGCCGTTCTCGACGACTGCCCGGTCTTTCGTGGCGTGCACGCCCAGAATGGCGGACTGCGGTGGGTTGATGATGGGCGTGGACAGCATGGAGCCGAACACACCGCCGTTGGAGATCGAGAAGGTACCACCCGTCATCTCTTCGATGCCCAGCTTGCCATCGCGCGCCTTGGCACCATATTCGGCGATCTTCTTCTCGATGTCGGCAAAGCTCATCTGGTCGGCATTGCGCAGGATGGGCACCACCAGGCCGCGCGGTGAACCGACAGCAATACCGATGTCGAAGTAGCCGTGGTAGACGATGTCGTTACCGTCGACCGACGCGTTCAGGACCGGGTACTTCTTCAACGCATGCACTGCGGCCTTCACAAAAAAGCTCATGAAGCCGATCTTGACGCCATGCTCCTTCTCGAATTTCTCCTGGAATCGCTTGCGCATTTCCATCACGGGAGCCATGTTCACTTCATTGAAGGTAGTGAGGATGGCGTTGGTGGATTGGGACTGCAACAGGCGCTCGGCCACGCGCGCACGCAGGCGGCTCATGGGCACACGCTGCTCGGGACGATCGCCCAGGTCAGCGGGCTTCACCTGCGCGGCGACCTGAGGCAAGGAAGTGGTCGGAGCCCCCGTAGGAACTGGGCTGGCAGCTACAGATTTGACAGCACCGGCTGCTGTTGCGCCGAGCACATCACCCTTGGTGACACGGCCGTCCTTGCCGGTCCCAGGCACAGAGCCGGCCGCCAGGTTGGCGTCCGCCATCAGCTTGGCAGCAGCCGGCATGGGCACACCGGCCATGGAACCACCCGCCGCAGGGGCCGGCACAGATGAAGCTGCAGCTGCAGGAGCAGCGGCCGCTGCCGCCGCTGGAGCCGGCGCACCAGCGCCTGCCTTGCCCTCGGTATCAATTCTCGCAATCACCTGGTCGGACACCACGGTGCCGCCATCGGCCACCACCAGCTCGGTCAGCACACCGGCCGAAGGCGCGGGCACTTCCAGCACGACCTTGTCGGTTTCGATTTCAATCAGGATTTCGTCGATGGCAATTGCCTCGCCGATTTTCTTTTTCCACTGCAGCATGGTGGCTTCCGCCACGGACTCGGACAATTGGGGGACTTTGACTTCTACGATAGCCATTTTGTTTCTTTCCGATATGTTCTTGTGTTCCGCGGGCGCACGAAGGCCCGGGGATCCTGGTTCTTACTTGGTCAGCACAAAGCCCTTGAGCTTGCCAAACGCGCCGTCCACCAGCGCTTTTTGCTGCTCCTGATGCAGGTACGAATACCCGGAGGCCGGTGACGCCGAGGCTGCACGGCCTGAGTAGCCGAGCTTCTGGCCTTCGAACATGTTCTCGTGGATGTAATGCTGCACAAAGAACCAGGCGCCCTGGTTTTGCGGCTCGTCCTGGCACCACACAAGGTCGGTGACATTCGGGTACTTTTTCAGCTCCGCCGCAAACGCCTTGTGCGGGAAGGGGTAGAGCTGCTCAACACGCAAAATCACCACATCGTCAGCGCCCTTTTCTTCGCGCTTCTTAGCCAGGTCGTAGTACACCTTGCCAGAGCAGGCAATGATGCGCTTGACCTTGTCGGCCTTCTTGATGATCTCTTCCTTGTTCTCGGGAATGATGGTCTGGAAGCTGCCTTTGGTGAACTCGGACAGCGGCGACGTGGCGTCCTTGTTGCGCAGCAGCGACTTGGGCGTCATGATCACCAGAGGTTTGCGCAGGTTGCGCACCATCTGGCGGCGCAGCACGTGGAAGATCTGGCTGGCGGTCGTCGGCTGAACCACCTGCATATTGGTATCGGCAGACAGCTGCATGAAGCGCTCCAGGCGTGCCGAGCTGTGCTCGGGCCCCTGGCCTTCGTAGCCATGCGGCAGCATCAGCGTGATGCCGTTGACGCGGCCCCACTTCACCTCACCGGAAGCGATGAACTGGTCAATCACGACCTGCGCACCATTGGCGAAGTCGCCGAACTGCGCTTCCCAGATCACCAGCGTATTGGGATCGTTGGAGGCATAGCCGTACTCGAAGGCCAGCACCGCTTCTTCCGAGAGGATGGAGTCGATCACCACAAACGGGGCCTGGTTCTCAGCCACATTCTGCAGCGGCACGTAGGTGCCGGTATCCCATTTTTCACGGCTCTGGTCGTGAATCACGGCATGGCGATGGGTGAAGGTTCCGCGACCGCAGTCTTCACCCGACAGGCGCACCGGGTAGCCGCTGGCCACCAGCGAGGCAAACGCCATGTGCTCGCCCATGCCCCAGTCCACGGGGATGTCACCGCGGCCCATGGCTGCGCGGTCGTCATACACCTTCTTGACGAGCTGGTGCGGTGTCACGCTGGAAGGGATGGCGGTGATTCTGTCGGCCAGGCGTTTCCATTCGGCCATGGGAATGGCGGTGTCCCCCGCGTCGGTCCACTTTTTGCCCAGATAGGGAACCCAGTCAACCGCATACTTGCTCTTGAAATTGGTCAGCACTGGGTCAAACGTGCTCTTGCCGGCGTCCAGCGCTGCGCGGGTGGCCTTGACCATGTCGTCGCCCAGCGTGTCGCCCATGCCCTGTGCAGACAGCTTGTCGGCATACAGGCGGCGGGTTCCAGGGTGCTGCGCAATCTTCTTGTACATCAGTGGCTGGGTCAGTGCAGGCGTGTCCTGCTCGTTGTGGCCCAGTTTGCGGAAGCAGATGATGTCCACGACGACATCTTTCTGGAATTCCATGCGGAACTCAAGCGCCAGCTGGGTAGCCAGCACCACGGCCTCCGGGTCATCGCCATTGACGTGCAGCACCGGCGCTTCAATCATCTTGACCACATCGGTGCAGTACAGCGTGGAACGGCTGTCACGCGGGTCGCTGGTGGTAAAGCCGATCTGGTTGTTGATCACGATGTGCACCGTGCCGCCCGTGAAATAACCGCGGGTTTCGGCCAGTGCCAGCGTCTCCATCACAACGCCCTGCCCTGCAAAGGCGGCGTCACCATGCACCAGAACCGGCAACACCTGCAGTCCTTTCGGATCGGCACGGCGGTCCATGCGGGCACGCACCGAACCCTCCACCACGGGGTTCACGATTTCCAGGTGCGAAGGGTTGAATGCCAGGCTCAGATGCACCGGGCCACCAGGGGTGGTCACGTCGGAGCTGAAACCCTGGTGGTATTTCACGTCACCGCTGGGCAGATCTTCAGGGGCGGTATGGTCAAACTCGGCAAACAGGTCAGCCGGCACTTTGCCCAGCGAGTTGACCAGCACATTGAGGCGGCCCCGGTGGGCCATGCCGATGACAATTTCCTGCACACCCTTGATGCCACCCTGCTGGATCAATTCATCCATGCTGGCGATGAAGCTTTCGCCGCCTTCGAGCGAGAAGCGCTTCTGGCCCACGTATTTGGTGTGCAAAAAGCGCTCAAGGCCTTCCGCTGCGGTGAGCCGGTCAAGGATGTGGAGTTTTTTCTCTTTTGTGAGATTGGGCTTGCTGCGAATCGATTCCAGCTTTTGCTGCCACCAGCGCTTCTGGTTCTGGTCGGTGGCATACATGTACTCGGCGCCGATCGTGCCGCAATAGGTCTCGCGCAGCGCGTTGATCAGCTCACGCAAGCTCATGGTGTCTTTGCCGAAGAAGGTGTTGCTGGTGTTGAACACCGTTTCCTGGTCGGCATCGGTGAAGCCGTAGAAAGACGGCTCCAGCTCGGGAATCTTGTCGCGCTCGGCGCGCTTCAGGGGGTCGAGATCAGCCCAGCGGGCACCGACGTTGCGGTACGCGGCAATCAGTTGCTGGGTGGCCGTGCGCTTGCGCCCCATTTCTGAGTCGGCACCGCTGGCCTCCCCGACTTTGGTCTGGCCCTGTTTGGCACGCTCGGCAAAGGCGTTGACGACGGGCAGGTGCGGCACGTCTTTGGCATTGCTGCCATCCACGGCGGGAACATGCTGGAGTGCGTCGAAGTAATCGCGCCAGTTATCGGGCACGCTGCCAGGATTGGCAAGATAGTTTTCGTACATCTCTTCGACATAGGGCGCATTGCCGCCGAAAAGATAAGTGTTGCCGTTATAGGCAGAATAGACAGATGCAGGTGTCTGCGAGCTGGAACTCATATCCGCTGACCTCCGTTTCCCTTGGGGAAACATTAGCTGGTTAAAGCTGGTTGATTAACCTTCCGCAACACGGCTGGACCGATTAGCGGATGCGACTGTGGCAGGAAGGGCCTTCAGAAACAGGCTAGATTGTGCCACCGAACTGCGGCAGCGCCAAAATTGGTTTGTTTCTTTACCGGACGAGGCGTTGTTTCCGGTCCGATTTTTGGGCCGATACCGCTGGTATTGCGGGTGTTTTACCGCACCAGCATGACCACAGCCCCTGAGAAAGCTCCAGGGGCCGAGCCCCGGGTTACAGCGCCAGGCCGAGCCCGGGGTTACCCGCAACGCCGAGCAGCTCGGGGGTATTGGGCTTGGCCGGTTTGATCACCTTTTGAGCCTTGAGATAGTGCTCGACCACCTCCCAGACGGGCGGCCCGGCATGTTTGCTGGCCTCGGCAACCGGCGCCCAGCCGGCCACCTTGTAAGTCTTGCCAGCCTCAATCAATTGGCCTTTCAGGCGCATGTTCTGGATGCGCGACCCCATTTTGGCTCCCGGCTCGCAGGTATAGGTCAGCCCGCCCACCCGCACCATGTCACCGCCCTGCTGGTAATAAGGATCGGGATTGAACAGGTTGTCACCCACGTCCTCCAGAATGGTTTTGATCGTCTCGCCGCGCATGTCCGTCAGGGTGGTCCACGGATAGGTGATCGCGGTCTGGTCCATCAGGTGTTCGCGCGTGATGGCCTGGCCGGGCAGCAACGATGTTCCCCAGCGAAACCCGGGGGAAAAGGCGATTTCGGCGCCGCGTACGTCCATCAGGGCGTCGAGGATGAGCTGGTCAAAGGTGCCGTTGAAATTGCCACGGCGGTACAGCGTGCCTTCGGTCAACGCCAGTTTTTCCGACAATTTGGCATCATAAGGCGCACGCACCCTGGAAATCAGCGCACTCATGGCGGAATCAGCCGGCAACAGACTGGAAAACACCGGCAGCAGGCGGTAGCTGAAACCCCGCACCTGCTTGTCCTTCACGTCCAGATCCAGCACGCCCAGAAACTTGCCATTGCTTCCCGCATTGGTCACGATGGTCTGGCCGCCCGGGTTTTTGACAATCACAGGCACCGGCACGCCGTCGTGAGTATGCCCACCCAGAATGGCGTCGATACCGGTAACGCGCGAGGCCATCTTCAGGTCCACGTCCATGCCGTTGTGGCTGAGCAGCACCACCGCCTGCGCGCCCTTGGCGCGCGCCTCATTGACCGTTTCCTGCATCTCGCTTTCGCGGATGCCGAAAGTCCAGTTTGGCGTTTGCCAGCCGGGGTTGGCAATGGGTGTGTAGGGAAAGGCCTGGCCCACGATGGCGACAGCCACGCCGTTCATCTCCCTGATCACATAGGGCTTGAACACCGGGTCGCCAAAGTCGCTGGTCTTGATGTTTTGCGCGATGAAGTCGACCTTGCCGGCAAAGTCCTGCTCGATGATTTTCTTGACACGTTCCTCGCCATAGGTGAAGTCCCAGTGGCCGGTCATGATGTCCACGCCCAGCAACTTCGCGGCGTCCACCATGTCCTGGCCCTGCGTCCAGAGCGCCGTGGCGCTGCCTTGCCAGGTATCACCGCCATCGAGCAGCAGCGCACCGGGGCGATCCGCCTTGAGTTGCCTGACCAGCGTAGCCAGGTGGGAAAAACCACCCACCTTGCCGTACTGGCGGGCAGACCGCTCAAAGTCCAGATAGGTAAAGGCATGCGCCTCGGGTGTGCCCGACTTCAGGCTGGCCGCTTTCAACAGTTGCTCGCCCACCAGATGAGGAACCTGCCCGCGCATGGCGCCGACGCCCAGGTTGACAGAGGGCTCGCGAAAATAACTGGGCAACAACTGGGCGTGGCAATCCGTCATGTGCAACAGGTGCACATTGCCGGAGCGCGGCAAGTTGTACAAGCCACCAGCCTGGGCAGCACTGGCCTCGCGCTGTAACGGAAAACCGGCAGCCAGGGCCGCAGCCATGACACTTGCAAATTCGCGGCGGGACAGATTCATGGCGTCAGGCATCCTGCCCGGCAAGCCGGGTGTGGGTTGAAACTACTATCAATTTGAGCTGTTTGCGCCCCTATTTCCCGGGCAGACAGCCAGAATCGCCGTTGATTATTTATTGACCGGCGATTGCGGATCCAGCAGCAGCGCCATCACGTCGCGAATCTGCTGCTCACCCAGGATGGCCGCATGGCCAAACCGGGGCATGCCGGAGCAGGCGTTGTAGGCCTTGGCGTTCCAGAGTTTTCCCCAGGTGTACTCAACAATGGGTTTGCTGGCAGCAGCGGCCGGGTCACTCACGCCGCGCAGCTTGCCGTAGTTGTAAAGGCTGGGGCCTATCGAGCCAAAAGACAGTTCCGCCTTGCTGATCTGATGGCAGTTGTAGCAGCTGCCACCGTTGGCTTCACCGGGCTTGTCGCTCCAGGTCAGGCCGCGCCCGTTCTGGGCAATTTTTTCGCCTTCGCGCCAGTTGCCGATAAATTTGCCATCCAAGGGAAACTTCACCGTTTTCAGGTTGGCCTCTTCAATGGCTTTGGCCAGTTTTTCATCGAGCGGCTTCCCCGCAGCCTCCGAACAGGCCTGGTTGGAGGCATCGAGCTTGAGCCGGTCCAGCCTGGCAATACCCTGTTCGCGGAACGAGCCCTTCAGCACTTGGGCGGTGGCTTCATCAACCGCCTGCGACGTGGGCGCCATCGCGCAACCGGCCAGCAGCACGGTCAAAGCGGTGCCGACTGCCAGCAGGGCTACTTTTTTTTGTGTCTTGTTCATGTCAATCCTTCTGCCCGGTTTAACGCTTGAGCGCAGGAGCGGTGGAGGCACCGCCCTTGCTGTTCACACCCATGTACACGCCCAGCGCAATGGTCGCGTCGGAGGCATAGCCCGGGAACGGAAAGCGCTGCTGCCGATAGCAGTCATTCAGGCGGCGCTGCATGCTCCACAAATCGCCGCTGGAAACACGGTAGGCCGGCCACGCGCCAAAACCGGTGCTGGCGCCAGGTTCTTTGGTCAGGTTGGGAAGGTCCTGCAGACGCACACGCTTGTTGTCCTCCCCATGGCAAGACGCACACGAAAAGTCATAGGGGCCGCCGCGCAGGTAGAACACCTTCTTGCCAACTTCATACATCAGCTTTTCCTGCGCATGGGCCTGCGGCAGGTTGAAGCTCATGCCGCGCGATTCGCCCGAAATATAGGCCACCAGCGACTCAATGGTCTTTTGCTCGCCTGTACCAAAGCTGGTTTTGGCGATGTCAGCCGCATTGAAACCCTGCAGTTGCTCCATACAGGTGAGCAGGCGCGACTCCAGGTCCTGCACGCGCCGGGTGTCCGCAAAAAAGCGCGGCAACTCGACAAAAGTGCCCTTCACCACGCCGGGGCCTTTGCCCAGGTCGCATTTTTCGAGCGAAGCATTCTTCGGGCCGCGCGCCTGTTTCCAGATCAGCTCACCCTTGGCCTCATACAGCTCGGCCGGGTTGCCATCGGCCAGCATCGCACGGTACTCGGCGATGCCCTCGGCGGTGCTTTTCTGCGCGGCGGCGGACAACGGGAACAGCGCCAGTGCCGTAAGTGCCGCCAGTGCCGCAGGCCCGTACAGGCTTGATTTCATCGTGGTCTCCTCAACCGTTTTCGTTATCAACCGTCTTCGTTATTGTGAGGTCGCACCGCTGAAGCTGGTGCGACGCCGGCGCGATGCAGATGCTGCCCTTCAGGCAACAAGCGCTTCGTCGCTGCGCTTGTCACCGTGGTTGTCGACCCAGTTCACCACGATCTTGTCGCCGGCCTTGCCGCCCTTGAAGCTGAACTGCACGAAGGGATTCTTCGACACCGCCGTACCCCATTGGGCACTCATCACGGTTTTCCCGTTCCAGGTGGCGTTGATGGTCTGGATAAACCAGGCGGGCACGGTCTTGCCTGCGGCGTCCTTGCGCTGACCGCTCTCCATTTCGTGGCTGACCAGCACTCGGACCGTGGTTTTATCGCCCTGGGCCTGGGCCCGGATTCGCATTGGATCTGACATTTTTTCTCCTGACTTGAACTGTGATTGACGTGAGACCGGGGCGCGGCAAGCTAGCCGCCGCAACCGCCCAGCGTGACTTTCACTTCTTTCACAGCGTAAAAATACTTGTCGCCGACTTTGGCCAGCGCATACACATTGGACGACTGACCCATCTTGATGTTGGTCGAGACGCTGGCATCGGTGCCGGCCGGAATATCGAACAGCGCCGCCAGCGCGCTGGGATTTTTTTCAACCACGAATGCAATCTGCGTGGTGTTGGCCATGCTGCTTTGCGCACCAACGCGCACCACGCTGCCGTTTTCGGCAATCTCCGGGGCCTGCAATACCAGTTCCTTGCTTTCAACCGGTGCGCTGGTGGCGCCCAGGGTCTTGGCGGCCTCCGCGAAGGATTTGCTGTCAAAAGCCACCTTGTTCCAGCCCGGCGCATTTTGCGCATAGGCCGGCACCAGGCCGGAGGCGGCAGCGAGGGCCAGCGCCGTGGCGCCAGAACTGCTGGTTAAAAATTCACGACGTTCCATGGATCGAACTCCTTAACTTGCTTATTGATCTAACTTTTTTTTGGTGTCTTGAAACCTGAGCGCCATTGGACACAAAAACCGACACCCGCGGGAGGGGATTTATCCCACGTCACCACCGCACTCACCAATTTTGACGCGTCACCATTCATGGTTTCGCCCCCAGCGCCAGCCACTGGGCAAGCTGAGCCGATTCGGCCAGGCTCAAGGACTGTGCTGGCATGGCCATGGAGCCCCAGACGCCCTGTCCACCTGCCCTGATTTTGCCCGACAGGTAATTCACCGCATCGGCGTGATCTTTATATTTCGCGGCGATCTCCCTGAACGACGGGCCGACGAGTTTACTGTCCATGCCATGGCAGGCAACACAGGCATTCTTCTGCAGCAGCGGCATGACTCCCGCAGTGCCCGCAGGGATGGGGGCCGTGGTCGCCGCAGCTGGCAACGCAGCCTTCGCTCCTTTTTCAGGAGCACTTGAAGACCGCTCGTATCGGGCTACATCGAGATTTGGCTCAAAATTCCGGGCCTGGGGCGGCCGTGTGGTATCGGCCCCGCGGCTGACGCCCACCAGGCGTGACTGGTCCACCAGGTTGCCGTGCGCATTGCGCGCATAGTCGGGCAAAAAGCTTTTGACGACGGCTTGCGCCTTGCAGTCTTTCATGCAGGCCAAGCCCTGTACATCGGGCCGCGCCGTGCCACCCAACTCCTTGCCGGGCCACAACGCGTGCGCGGTGGTCATGCCATGGCGGTTGGGCAGGCGGTCCTGCACCTCGCGGATGTTGCTGTCAGATAGCGTGAAGTCCGCGGGCAATACATTGCCCAGATGCAGGATGTAGGCAGTGGCGGCATACACCTCGTCGGCAGTCAATGTTTTGGGCGCATTCCAGGGCATGGCCCGGTTGATGTAGTCCCACAGGGTAGACAGCGTGGACAACTTCATCAGCGTGGTGCGATGCGGCTGGTTGGCACCCGGCAACAGGCTGTCCACCCGGCCGGCCCGGATGTCCTGGGCCGTCACGCCCCCGACCAGCGGTGTAAACACATCCGACGACTCGGCAAAACTGCCGTGGCAGGACGCACACTGGGCTTCCCACAAGACCTCACCCTGGCGTACCGAGCCCTGCCCCTTGGGAAGCCCCTTGAAGTCGGGCCGGACGTCAATGTCCCAAGCCCTGATTTCCGCGGGCGTGGCGGTTCGGCCAATGCCTGAAATACCCGCACCCGCCAGCGAAACCTGCGCTGCTGCGCGCTTTGGCGCTGGCAGGGATTGCGCCTGGCTTGCACCCACGCCCAGCATCCATACACAGGCGCAGGCGGTCAGCCGCCAGGCACCGGGGAGCAGCCTGGACCTAGATCTGGACATTTTTCACCTCGCCGTTTTCCTCCAGCAGCCACGACTGGATGGCGTTGTTGTGATAAATGCTGCGCGAGGCACGCACCTTGCGCAATTCAGCGTAGGTCGGCTGGACCTGCCCGGTTTCATCCACGGCCCGGCTCTGAAAAATCGCTGGTTTGCCGTCCCAGACAAAGTCGGCATTAAAACGCGTCAGGCATTTGGCAAGCACCGGGCCCTGGAGCCGGGCCGGTGCCCAATTGCGTCCGCCGTCAGTCGACACGTCCACCCGGCGGACCTTGCCGCGCCCGCTCCAGGCCAGGCCCGTGATGGTGTGAAACCCTTTTTGCAGCAGCACCTGGCCGCCACTGGGCGAGGTGACCACGCTTTTGACTTCCTGGATGCTGGTGTACTGGCGGTGCGTGCCATCGGGCAGCAAATCGACGTAATGGATGGTCTCGTCCTTCGCGCCGTAGGGCATGTCACCCACCTCAATGCGCCGCAGGTATTTGACCCAGCTCACGCCCTGCACGCCCGGCACGATCAGGCGCAAGGGGTAGCCGTTTTCGGGCCGCAGCATTTCGCCGTTTTGCCCGTACGCCACCAGCACCTCGCCACTCATGATCAGACTCATCGGAATGGTGCGCGTCATGCCTGAGCCGTCGGCGCCTTCTGCCAGGATGAATTTGGCGCGCCGCAAGTCCGCGCCGCACAACTCTAGAAGGGTGCGCAGGGGCACGCCGGTGAATTCGCTGCAGCTGAGCATGCCGTGGGTGTATTGCACCGTGGGCACCGCCGCATTGCCCCATTCCATGCCGGTGTTGGCTCCGCACTCAATGAAATGCATGCGGCTGACACTGGGCAGGCGCATCACGTCGTCCATGCTGAACACCATGGGGCGCTTGAGCAGGCCTTCGTCAGAGCCATTGACCATCAGCCGGTGCCTGGACGGATCGATATCCCACCAGCCCTGGTGGTGCCGTTCAAAATGCAGGCCACTGGGCGTGATGATGCCAAACAGCCCCTGGAGCGGACAAAAACTGACACTCGACTGGCCGACCCGCGTCAGGCCCGGGCTTTCACGGCGCTGCAGGTTTTTTTCAAATTCGCTGGGCAGGCCGTAGCCGCGTGCCGCAACCGGCTGACCCAGGCCCTTGCTATGGGGCGGCAGATTCAGGATGTTCGCGTCACCCCCCTCCCCTTGGGCACTGACGGACCCAGCCGCCGTAGCGGCAGCAGCTGTGGCAAAGGCCTTGGCCAGAAAGCCGCGCCGGCCGGCCCGCACATCTTGTATCTGCGTGCGGCTCAGGAAATTTTCAGGTGCGCGTTGCAGGAATCGACTGAACATGAAGCGGGTCTCCGGGCTCAGACTTTTAGCGAACTGGCTCGGTACAACAAGCTCTCTGATGCGGGCACTGCACCGGGCTCGTCCAGCTCAATCGCGATCTGGGTGCACACGCTGCGGCACAGCGCGACAGCTTTTTCGCTTTGCACCCGGTAAATCACCTGCGCGCCCTCTTTGCGTTTGGCCAGAACCCCCGTGCGATAGAGCACCGCCAGGTGCTGCGAAAGATTGGGCTGCGTGGTGTCAATTTCGGCAAGCAGCTCATTGACAGACTTTTCGCGCTCGCACAAGGCGCTCAACACACGCAAACGCATGGGCGTGGCCAGCACCGAAAACAACTCGGCGGCCAGTTCAAACACCCGACTGCTTTCAGTACTTCCCTTCGACGCGATCATCTGATTCATAAGTAAATCCGAATATAAGTATTTGATGATATTTTGAGCGTGAAAAGCCTCACCGCAATACCGTACTTACCCTTGGATGCGTCTGTTGCGCACAAACGTGAAGATTGCAAACGCTATCAATTCGAGAGCCGGTTTCTCCGGCCCAGCATGGCGGGAAAAACTTTTAACCTAGAAACGGCAGTTGGATGCGTCCGAGTGCGCCGTGATCGGCGTGCCAGGCAAGGCGTGACAACGCAGTGGGCTCCTGCCCACAAGGCGGAGCAACGCAGCATGGCGCGCCGAGCATGGTGCAATCGGGCGCATAGCGCTGTCACCCAGAAGGTAAACGCCATCGAAGAGGGGAAAGTCCATGGGCATGCGGCTTTCCTGAAGTTTGCGAGCGGTCAACTGCTGTTTCTAGGTTCAATGCCAGGAATGCGTCAGGAAGCCGACACCCGGTCGCGAATTTGCTGCAGCGCGGCAGGGTCGTCCATGGTGGTCAGATCTCCGGCATCTCGCCCTTCACACACGGCCTGGATGGCGCGACGCAGCAGCTTGCCGCTGCGGGTCTTGGGCAGCGCCGTGACAAAGCGCACCCTGGCCGGCCGCGCGACCGCACCCAGGTCACCATCAACGCGCTTCATGATCTCGCCCTCCAGCTTGAGCGTCGCCGCACCGTCTTGCAGCAAACTGGCATCCTTGAGCACGGCAAACGCCATGGCCACCTGTCCTTTCAGCGCGTCGGCCACACCCACCACCGCCACCTCGGCCACCAGCGGATGGCCGGAGATGCTTTCTTCAATCTCGCGCGTGCCCAGACGGTGCCCGGCGACATTGATCACGTCGTCAGTACGGCCCAGAATGAAGTAGTAACCGTCCTCGTCGCGTATGCCCCAGTCGAAGGTGCTGTAGACCATCTTGCCCGGCACGCTCTTCCAGTAGGTGTTGACAAAGCGCGCGTCGTCTTGCCAGACGGTTTGCATGAAGCCCGGTGGCGTGGGGCCTTCAAGGACCACCACGCCTTTTTCATTGGGCTGCGTGAGTTCTTCGCCCGTCGCCTCATGCAACAGCTTGACACGGTAGCCATACATCGGAACGCCGGGGCTGCCAAACTTGCTGGGCGTGCGCTCCACGCCGTTGGCCACCGTCAGCAGCGGCCAGCCGGTTTCGGTTTGCCAGTAGTTGTCGATGATGGGCACACCCAGCCCGTCACTGATCCATCGGGCGGTCGGCTCATCGAGCGGCTCGCCCGCCAGAAACAGCGCACGCAGGCTGGAAAGATCGTGTTTTTTCAGGAGCGCCGGATCCTGCTTTTTCAGCACGCGCACGGCAGTCGGAGCGCTGAACATCGCGGTGACCTTGTATTTCTCCACCAGGCGCCACCAGATGGCGCCATCGGCGTGGCCGTCCATGCCCTGCGTCGGCAGGCCTTCGTACATGATGGTCGCCATGCCGGCGATCAGTGGCCCGTAAATGATGTAGCTGTGGCCCACCACCCAGCCAATGTCGCTGGTGGAGAAATAGGTTTCCCCGGCACGGCCGTCAAAAATATGTTTCATGCTGGCCGCCAGCGCCACGGCATACCCGCCCGTGTCGCGCTGCACGCCCTTGGGTTTGCCAGTGGTGCCGCTGGTGTAAATCGTGTAGCTGATGGCCGTGGAGTCCAGCCACTCACATGGCACCTGCGCATCCAGATGCTGCTGACGCAAATCGCCCCATAGCTGGTCGCGCCCCGCCACCAGCGCCATGGGCGCCAGCTTGCGGTCCACCAGCAAAACCGACTCGGGCTGGTGGCGGGAAAGGCGTATGGCTTCGTCGAGCAGCGGCTTGTACGCCACCACCTTGCCGCCGCGCGAGCCGGCATCCGCGCTGACAATCACTTTGGGGGTGGCATCGTCGATGCGCGACGCCAGCGAACCGCTGGCAAAGCCGCCAAACACCACGCAGTGAATGGCGCCAATGCGTGCGCAGGCCAGCATGGCAAATGCCGCCTCGGCAATCATCGGCATGTAGATCAGCACCCGGTCGCCCTTTTGCACGCCCAGCGCCTTCAGGCTGGCCGCCATGCGCTGCACTTCCACATGCAGCTCGGCAAAGGTGTAGGTTTTTTCCTGGCCAGTCTCGCTCGAGACATAAATCAGCGCCGCCTGGTTCGCCCTGTCCTTGAGGTGCCGGTCTACCGCGTTGTGGCACAGGTTGGTCTGCCCGCCCTCATACCAGTGCACAAATGGCGGCTTGTCGTAGTTGCACACCCGGTTGAACGGCTTGTGCCAGTCAATCAGTTGAGCCTGCTCGGCCCAGAAGGCGTCAGGCTGGTCTATCGAACGCTGGTAGAACGCCTTGTAGGTTTCCGCTGTGCTGCTCATCGTGTGTCTCCGGTTTTATGGCTTTATGACTTGGTTGGCTTCATGCCCGCTTCAGATCTTGACGACCACGCGGCCGCGGACCTTGCCCGCCATCAGGTCGGCGGCTCGCGCGGGCGCCTCGGCCAGCGGCACTTCGTCAATGATGGCTTCGAGTTTGGCCGGGTCCAGATCCCGCGCCAGGCGGCTCCAGGCCTGCTGACGCCTCGCCAGCGGCGCCATCACGCTGTCTATGCCGGCCAGCGTTATGCCGCGCAAGATAAATGGCATCACGGTGGCCGGAAAATCCGCCCCCTGCGCCAGCCCGCAGGCAGTCACCACGCCGCCGTAGCGAGTCTGCGCGCAGGCGTTGGCCAATGTGTGCGAACCCACGGCGTCCACCACGGCCGCCCAGCGTTCTTTTTGCAGCGGCTTGCCCGGAGCCGACAGCTCGGCCCGGTCCATCACGCCCGCAGCGCCCAGCTGTTTCAGGTAGGGCTCTTCACTGGCCTTGCCGGTGGCTGCCACCACGGTGTAGCCCAGCTTGCCCAGCAGGGCCACCGCCACGCTGCCCACGCCACCCGTCGCCCCGGTGACCAGCACCTCGCCGTCCGCAGGCATAGTCCCATGCCGCTCCAGCGCCAGCACGCACAGCATGGCGGTGTAGCCGGCCGTGCCGATCGCCATCGCCTGCCGCGTACTGAAGGCTTCAGGCAGCTTCACCAGCCAGTCGCCCTGCAGCCGCGCCCGCTCCGACATCAGACCCCAACGCGTTTCACCCAGCCCCCAGCCGTTGTGCACAAACCGGTCCCCGGCCTTCCACGCCGCATGGCTGGACTCCAGCACAGTGCCCGCACCGTCAATGCCCGCCACCATGGGCCAGCTGCGCACTACCGGTCCCTTGTTGGTGATGGCCAGGCCGTCTTTGTAATTCAGCGTGGAGTACTCCACCTTGACCAGCACATCGCCCGCCGGCAATTGGGATTCCTCGATATCGGTGATGGCGGCGGCAAAACCGGCATCCGACTTGGTGAGTTGAAGCGCTTTGAACACGAGCTGTCTCCGTAATGTCTACCGTTAAACACGCGGTCAATCAAGGTAAAACCGTCAAACTGAATTCTTAATTATGGATAACGGGCTTGCGGCAAGCTGACGGCAGCAGTCATGGCACGGCGCGGTTCCCCTTGAAAACTATCAAATCAATAGCGGCCTGCTCTCGTATTTATTTAGCCAAAGCCATTTTGTTCTTAAAAAAATAAAAAAGATCTGACTGGAATCCAGCGCTTCGACCAGCCGAGGAGCCTGTCGACCTTGGGAGTTGTCGGCTCCAAATCCGGTCAAAACTGGCCTCGCTGGGAGCGATTCTGGCTACGAACGCTTTTGACGCCCCCGGTCCGACAGGCTCCAGGGGCCCACAGCTTGCCTGGCCGCTATGGCGCTATGGTGGATATCTGAGGCCAACTACCACCCATAGGCCTCAATGTTGCAATGTGTACCGCTGCCCTTCAGCAACTTGACGGGGCCAAACTGGCGCCAGACAATTTCCCGAAACTTTTTAAACCGGTTGTCCGGCGCCGAGCCGCTGTGTTGCTGATCGTCGCCGTGGAATTCGCCCCCGGCCTGCGCCGCCATGAGCAGCGCCCCCCGAGCTGGCGCACCATGTCTTTGACGACCAGTGCGCGGTGCGCAAGCATGTGGCCGCGTTCGTAAACCGGCAGACGGTGCCGGGCCGCAGCCATTTGAATCGGCCGCTTGTAGTCGGGGAGCTTGAAGCCGGGGATCGCGTGCTGGTCATCCAGGCATTGACCGGCGGCGTCAGGTTGCACACCAAGGAGTCACATCATGCACACACTGCTGGCTGGCAGCCGCAAGGGTTTGTTTGTCATCCGTGGCGAAGGCGCACGCTGGGGCATCGAGTCGCACCACTTTGCCGGCGACCCGGTCACCCAGGTGCTGGCCGACCCGCGCGATGGCGCCTGGTACGCCGCACTGCGCATGGGGCATTTCGGCGTCAAGCTGCGCAAGAGCACCGACCAGGGCGCGAACTGGCAGGAAATTACCGCCCCCGCTTTCCCGCCCAAACCCGAACAGGGCCCCTGGGCAGACGACCAAACGCCCTGGAGCGTAGACCTGATCTGGACGCTGGCCGCCGGCGGCGCCAACCAACCCGGCACGCTGTGGGCCGGCTGCATTCCAGCAGGCTTGTTCAAATCCGAAGACGGCGGGGCGAGCTGGGCGCTGAACACCGCCTTGTGGGAGGACCCCAAACGCCAGGGCTGGCTGGGCGGCGGCTATGACCATGCGGGCATTCACACCGTGCTGGTGGACCCGCGCGATGCTCGGCACCTGACCCTGGCCGTCTCATGCGGTGGCGTCTGGCAAACGCGCGATGGCGGCGCGAGCTGGGCGCTGACGGCGGCCGGCATGCGGGCCGACTACATGCCCGAAGAAGGCGCGTATGACGAAAACATCCAGGATGTGCACCGCATGGTGCAGTGCGCGACCCAGCCCGAGGTGTTGTGGGTGCAGCACCATTGCGGCATTTACCGCTCCACCGACGGCGCGCAGATCTGGCAGGCCATTGCCGCACCGAAGCCCTCGGGCTTTGGTTTTGCCGTGGCCTGCGACCCGCATAACCCGCAGCGCGCCTGGTTTGTGCCGGCGCAGGCCGACGCCGTGCGCGTGCCAGTCAACGGCCAGATGGTGGTCACCCGCACCGACGACGGCGGCGCCAGCTTCAAGGTGCTGACCGAGGGCCTGCCGCAGCGCCAGGCCTACCACCTGGTCTACCGCCATGCGCTGGACCTCACGAACGACGGCCAGACCCTGGCAATGGCCTCCACCACCGGCGGGCTCTGGCTCAGCGCCAACGCCGGCGAGGCCTGGCATTGTGTGTCGCGCGATTTGCCGCCGCTGGCGGCGCTGCAGTTTGTCAATCAGTCGCAACCGTAAAATCCCGGCACTGCCCACCATGACCGACCTTCACGACCTGCAGCGCTTCGTCCTGGCGCAAGACCCGGTCTACACCCAGGTGTGCGCCGAGCTGGCGGCCGGCGCCAAGACCAGCCACTGGATGTGGTTTGTGTTTCCGCAGTTCAAGGCCTTGGGCCGCAGTGCCACCGCGCAGCACTACGGCATCGCCTCCAGGGTCGAGGCACAGGCCTATTGGCAGCATCCTGTGCTCGGGCCGCGGCTGAAGGAATGCAGCGAGCTTGTCGTGGCCGTGGAAGGCCGGACGGCACTGCAAATCTTCCGCTCGCCGGACGACCTCAAGTTCCGATCGTGCATGACGCTGTTTGCGCAGGTGGCACCACAAGAGCCGGTATTTAACCGGGCGCTGGCAAAGTACTTCGACGGGGAAGGCGATGCGAGGACGCTTGATCTGCTGGAGTAGCGCGTGATCCACCGGGCTATTTCGACTGACACCCAATGGTAAAACGTGTGTCAACGAATGCCTGCTAGAAACTGGCTGCTGTCGGTCGAGATTGGCCTAGCGAATGACGGCTATTTCCGAAAGCTGCCGGTGGCGGATTTCGCGGCCAGTGACCGGTTCACCCTTGAAACCTGCCGTTCGCAAGACGCTTCGAGAGCATGACAGCCTTGCATGCGTGGTCGTGCCGGGAATGCCGAAGGCGAACGGCTGCGTTCGGAAGCGGCGAACTGGTACTGACGACCCAAAGCAGACCGATCTTGAGGTGCAGAGCGGACGTATCGCCGTCGAGCGTCTCGAGGCGCAGGCGATCACAAACGAAGCGTCCGGGCTGCTCGACTCAGCCTCCGGGGAGATTCCACTCAATCCTCATCGACCACGGGCCGGCTTGACCTAGAAGAAGGCGACGTGGCTGCCAAGTTCGGGAGCATAGGGCTCGAATTCAACGAAGCTGATCGAACCCCTACTGCGTCTCCGTCGCGGTCTTCGCCCTGTCGAAGGGGCAGTTCATGGAGAATGCCATGTACCGTAACACTCAAGCAGCATATTGGCACCGACCTACGTCCGCTGCCGAACCGCTCGCAAGCCATAAATGAAGAAGGAACGTCGTCCCATCGCCAAGGCCAAGAAAACCCAGGCAGCGGTCCCGCCCGGCGAAGGCGAGCGGCGAGCGCAACGCGGCTACGGTCGGCAGTACGAGGCGTCCGCGGCTGCAATATATGCTGGTCTGGACAGCGGCGATCTACAATGGGTGGGCCTCGCGGACAGGGCGGCCGGCATCGCGGACGACTTGGTTCTGGGCCTTACCGGTCGAGTGGTGGGTCACCAGTTCAAGACTTCACAGTTCGCTGACAGGTTCCGACTGCAGACGCTCCTGATGGGGGCGGAAGGTCTCCTGAAGCCGCTCGCCGCCGCGTGGCAATTCTTGAGAAAAAGTCATCCCGACGAGACAGTCGAGATTCGCCTGGTCACGAATGACTACCCATCAACCACCGATGTTCTGGTCAAGGGAGCCGGGAACCACAGCGCCGCCTTCCTGGTAGAGTTCGAGGCCCATCCACGGCGGACGCTTGCCGAGTGGCGGACCACAAAGTGGCAGCCCTTCATCGACACCCTTGTCGCTGCCAGCGGACTCGACGAACCGGGCTTCGAAGCCTTCTTGCAGGGGTTTCGGTTGCTTCACGGTGCAGCAGCCGACTTCGTGCGCACTCACAACCTTTCGCCAGACGGCGTTCGACTCGCCAGCGAGATCGCGAGGCTGCTGCCAAAGCTTGTAGCCGATGGGCGCGAAAAGGATCACTGGACGCGTGCCGAGCTGCTGCGTGACCTGGACTGGCGAGACACTGCGATCGCTCGCCATGTGCATCAGTTTCCCATCGGGGCGTACGTTCAACGCAATGTGGAGACCGAGGAAGCCCTGCGAGGCGCCATCCGGAGCGCCTCCAGCGGCTACATCTCTTTGGTAGGCCCCCCAGGCGCAGGCAAGTCCACGCTCTTGCAGACATCCATCGAAGCCGAAGGCGGGGTGTTTCTGGTCCGCTACCTCGCCTATGTGCCGGGTGTCGGCCAGGGTGTCGGACGAGGCGAGGCTGACGACTTCCTCGAGGACATCAGCACTCAACTCAAACGCAGCGGCCTGGCAGGCATTCGATTCCGGGACATCTCGCTGCATGAGCGACGAGGCCAGTTCGGCACGCTCTTGCGACAAGCGGGCGAGCGGTTCCAGCGGGAAGGCGTGCGCACGTTGATCGTCGTTGACGGGTTGGATCACGTTCCGCGCGAGGAAAGGCCGGAACGATCGTTTCTCGCCGAGCTACCGCTCCCGACTGCCATTCCCGAAGGTGTCCTGTTTATTCTGGGGACGCAGCGTCTCGACCTGCAGGACCTTAAGGCGGCCGTGCAGGACCAGGCAGGCGCCGATAGGCGAAAGGTTCTGGTGACGCCGCTCAGACCCGAAGCGGTGCATCGCATGGCCGATCTGGTGGGGCTTGATCCGAACGTCTCTCGTCAAGCGGTGTTCGAACTGTCGCATGGCCATCCGCTGGTGACCCGCTACTTGCTCGAGGCGCTTCGCGATGCTGACGCTTCTGGCCGCGATGCACTATTGGGCGGCTCCCTGACTTTCGAGGGTGACATTGAGACCGTCTATGAATCGGCTTGGCGGGGTATAAGCGACGACGAGGAGGCGCAGCGTGTCTTGGGGTACATCGCTCGAGCCGAGGAACCGATGCCACTGGATCTACTCGCCAGAGCTATCCCCGAGCACGCCATCGAGCGCGCCCTGAGGTCGACGAAACATCTCCTAAGCGACACTGCACAAGGGTGGAGTACTTTTCACAATAGTTTCCGGCTGTTCATTCTCCGCAAGCCGCGAATGAGATTCGGAAAACCGGACCCCTCGTACTCCGGTCAGGTGTACGGCGAACTGGCCAAGCTTGCCAGCGAGGCGCCCCCCACAACCACTCAACGTTGGCTGGAGCTGCGTTACCTTGCGCGCGCCAGTAGGCACGCCGAGGTACTGGCGCTAGCTCTGCCGGCACGGTTTCGGCAGCAACTCGCAGAGGGACGATCGTTCACCGAACTGGTAGCGGACATCCGGCTGGCCTTCGCGGCGGCTAGGGAGATCTACGACCCAGTCGTCGTCTTCCGGCTGTTGCTGGCCAGAGATGAGATCGGCAGGCGCTCAGGGGCACTGGAACAGGCGCCGGCCATCGTCGATGCCTTGTTGGCAATCGAGGACCTCGACGGCGCCCAGGCTTTCGCGGAGGAGATTGGAGCCGAGGGTTACAAGGTCGTCGATGCGCTAATTGCTCGGGGCCAGTTCGCCCGTGCGCGTGGGCTTTTCGACAAGCTCGAGCCACTGCAACAACTTCTTAGTGGACAACTGCAGGGGCACGACCTGCACCACCAGTCCTCGGAGTTGACTCAATGGGCGCAGCGTGTCGTTAACTTTCGCGACGCTGACCAAATCAACCTGGCAATCGATCGCCTCGCGAAGGCCGCAATACGCCCCGGCGTGGAGCAGGACGATGCCCCCAATGCCGAGCTAGCTCGAGAACTTCGCTACGGGGTTGTGATGGCCGTCGTGACGTCCCGTCCAGACAGCGACGCCGAGGAAGTGTGTCGCCTGTACGGTGCCCCTCGGGAGTTTGCCACTGCCCTGACTGTTCACGCCGCGCTGAGTGCAGCGAGGGCGGGTTCGCCTGCCAAGGCGATGGGGCTCTTGCGCAAGGCCCTGGCGCATGAGCACTTCGCAGATGTACCGAATTCTTGGCGTCGTCGTATCGGAATCGTCGCGGCCGTTCACGGCGACACCGAGATCGCGCGCACGATATTCGATGGCTTGGTTGTGCCCACGGTGGCTGAGATGGATAACCAGACGGACGATGCCTTGTCGGAACACACGGCGCGCGCAGTGCTTGAGCACGCCGAACTTGCCGCGATGCTGGGCCTGTCGGTCGCGGCAGTCTCAGCATCCAAGCGCGCGGTACTTCGTCCGCTTCAACTGCACGCAAATGCCATCGGAAGTCTGCTTGGCAAGGCTCGCGTCAAGGCCAGCGCGATCGCCTCCGGCGAGATTGCTCGCGCCGCCCGCGCAGCGCTTGGATATCTTGAGCAGGCCCAACCACGAGCCAGTGACGAGCACTATGCGATGTATCAGATTTCGGTAGCCACTCCGGTGCTTGGCAAGGCGTTGATCCAGGCTGCGGCGCTTTGCGGGCAGAACGAGTTCTTGGCCGTATTGGCAGAGTTCGATCGCGCGTTCGCGACTCCGAACGCCACCAGGGGGCGCCGCAACAGCCTTCGCAGAGAGGTCGCGGTCGAGGTCTTCCGGGTCAACGGCGACAGCGAGGAGGCATCACGCAGGCTGGAACCGCTTGTCGAGCAACTGGTGGAAGACACCCCATCCATGCAACTGGATAGCTTGGCGGTTCTGGCGGCTTGCTTCGCTCGAGTCGGCAACGTGCCACGCGCACGAGAGCTCCTCTCTCGGCTACCTGCCGAAACACTGGGCTACGCGCTAGCTGCGAAGAAGGACCCGCAATATGTGACGTGGATGGAAGTGCTCGAGTCTGCAAATGCCGCTGACCCGACACGCCGAGCTGAACGGGTCGCCTTTCTGCTGCGTCAGATCGACGGAATGATGCGTACCGAAGGCAGTGGCGCTGCGTACCGCATCGCCTCGCGACTGATGACAGAGGCATCGATATTCGACCCTGGATTCGGACTGGCTGCGGCAAGAGCTCTAGTCGAGTCGGGAACGACTGGCTGGGCCGCTCTCACGAACGCGCTGTTGCAGGGGATGGTGCGAAGGCGGCCGGGGCGAGTTCAAGCGTGCGTCGTCACGTGGTGTGCCCTTGCCCTGCCCTACTACATCGAGCCTCACTATCGCGAAGAGCGTTTGGGTGAGTTCTTGGACGCTGCAGTCGGTGCATCTACCAAAGAAGATGCCCCAGAGGTGGTCGCAGCGTTGAGAGCGGCAATCGAGGCCGAGTCCCGCGCGCATGAGCGTGTCGCTTTGCTCGAGCGACTCAGGACCGCTGCTCGGAAGAAGGAAGGCGCAGACGGCACGCTGGACGAAGCTGTCTTACGCTGGCAAGCCGAGTCACCGCCTCCGCGACACTCCTACACTCCGTCGCGTTATGACGACGTGACCACACTCGCCGAGCTGAAGGTTCACCTTGAACGTGACGGAGCTTCAAAGGATCTCGGCTATGAGGCCAACCGTGCCTTCAATCGATTGGCACCTGAGGCCGGTTTTGCCCAGGCAATGGAAGTTTTCGAACGCTGGCCATCGATCGGGCGAGACTCTCGTGCACGATTTGTCCTCATCACCTTGGCCATCGATGCGGATCAAACCGAGGTGGCAAAGCGCTTGATAAATGACTACGCCACTGAAACAGATGATCGAGCGACTTGGACCGAGTGGACCGGGGGCAGCACATTGCGCTACTTTCGGGCGCGCGTGCGGATGGAAGGTTCCGCCGTAAAGCGGGAGGCATATGAGAACCTGGCCGCGTCGCTGGCGGCAGACAGGGAGTCCATCACCTCGGTCATGCTTGAGTTGGACAACATCGTGCCAACCATTGCAGAAGCGCCGGACTGGCCGGCCATGTGGAACTGGCTCGCCGAACAGCTTGGCACCACGCGCGAGCACACCCTTGGCCGGCAGTTCGAAAGTGATGCGCAGGCGTCCCTGAGTGACGAGGATGCCCTTGCCGAACTCTTCCGTTGGGCAGCGGGCCTGCCATTGCCTGAGCTTCGTCGCCACGTACGAGTCGGTGCATTGCACCTCAATGCTCTGTCTGGCGGGGGCCTGGTCTTCGAAAAACTGGTGCGGCTGCTCCTCGCCGGCAAAAATGACGACCCCGCGGAGGCGATCCAGCTACTTCTCTTGGATACAACGGATTCCCTGGAGCATATGCTGCGAGACGAAATTGTCGCGCTGGCGGACCATCCCGACTATGCCGTGGCTGAGCCCGCGACAATCCTTGCGAGTCGCTGGGGACGCCAAGCGCAAATAACACGCGGCGAGCTGCCTGCGTTCTATCGCATTGTCCTAAACGAGAGCGACGAGGCATCGGAGCCACCTCAACTCGTCGATCCAGATTCGGGCGCCATGCTCGTGGAGAGCCCCTTCGGCTGGACCTTCCCGTTCGAGGGTCTGGTCAACATCTTGGCCCAGTCGGGCGTGTCTGAAGAACACGTTCGATATCGCTGCAGTATGCTGATCGATCAATGGGGCGGCTTGGAAGCGTTTGGTCAGCCAGCCACAGACCGGCTGCAGGCGGAACTGCGCCGTCTGGACATGAAAATGACGTTCAACAAGCCGCATGCCGTCGTGGCAGGTCGGGCGCTGCGCTACGTTGCGGGTGAGCTGCGACGGGCTGGCTTGATCGACTACAGGGCAGTACAGGCCCTGCTCTATCACATGGGGTTCCCCGCTCCTCGTCTGCTCGTGCCCTCTCCGTTGCCAAGACCACCCTATTTGCTCAGGCCTTCCGAGGACACCTCTGGTTGGGGGGAGGTCGTCGAAAAATGGCTGCAAGGCGTTACCGGGGACGTCCGCCGATGGACGGCGGGCGGTGACACCGTCATCGCGGAAGTCTGCGCGTTCTATGTTCGCAATGCGTTCCGTGAGTACAGGCTCGAGCGATTGCGCGCGCCATTCCTGGAAGTCGGTGTTCGTGACAGCTTAGCGGAATGGTTTGAACTTCTGCCGCGGGCGAGATGGGCTGACGGAGTCAAAGCTATGACCAGGGACCCTGCGCCGACGATCGTACGCCGCTTTTCCGATAGCGTCATGTCCTTGGTACCTCGGTACCAGCTTGTGATCTGCCCATACTGGCTACGACGCCTTGGTTGGCACTCCCACGAAAACAACTGGCTCGTCTATGTCGACGGGAGCGGCGACCTGATGGCGCGGATAGTGTGGTGGCGTGACGGCGGCCCGGTCGACGTCGACGACGACGTCATCTGGGGCGAAGGTGTCTACGTAAGCCTCACGGCTGAGGGGCGCCGACAACTTGAGGCCATCGCGGGGTCGTTGACCATCCTCGTCAATGCGCGCAGAGGCTTCAAGCCTCCTCCCAACGATGGCGAGGCTCAGTCGAGGGGCGCTTCGTCACGGGAATAGCGTTCAAGGCCCAACGCGATCGTCCTCGAAGGACAGAGGCATTAGACGGCGAAGTCCTCGATCTTCTGGCCTGCCTCGATGGCGCTGGCAAACCAGCGCGGCTTCGCGAGCAACACGGCGTCGCAGTTCGTGAGCGTCCGCTTTGAAGGAGACCTCCGAAAGTCTCCTTCTGGCCGAGAGTGTGAGGTCGCTACCGCGCCCGTAAGCTGCCCTACGCGGCGAGAGCCTGATCTTCCAAAGGCTGCTTTCGGCCAACATGGGGAACCACGGCTGACGGCCACAAGCCGACCTTCCCGAAGGTCCGCTATGGAACATTGAAACGAAGTATCAGTACAAGCTCGTTCTCACGACGTCTTCCGGCGAAACGCCGGTTCTCGTGAGTGTGAGGGCTGACGACATTTTGCCGGTCGAAAAGGCGCTCACAGATGCGATCGTCTATCGTGGCTGAGCGCTCCAACTTGTCAATCGACACGGACCCACACCTGCAGGAGGCGGCTTCGCCGCAAGAGGTGGTGGTCCGGTCATTTTTACGTTGACGCAGACCAGTGAGCGGCGCTACTATGAGCACGGCGTGAGAGCCATCATCATATGGTAAGCCGGCCGGCTGAATTGACCAGGATGCAATCCCGCCACACGAAAGACAGGAGGACCACGCCATGATGTCTCGGATGCTTCCTTTCCTCGCGGTTATTGTGCTCGTGTTTTCCGGCTGCGCGTCCCGGATGGCAGCACGCACACAGGGCTGGCAGCTGCCGCTCGGCAACGGCACGGTCTCGAGCTACGCCGAGTTCGACGACCAGGGTAATCCCGCCGCCATCGGCGTCCACTGGTCGGCGGCGGCGCTCGAAGGGCTTCCGAGCGGCTCCGACAACCATCGGTGCTTCAATCGCGACAAGGAAGGCAAGCTCTCCGCGGAGACCAAGTGCCAGCACACTTACGAGCACGTGATCCCACTGCCGGACACCGTCGTCCGTCGCGCCGACTTCCCGTTCAAGTGGGTGCTCTTGAACTGGAATCCGGCCGGCCACATTCCGCCCGGCATCTACGACGTCCCGCACTTCGACGTGCACTTCCAGATGGCGCCCATCGCGAAGATCTTTTCCATCGAGCCTGGTCCGTGTGGGCCCGAGTTCGTGCGCTGCGACCAGTTCCAGATGGGCAAGAAGGCGGTGCCGGCCAACTACATGCATCCTGACTTCAAGGACGTCGACGCGGTGGTCCCGGCGATGGGCAATCACCTGATCGACCTGACCGGCCCCGAGTTTAGCAAGCAGCCGTTCACTCGGAGCTTCATCTACGGTGTCTTCGACGGTCACGTGATCTTCTGGGAGGAGATGGTGACGCGCACGCATCTGCTCCGCAAGCCGAACACCTGCGTGCCCATCAAGGCGCCGCGGGCGGTGGCTCAGCGTGGCTTCTATCCGACGGTCTCGTGCGTGCGTCACGATGCCGCGACGGGCGGTTACACCGTCTCGATGGAGAAGTTTGTCCTCCGGGAGGCGAGCCCGCCGGAGCCGCAAGCGTCGAAATGACTTCGAAGAGGGCCCCTGCGCAATGAGCGACCAAACAGCTGGTCGCCGATTAAAGCCTTTAAGAGGTTGGTTGCCTGCCCAACAGGTCCGTCGACGGACGCGGAGCTTGCCTCGTTTTCGTTGGCACTTTCACCTAACGATCGACCGCTTTGGGGTGTTCAATCAGCGGGCGCGAATGCCCGCTCAGGGTCGGCAGTTCCAGTTGGAGCCCTTGACCAGCGGACATTCGATCGGCCTTCGACTTCGAATGGCGTCGGCCGCGATTGATCTGCCGTCCTGGAGCAGCTTTGCCGGGCGCCGGCGACCGGCTATGTCTGCAGTACCTTGGGACCAGCCATTAGTGCCGCAATCGCCTGGGTGCCTGAATGACCAGAAAGGAGCCGAGACCGTGAGCTCAGCCGCCGACCGCGATCGACCGGACACGCTGCATTACGGGCACTCAAGCGGGACGCGTTGACCGGCTAATGCGGGGTCGGAAGTTGCCTTTCGCCCCCAGCCGGAATCTGCCAGGTTCTCCGTTCGACACCCACACACCTAAGCGGTCATTCAGGCCGCTACCCTTGCACACCCACTTTGCGCGCAGGGGGGACTCTGCTCCGCGCTTGACCCCAAGCAGGGTTGGGGGCTTAGCATGGGTGACGTCCCTCAAGGGACCGCACCACTTGCCTGACTTCGAGGAGGACCATGTCCATTCAGCTGAATCACACGATTGTTCCGGCCCGCGACCCACAGGCGTCGGCGGCCTTCCTGGCCGAAATTCTCGACCGTCCGGCGCCCGTCATATTCGGCCCGTTCCACGGCGTCGAGCTTGACAACGGCGTCACCCTCGACTTCATGCGTGTCGATGGCGACATCGCTTGGCAACACTACGCCTTTCTCGTCAGCGAGGACGACTTCGATGAGATTTTCGGACGCATCCGCGAGCGCGGGCTCCCCTACTGGGCCGATCCCGGCCATCACCAGCCCGGCAAGATCAACCACGGCGATGGCGGCCGCGGTGTCTACTGGAGCGACCCTGACGGCCACAACCTCGAGATACTCACCCGTCCCTATGGCAGTGGCGGCAGCGGCGGCTGACCTGGCAGGTGTCCCGGGCTCTGTCGGCCCCAGCATCAGCCGGGCTCGGCATCCTCGAGCAGCGAGAACCGCACCGGCAGGATATCCCTGGTCGATACCGCATCGCTGGCGTCTTTCTCGACCAGGATGAGTTGCTGATCGTTGGGCAGACCGGCGGGTATCACCATCTTGCCGCCGGGTTTCAACTGGTAGATGAGCGGTGGCGGGATCAGATCGGGCGCCGCCGTGACGATCACCTTGTCGAACGGCGCGTGTTCGGGCCACCCGCCGCAGCCGTTGCCAATCTTGATATCGACGTTGGTATAACCGTGTCGGGCCAGCCGTTGCCGAGCCTGCACAGCCATCTCTTCAATGATTTCAATGCTGTAAACGTGCTGCGCAAGTTCCGCCAGGATGGCTGTCTGGTAACCAAGCCCGGTGCCGATCTCGAGGACCGTGTCGGTCGGGCGCAGCTCAAGCAGGTCGGTCATTACTGCGACGATGAACGGCTGCGAGATTGTCTTGTCGAAGCAGCTTGGCAGGGGCGTGTCGGCGTAGGCGTAGGGCCGCAGTTCGAGCAGAACGAACTCGTGGCGCGGCACCTTGGCCATGGCGTTCATGACCCGCGGATCCAGCACCGCTTTGCCCAACTGCGTGCTGACAAAAGCTGTCTTGGCGGCGATTTCCGCGATCATGGACTGGCGCAGGACAGAGAAGTCCGGTTCGGTCATGGTGCCTCCTGAAGGAAGTGGCACGGACACATTCATCCTACGCCCGCTTCCCGGGTAAATGCAAGGCACTGACTTGGCATGCAGTTGGCGTGCGCAAGCCCACTGCATGAGTCAAGTGGCGGCTGGCGGCCAGAAAGCAGACTCCCAACGACCGCGGTCGTCAGGTGAACGGACTATGATGAAGCAAGGGGAAATAAGAGCGAAGAGCGGTAGCGCTCTGCGCTGCCTCTGCGCACGCGCGCCACGGATTTCGTGACGCCGGGCCCGGTTCTTCTGGAGCGTTGACCCATGGGCAAAAACAGTCGTCAGTGGTCAGAGGCGTCGGAAGTCATTTCGATGTTTCCCAGCCTGGTCTGGAAGACCCAGATTGAGCCACGCCTGCGTGATGCCATGCGCGTACAAATCCTGGCAGCGCTGGCCGACATGAGGCAGGGTGCGCCCCCGCTTGAGGCGGGCCAGGGCTGGCAATCGGTACAGGATTTCCACCAACACGAGGCCATGCGCGAACTCGTCTCGTGCATCGACCACTGCGCGGCGGGCGTTCTCCGATTCCTGTGTATTGGCGCTGCGGACTACGAAATCACCGGCTGCTGGGCCACCGTTTTGGCACCCGGCGCATCCCACAAGCTGCACAGCCACCCCAACAATTTTCTCAGCGGCGTTTACTACGTCCGCACCGGCGAAGGTGCCAACACCATTAACTTCCACGACCCCAGAAAACAGGCCAACGTCATCAGGCCGCCAGTCACCGAACTCACGGCGCAGAACACGGACCAGGTCGTGGTCCAGGTGCGCGAGGGCACGCTTTTATTGTTCCCCTCCTACCTGGAGCACTCCGTCGATGCCAACGGGAGCGCTGACGAGAGAGTCAGCATCAGCTTCAATCTGATGTTCTCTTCGTTCGCGCAGCGGCTCAGCAAGCCGCTGTGGTGAGGGCGTTCGAAGCGCAAAGGAATCCAGGAGGCTGGCCGTACTACCGTACTACCGTACTACCGTCAGCCATCAGGCGCCCTACCCCTTTCAGGCAGATCGGCCCCGTTTCAACGCGGCGTGCCTTCACGCCAGCGAAGGGAAACGGCCACCAGGGAAATGCATGGCCATTGACGATTTCCCCTCGCACCTGAGCACAAAAAAACCGTCCCCAAAAAAAACGATCACGCACTGTCGCCAGACTTCATGGGATGCCCCAGTCAGGTCAGACGCTACTCACGCCTTCAGTTCGACTACATACGATATCAGGCGCTGAATCATTGAGCCCCGCATTTCAAAAACATCGCAGAAAACTGCGTCAAGAACACCCCCATCCCTCCTGGCGCATTGCACAGTACCCTCCGCCACCACGACGTCACCCTCTTCGGTCAGGCGAGTGACTCCTATGGTTGGCCTTCCCACGAATGCATCGTTCTCGATCTCCCTGTCAAAGGGCGCTTTTCCCCGCAGGTGAACCGCGCCCGGAATGATCCATTCCACATCATCGGTCAGGCACGAGAAAACGCCCGCATGGTCAGACCGGGCGAACCAATTGGCGGGTCTCCACCAGGCGAAGGAGTCAGGCGCCACCTTCGGTCTCCTTCCCCGGCTGCCGGGCGTAGCTGACCGTCAGGGCTTCCCACACGTGTCCGTCCGGCTCATTCCAATAGACGATCCGGCCGCCATGCTGGGTATTGACCTGCATATCAACCGGGCCGTGCGGGGTACTTCTGTACGCGATACCGCTGGCCCTGATTCTTGAAAGAATGCCGTCAAACTCGGCCTCGCTCACGCGAAAGCAGTAATGCAGGATGGGAAAGGAGCCGTCGGACTGGTCAAAGTCCAGGGTCAAGCCTTCGTTGACATAAACCGGGTAGAACGGGCCGACGCCGGACTCCGCCCACGGCACGCCCAGCAAAGCAGCCAGCAACTCAGCAGCAGCCCTGCTGTCCCGGGCCGGAACAATCGCGTGGTCAAGTTGAACGCTCATTGTGAATTCCTTCACCTGTAGCCGCGGATCGGCGGGTCGTGACGCCTGACGGGCGAAAGAGCCCTCCCCGTCCCGAGCCAGCCGCGCGTCGCGAGACTTGCGGTTTACGGCTTACGACATCAAAGTGCCACGGTGGAGAGCTGAAGCCCTTCACCAAACGCCTTCGGACGGGGCGATCATGGGAATTATCACCATCGGAGACGATCTCGCCAAGCGCACCTCTGCCATGCACGGAATGCGCCAACAGCTATGTCGACATTGCTCATGGGACGCCAACGACGCAGTTCACCGGGCGGCACGAGCGACGCTCGTACGAGGCCGGAGCATTCGATGGTTCGGCGTCATCGGGACGAAGCGCAAGCGCGCCCAGCCGCAGGGAATGGCTGCAGCCAAATTGGCGGGAGATGCGGCAAAGCCGCATTCCCGGCGGCTGCGATTTCAATCCTTTGTCGCGACGAGCGAGACGCTCTTCACGCCGTATTTTCGCGTCGCACCTTGGGCATTTTTCGAAATGAACTGGTACTGCGGGTTGTCCCTCACCTGCGTCACTCGCAACCCCGCGGCCTCGATCGCCGAGGTGTAATCGCCGACCTGCATCGCGCCTCCGATGCAAGCGGCCCAGAGCGTCGTGTCGCAGGTGATGCCTTCGGGCAACTGCGTTTCGGTGACGATATCGGCGAGGGCAAGCCGCCCTCCCGGCTTGAGCAGGCGCGCGGCCTCGCGAAAGACCGTCCTTTTGTCCGGCGCGAGGTTGATCACGCCGTTGCTGATGACCGCGTCGCACGACGCGTCAGCAAGTCCGGTCGCGTCGATGTAGCCCTTGCGGTAGGCGACATTGCCGAATCCCGCTGCGGCGCGCAGGCGATCCGCTTTGGCGAGTTGCTCGTCGGTCATGTCGACGCCGATCACGGTGCCAGTCTTGCCGACCTTGCCGGCGGCGATGAAGCTGTCCATCCCCGATCCGCTGCCGAGATCGACCACCGTCTCGCCTGCCTTCAGTTGGGCGAGGTCAAAGTAGTAGCCCACGCCCGCAAACGAATCTATGGCTTCGCTCGGGATGGCATCGAGGTCGGCGGGCGCATAGCCGAGCCGCTCCGCAAGCGCACGTCCCATTTCGAAGTGAAACTCGCCCCGTGGATTGAGGGCTACATCACGATACATCGCCTTGACCTTTTGCTCGAGCGCCGTTGTATCGAGGCGCCCTGTAAGTTCTGTTGCAGTTTCCATTTTCAAGATCTCCTTGGTGAGTTGACGTGTCCCAGAAACGCTGCCCTCATTGCCCAGGATATGGTCGCATCAAAATCAGCTTCAGCCGGGTGCCCCGTGACGCGCTAGGTGACGCTGGGTGACGCTGGACGACCTGACGCGGCCTCAAGCGGGATGAGCGTATTTCTTCTCAATGCTTCCTCCTCGTTGGTGCTGCCCGAACGCGCCTCATTTAAGTGGAGCGACGACTACGCCGCGCAGGCCGGCCCGCTCGATCGCGGACTTGACCAGCCCCGCCGCTTTCGCCTCCTCGACGAACTGGCCGACGTACACAGCAGCGGCGGCATTGCGCCCCTTGGGCACGCCCATGCTGATCGGCTCGACCAGAATCCGGCCGTCGAGAACCCGTGAGCCCGGCCGGCTCGCGGCCCCTTCGAAGAGAGCCGTTTTGGTAGCGGCAATCACGTCGGCCTTTCCGGTATCCAGCAGGGCATAGTTCTCGGGGAGGCTCTTGACGCGGACCAGCGCCGCATCCTTCAGAGAGTTTGAAAGATGGAGGTCGGCGCCAGATTTTTCGAGTACCCCGATCCGGATCCCGGCCTTGTCCACGTCCGACGCCCTGGCGATAGTGACACCGGCGCGAACAAGGTAACCCTGTTCGACTTCCATGTAAGGCGCCGAAAAATCCATCACCGCCGCGCGCTCGGCATTGATTCCCGTCAGCGCAACGTCCCATTCGCCGGACTTCGCGCCGCCGAGCAGCGCGGGCGGGTTGGGATAAACGACCGGCTGGAACGGCACGCCCACTCGGCGCGCGAGTTCCTTCCCGAGATCGACCGCAACACCTTTGAGCTCGCCTGTCGCGGAATCCTTGGTCGCATAGATCGGCGCCGAGAGGAATGCGACCCGGAGCTTGCCCGTCGGCGCTACTGCAGATCTTGTCTCCGGGGTCACACCACCGAGCATTCCCGCGCAGCCCCCAATGAACAGCCCGACAACCCCGACACATAACCAGTCACGTATTTGCATGGCGTCCTCCTCTGAAGTTACCGTTGCTCTCAACGAATTGAGGTGAGCGGCGGCCAACGAGGCTACAGACCAAGACGGAGCTCCCCAGTGTGCCCCACCGTTGGATGTCCGCTCGACTGATGGACTCCCCTGCTTTCTGCGTCACATTGGGGCGCTGCGCTCATTGGCGTGCAGATCAATGTCTCCAACAACGGGAGTCCGATATGAATGCTACTACCGTTCCCCTCGATCTTGCAATGTCTGTCTGCCATTTGGGGCCGATGAGCACTGGCGGCTTATTGAAACCCAGCGCCTGATGCGCACCCAGTTCGAGCGCTGGTTTGTCAGCGGAGCCAGGGCTGCTCATCATGGTGTCTTGCGGCTCGGTCCACACACAACTGGGCCCACTGACTCCATGAGCGGAGCATAGAGGTGAAGCTGCTGCCCGCCCGGTACATCCGTGCCTGCGTCAAACGCGACAAGACCCATGCCGCCGATGCGGCCGCGCTGCCTGAAGCCGCGCGAACCTCTGACATTCGCCCGTTGCACCTCATGAGGTACGCCCGTGTGCGCAAGGTCGCGGCGAGCGGAACGGCCAGCCCGCTGGACGCTCTGCCAGCCTGATTCGCTATATTTTCAGTAGCAAAACCGGCAATATCCGCAGAGGCTAAAACAAACTTTCTTTGACGTTTGAGCAAACGCCCTACTTCACCAGCGCCAGCACATCATTGAACGCCGGATGCTCCGCAGTCCGCAGCCACTCAAATGCCACCATCTCGGTGGTCACCAGCTCGGCGCCGTTGCCCGCCAGCCGGTCGAAAGCCGCATCGCGGTTGCGCTCGCTGCGGGAGCTGCAGGCGTCGGTCACCACCCACACCTCAAACTCTTCTTCCAGCAGGTCCAGCGCGGTCTGCATCAGGCAGACATGGGCTTCGCAGCCGGCGATGACGATGGTGCTGCGCCCGGCTTCTGCCTCTGGCGCGGCTTTTTGAAGATGCTTGGGCAGGCTGCGCGCATTGCCGCCGGCGGGCACCTTGCGCACCGGGGGTCGCAGCCAGTCGCTCAGGCCATCGGCCACGGCGCTGAAATGCATCTTGGCCAGCGTCTTGCCACCCGCGGCTTCGATGGCCGCTTGCACCTCGGGCACGTTGGGGCCGAGCCTGTCGGGATTTTCCGCAGTGCCCCACACCGGCACCTCCAGCGTCTGCGCCATGCGGGCCAGGCGCACGGCGTTGGCGATCACGAGTTCGTTTTCAAAAATGGCGGGCATCAGGCGGACCTGGTAGTCCACCAGCACGAGTTGGGAGTCATCAGCATCAAGCAGCATGTCAGGTTCCGGGTTTTGTGAAGGGTTCAATTCGCGCAGGCACTGCCCTGCAAATGCTCGACCAGGTTGCTACTGGCCTTTTTGATGCTTGTATTTTGGCATTGGCGCACTACCGGACAGGTAACTCCGCAAACTTGAGCAACTGGGTGGCCAGTAGCGTCTCGGCCAGAAAACACAGCAGCGCCAGCAGAAAACAGACCACGCCCGACAGAAAGCACACGGTGGCGATCTTGAGCGTGGGCAACTCGCTGGTCTCGCCCAAAAACAGCAAAATAATGGTCATGCCGATCAGCATCGCGCAAAAAGTCAGCAGGGCAATGCAGCTGTTGACCAGCCATCCGCGATGCCGCAGTTGCTGCAGCTCGGCGTACATCTTCATGGCGCGGGTCTCCTCAACGCCGCCCGCTTCCAGCCGGTTTTCAAGAAGCCGTGCCCGGTCAATGATGCGGGCCAGGCGGCCAGCCACGGCGGCGATCATTCCAGACACCGCGGTCAGCAAAAACACAGGCGCTACGGCCAGTTGGATGCCGTGGGTAACCGTCGCAAGGTCGGGCGCAAAAATCATTGGGGGGCTCCAGATTTCAAGGGTTTGAGATTGTCTAGCAAGCACCGTGCAAGCTTCAGGGTGCCACAGCCTTGCGGCCGGCACTGCCTGCGCGCCTGCGCCGCCAGCTCTGCACCGCGTCGCACGCTTCAAAATGCCGCAGCAGGTTGTGCTTTTGCTTGTCCAGCAGGCTGCTGGCTTCAATCAATGACGGCCAGGAGGCGCAGGCTTTGCCCACTGCGTCATTGAGCACGCCGCGCACGCGGGTCTCGAACATGCCGGTGGCGTTGCAAAAGCTGCGCACGGTCTGCGGGGTGAGCCGCGCCTGTTTTTCGCCACCGGGCACAAAGCGCAAGGCATGGCCGCGTCCCCCCAGGTAGGCGGCGTAGGCCACCACGTCGTAGGCTGGAGACAATTCCGGTGTGCGGCCATCGCGGTAGAGCACCCCGAAATTCTTCACATGCGCGTCGTAGTTGCCCAGCATCTCGTTGACCATCGCACGGCGGATCAGTTCTTCGGCAGCGGCCTCGCCCCGCTGTCCCAGACCCATGCCGCCGCGCAGCGTGCTGGCCATGGTGGCGTAGGTGGCAGCCGGGTGCGTATATTTTTCTTCGGGCTGTATGCGCAGGATCTGCGCGAAGTCTTCGCAGTGGATGTGCCCCCCGGGCCCGCGGTCAAAGCGCCTGACCACCAGAAAATGCCGGCTCTCGCCCAGCACAAAGGGCTGCTCGGCCACGATCTGCTCCAGCGGGGCCAGCCATGCGGCGCAGACATCTGCGCCGGCGGCCTGCGCAAGCCGCAGCGACAACTCTTCCACCTCGGGCAGCAAGGCATATTCAACCGTCGGCAGCTTGGCAATGATGTGCGTGCCCTGCACGTCCCGGGTCCGCGCCACATAACGCCCATGCTGCGCGACCAGTGCAAGCTTGGGTTGCACGCCCGACAGGGACGTGGCCTCGGGCAAGGGGTCGGCCGTGACGGACATCTCCAGCGCGTCGTTGTGCTGGGTCACCACGGCAGCGAGCGCGTCGGCATCGAGGTGGGCGGGGTAAGCGTAGACATTGCCCGGCAAGTCGGTGCCGCAGGCGGCCAGCAGGTCGAAGTGGTCGCCCGGCCCGCAGCCGCGCAGCTCTTCGAGGTGGCGGCGCAGCGGCCCCTCGGGCAGCAGGTTCTGGAAAAAAGCCGGCAGGCGGCCACCTTCCGCATTGAAAAAAGGCGTGCTGACGTAGCTGCGCCAGAAAATTTCACGGCGCTGGGGGTCGTCATCGGTGGCGGCCCACGACAGCACCGGCGCGTCGGGCCGCGACCAGAAGGAGGGGTCTGGAATGAAGCGCGTGAGCGCGGTGCTGCCCGTGCCGTACTGGAACAGCAGCCCGGCCCGCAGGGAGCCCACGTAGATATCGAGCGCCAGGACGTTCATTTGGGCAGCGGGCCTTTGGCGCCGGCCTGGGAGCGCAATCGGGTTTGCGCAATGATTCGGTCAACCTGGGAAAGCGCCGGCTCAGGGCCCTCTCCAGTACCCGCACCAGCGGGCGCCTCCAGCCCCGCCGCAAGGACTTTAGGCAGCAAAAGCACTTCCAGCCCGAGTTGGTCGGCAATGGCCATCAGTGTGGTGATTCGCGGTGCGGTACGGCCCTGCAAGGCACTGCGCACCGACAGGGACGTCAACCCGGTCTTCTCGGCAATGGCCTGGTAGTCGAGCTTGAGGCGCTGCCGCTCGGCCTCCAGCCTGGTAGCCACCTCAAACAGGGTTTTCATGATAGAAAAGTATCTCTTTCCATGTAATGGATAGTATTTTATCTATCAATCCTAGAAATGCAATATTTAACTATTCTTTTTTGCAAATAACAATACAAAACTATTGCTATGCTAAATGGCGGAGACCAGCCCCGTTCAGTCTTGAGGGCGAGGAATGCTGCGCAACTCCGGACTCTCCGGGCTCGATCAGGTGCTCTTGCCCTTCTTGACCTATCAGTGCTTTAGGTGCCCTGCTAGGCAAACTTGCGGCTGGCATCCAGCGCAAGCCCGGCTCCAATGCTGCCGAACAAGTCACCTTCCACCCAATGGGCGTCGGGCATCAGCGCAAGAATTCTCTCGCGCAGCAAAGGTACGCCGCTGGAGCCACCCGTGAAAAACACCGTGTCAATGCCTGAGGCCGCGACACCGGCGTCACGCAGCAGCCGTGCCACGGTTTGCGCTACGGAAGCCACTAGCCCCTCGATGGCACCATCCAGATCCGCCCGTTGCAGCGTCACCGTCTCCCCGGCAGCGATGCGGCCGATGTCAATCTGCGCCTCGGCTGCGTTCGACAGGGTGATCTTGGCCTCTTCAACCTGCAGCGCGAGCCAGTGGCCGGCGCGCTGCCTGACCACGCTCTGCAGCCGCTCCAGCTTGACCTTGTCACGCGCTTCGCGGTGCATGTCGCTGATCTGCGACCAGGACTTTTTGCTGTAGGCCTGGTTGATGGTGTGCCAGGTCGCGAGGTTGAAGTACTGT
Organism: Polaromonas sp. JS666; assembly: GCF_000013865.1. Taxonomy (NCBI): domain Bacteria; kingdom Pseudomonadati; phylum Pseudomonadota; class Betaproteobacteria; order Burkholderiales; family Comamonadaceae; genus Polaromonas; species Polaromonas sp. JS666. Next base: position 2,790,464 of record NC_007948.1, read on the forward strand.
GCTGACGGTACTTCGCGGCCGCTTTTCAGCAGGCTGCCAAGCCCCAGGATCGGCATCATGCTGGAAAGGCTCAGGTACTTGTCGAAATCCGTGCCCCCAATATGCACGCCACCGCTGGCCAGGATGTCGTCGCGCCGCTCCGGGCGGCCGGCGCGCTCGGGTGACAGACGGATCAACGCAAAGTCGGAGGTACCGCCGCCAATGTCAACCACCAGCACCAGTTCTTCACGGGTGATTTGCGACTCATAGTCAAAGGCTGCCGCAATCGGTTCGTACTGGAAAGCGATCTCGCGCAGGCCGGCCTTGCGGGCAATCTCTTCCAGCGTGCGTTCGGCCCGCAGGTCAGCCTTGTGATCGTCATCCACAAAAAATACCGGCCGGCCAAGCACGGCACGGGTGAATTCACGCCCGGCCGCGTGCTCGGCACGGCGCTTGAGTTCGCCCACAAACTGCGCCAGCAAATCCCTGAACGGCAAGGCCCGGCCCATCACCTCGGTGTGATCGTCCATCATCGAGGTGCCGAGCAGGCTCTTGAGGGAACGCATCAGTCGGCCCTCATGCCCCGCCAGATAGTCCGCCAGTGCGGCACGCCCATAGCTGACGTGGGCATCTTCGGCGTGGAAAAACACCACCGAGGGCAGCGTCAGCTTGCCGTCTTCGAGCGGCAACAACAGAGAGGATGGAGCGCTTTGCCCGGGCCGCCTCCAGCCCGTGGTGGAGTTGGACGTTCCGAAGTCAATCCCGCATGCGTCAGCCAAGGTACTCACCGCTCAGCCGGCCTGCGAAAGTCGTTCTCGACCCAGGTCACCGCGCTGGCGCGGCTGAGCTTGAAGGACGGCAGCACACGGACCTGCGCCAGTTGCTCGCCTCCTTCATCATGGGCGCTGAGCAAGGCATGGGGGTTGTCTTCATCGGGCACGATATCGAGCGAGACGGTGACTCTGGATAATTTTGCCGTCACCGTGATGCGCTGGTGCAGCGTGGCATGCAGTTGCTGCTCGTGCCTGCGGACAAATTCCGAGGCGGTTTTGACCAGCGTGCTGAAGGCCGGCCCGTCAAGCGGTTTGGGGTTCTTTTTGTCGCGCCCCATGGTCCAGGGGCCAACCAGCGCCGGCTCCGGCTCGCCATCCTTGATCATGGCGACGGCCCAGCCGTCGTCGTCTTCGTTCTTGAGGACTTGCGCCGTCCATCCGTCGCCGCGCCACAGGCGGGCCTCTTGTATTTTGGGGAAATGCCCGGGAGCGGAATCGGAAGCGGGGTCTGCGGCCAGGTCAGGCGGCTGGATGCGGGAGTCGGTCAATGCTCAATCACTCAGGTCAGGAAGGCAGGCCCATGGCCGCTCGGTAAGCGGCACTGCGGGTTGGGGGCCAGATTTTACAGTTTGCCCCAGCCGGAGTGGCTGCCCGGCCAGGAGACCTTCAAACAGCGCCTCCCGCCCGCCTGTTCAAAGCCCCAGATCGCTCAGGCCCGGATGGTCGTCCGGCCGGCGGCCCAGCGGCCAATGGAACTTGCGGTCGGCTGGCTTGATGGGCAGGTCGTTGATGCATGCGTGCCGCACGGCCATCAGGCCATTGCTTTCAAACTCCCAGTTTTCGTTGCCGTACGAGCGGAACCAGTTGCCTGCGTCGTCGTGCCACTCGTAGGCAAAGCGCACGGCAATGCGGTTGCCGGCAAAAGCCCAGATCTCCTTGATGAGGCGGTAGTCCAGCTCGCGGGCCCATTTGCGTGACAACAAGCCGACGATTTCCTCCCTGCCGGTGACAAATTCGGCACGGTTGCGCCATGTGCTCTGCGGCGTGTAGGCCAGCGATACCCGCTCCGGGTCGCGCGAGTTCCAGCCGTCTTCAGCGGCACGCACTTTCTGCACTGCGGTTTCGAAGGTAAACGGTGGCAGTGGTGGCCTTGTTTCCATGAGGACTCCTTGAGTTTGAACAGTTGGATAGCTGAATGCACAGCAAGTAGACAGACTTGTCTACTTGCTGGAATTTTGACACAAGTAGACAGATCTGTCTACAATGCCCTCATCGCTATTTGAATGGATGCACCGATGGACGCTTCGACCCTGCCCGCGCGCGAACGCATCCTCGTGACTGCGCACGAACTTTTTTACCGCGACGGCCTGCGCGCCACCGGCATCGACCGCATCATTGCCGAGTCGGGCGTGGCCAAGCTCACCTTTTATCGGCACTTTCCCAGCAAGGACGAGCTGATTCGAACCTTTCTCGATTACCGCCACGAGCGCTGGATGGCCTGGTTTGTGGATGCACTGGGGCGCCATGGCGCCGCACCGGGCGGTGGCTTGCAGCCACTCTGGAAGGCTATGGCCGAGTGGTTCAATGAACCGGCATTCCGCGGTTGCGCCTTCATCAACGCGGTGGCCGAGGTGGGCGGCAGCCTGCCCGGCGTGCTGCAGATTGCGCAGAACCACAAGCAGGACATGCGACAGGTCATCACCGCCCTTCTGCCCGAGAACCCCGACCGCGCAGACGCTGCCGCCGCCGCAGCGCTGGCCGTTGACGGTGCGATTGTGCGGGCGCAAATGGACGGCAGTGCCCCGGCGATTGCCGGATTGCGCCAGTTGCTTGATGCGCTGGAGTCCGCAGCCACATCCGCCTCTGGCCGCTAATCCATTGCCGGATTCATTGTCTGATCAATTGCCTGATCCATTGCCGGGTTAGCCGGTTGTCGTTACGATGCAGCTTGAAAGCAAGTCATCTCTTGACAAAAAACCACTGAAGCCCAATAGCATCAATGGCGTATAGCTATATTTTCAATAGCAAAATCATTCTGGAGCATCTGCATGCAAGCGCACCTTACCAAGTCCCCACCGGAGGCCCGCCATGAGTGAATGGGTCACCAAGATGCTGGCACTGCTCAAAAGCGCCAATACGTCCGCAGCGCTGGCCCAGATCAAGGCCACCACCAGCAGCAAGGATTTGCGCCACCTGCATGCGGCACTGGACAAAGCCCAGTTGCTTGCGCGCTTGCCGGGCATCGACACCGCCATCAACGACCAGTTGCAAGCGCTGGCATCTCCGCGTTTGAGCCGCTCGCCTTAAACCGGGCGCCCGGGGGGCGCGCAGCGTTCAAGTCAGGGCGCGAATTTCGAACTGCGCATCGCCCATGTAGCGGTTGGGCCCCAGGGCGGCCGTCATGGCGGCAGACTCTGCAGCCTGCCACTGAGTGAAGATTTCAAGCTCTGCGGATGTCAGGACATCTTCAGCCGGGGCCTCGCCATAGGTCGCCACGAGCTTCATGTAAGCGGCGTACACGGGTGCGACTAGGCTCGCGTCACCCAGCGTGGCCTCCAGTGCCTGCCTGAAGCGCCGCTCTGCCGCCTGCAGTTCCTCGGGGGAGACGTCCTCGAAGGCGTACAGCTTGAGGGTGTAGCTCAACGGGTGTTCCTCACTTGTTTTCTTTCGGTATTTCTTTGGCCGCTTCCTGTGCAGCTTCTTTTACGGGCGCCTTTGCCCCGGAAGCGCTGCGCTGCGCGATGTCCATACGCCTGCGCAACCGGGCGGCTTCTTCGAGGTCTCCGCCCTGCTCTGCACGCTGCGCCTGCACGCCCAGCCACGCCAGCAGCGGACGCCGCCAGCCCTGGGCCGAGGCGGTGTCGATAGCCTGCGCGATGACAGCCGGGCTGGCCTTGCCGGTTTGCAGCAGCACACCTGCGGCGACCAGTTGCGACAGCGGATCGGTCATGGACTTCAGGGCACCGGCATCGCCCACTGCAGCGGCGCGTTGTGGCGCCGGGAGCAAGGCGACGTCCTGGGGCTGTACCCGACCGCCGAGGTAATCTGCATAGGCGCGCTGCGGCGCCGACACATCCTGGCGCAGTTTTTCAAAGCCGGCACAGGATTCAAACACGAGGCTGGCCACACGGGTGGCGCAGTGCAGCAGTTCTGCGGTGGCCAGCAAGTCGGCGCGGCCGGTGCGCGCGAGCTGGCTGCGCGCGCGCTCCAGCTCGGCCTGTTCCACACGGGAATTGCCTTCCATATAAGCGGCCACGGAACGCTCCATGGAACCTTTTGCTTCGAGTTGCCAGTCGGGCGGCTTCGGGCCGCTGGCGCACGCGCTGAGCAACAAGACGGCAATCGCTCCAACGGCCGCCGTTAATTTCAGGGGGGTGCTCATGGCGATACTCATGGCAGTTTCATCTCCGCGTCACGGGCAAACGGCCATTTGCGGTTGATCTCGTTGACCAGGCTGTCCACCTTGCGCAAGCTGGCCTCCACATCGGCCCGCAAGGCGCCCAGATCGGCCGTGGCCTCTTTGGCGTTGGATGTGACGGCCTGCGCGTCTTGCAGCAGGGCATCCACCTTCTTCAGGCTGGTGCGGGCCTCGCCCAGCATGGTGTTGAGTTGAACAATGGTGGCGCGGGTTTCAGGCATCACGCCGTTGGCGCCAAAGACCTGGGTGTCGGTCTTGGCGGCAATGGCGTCGAGCTTGGTCAGCAGCGCGTTGGTGCGGTCTAGCGTGGCGAGCAGTTTATTAGCCTCGGCTTCGCTGCCCAGCATCACGGTCAGTGCGCCGCCGGGGCCATTGAGCCGCTCGGTCAGTGTCTGCAGGTTGGCCATGCTGGCGCCCACCGCGCCGGTGCTTCCCGTCAAGGTGTTGAGGTTTTCGATCAGATCCTTGGCGGCGGCAATGACCTTGGGGACTTCCGCACTGGCGTCACCCTGGAGCACGGTTCGCACCGCGCCGTCCGGCAACGGCGGGTCTTTCAGCAGGCCGGTGTAGGCCCGAATGTTGGTGCCGCCCACAATGCCGCGAACCAGGGTAAAGACGCTGGTGGTGCGCAGCCAGTGGGCGTCCTTGCTGGCTACATCAACCAGGATACGGGCCTTGCCGTCTTCCGCGAGTTCAATACGCCTGACCCGACCAATCGGAAAGCCTGAAAAGGTCAGGTCCATGCCGACGACCACACCCTCGGAGTCGTCCGAGATCAACACGAGCCGCTGGGTTGTTTCAAAGGCGCCACGGGCGTATAGCACATACATGGCCGCGCCGCAAACCAGCAGCAGCATGAAGAGCAGCAGCATCCGGGCCTTGAACTCCAGGCTCGCCACCTGGGCCGGTGAAGACGCGCTCGCCTGCCCCGGCCGGAGGGGATCCACCGAATCAGGATCCGGTGCCGGTGCGGGCGGAGCGTTCGGAGGTAGCGGGTCTTGGGGTGGGCTCATGGGTATACAGGTTCCAGAGTCAATAGTAGTTGCCAACCAGTGAGGTCACTTCAATCAGCAGGATCACGGCAAACATGCGCACCAGTCCGCGCATTTCAGCGCTGGTGCGCACGCTCGCCTCGCGCATGCCGTACAGGGCGGAGGCCATGGGGATCAAGGCCACAGCGAGGCAAAAAAATAGCGTCTTGAGGACAAAGATCAGGGTCACGGCCGGGCTGAAGACCTGGCCAAACAGCCGCGTGTAGGCGGCGAGCCCCGACACAGTGAAACCATACACCGCCACATAGGCCACCACCAACGCGACCACGCTGCTGAGCGCCGCCAGCGTAATGCCCGAGAACATGCCGGCCACCACCCGCGGCAGCACCTCGCGGCGCACAGGGTCGCCCCCCTGGCGCCGCATTTCGTCGAGCTGGCCGCTGGCTTGCATGGCCGTCAATTCAGCCCCATCCGGGATGGTGCAACGCAGCGCCACAAACAGCGCGGCGGTCAAGGGAATCAGCTCCAGCACCAGCACACGGATGACGACCTGAAGCGCATATTGCGACAGGCCATAACTGAGCGCCGTGACCACCACAATGCGTGTGAGCACCACAGTCACCAACGCGCACAGTACGGTAAACCACAAGAGAATAGGAGCTGTATTCAGGTAGATGTGCCGTGACAGCACCAGCCGACTTTCCCGGCTGTAGCTTGAGGGCGACAGCGTCAGGACCAACAGCAGGGCCCCGAGGTGTATCAGGCGCCACCATTCGATGACCCACTGTTGCGCAGCGCGCCCAATTTGCGTGAGTCGACCTTGCCAGGATGCCGTTGAAGCCATTCAACCATGATACCTGTGGGTAAACTTGACGCATGTAGGATGGCGTGCGTTTTCGCGCCTCTCCATCCTCTCCGAACCGCTTCCGTACGCGTCGTCCCTGACCCCTCATCACCGCACAAAACCCATGGCCATTGACACCTGGACCGCCTATTTCCTCGCCTCCATCCTGATTGCGATTTCCCCGGGATCGGGCGCCGTCCTGGCCATGAGCCACGGCCTGAGCTACGGCGTTAAACGCACGCAGGCCACCATCGCCGGGCTGCAGGCCGGTTTGCTGATGATCCTGGTGGTTGCCGGCGCAGGTGTTGGCTCGCTGCTGTTGGCCTCGGAGCTGGCTTTCAACGTTGTCAAAATCCTGGGGGCCGCCTACCTGATGTACATAGGCTGGTCACAGTGGCGTTCATCGGACGCCATCATGACGAATGATGTGGGCGCACCGGCCACCGAAGCGAGCGTTCCGTCATCGCGCAAACGCTGCCTCACAGGCTTGCTGACCAATGCGACCAACCCCAAAGGCATCCTCTTCATGGTGGCCGTGCTGCCGCAGTTCATCAGCCAGGGCCGCCCGCTCTGGCTCCAGCTGCTGGTCATTGCCATAACCACGGTGGCGGTGGACACCGTGGTGATGCATGGCTATGCCTTTGCCGCCAGCAGACTGCAACCCCTGTTTAAAAATGCCCGCGCCATCAAGGTGCAGAACCGCCTGTTTGGCGGCCTGCTCATGGCGGTGGGTGCGGGCCTGTTTTTTGTCAAGCGCGGCCAGCAGGCTGCGCATTAGGCTTTTCTTTTCATTTGTCATTAAAGCGATAGCTGCCTGCATCAGAAAATAAAGGGCTTGGCAAAAGGCTTGATGAAAGGCTTGGCAAAAACCATGCGCATCCCCGCATAAACACGCGTTCAGACCGGAGGCTCCAGAACCTGCACCGACACGATGGCGGCCAGTTTGCGCAGAGCCTGATCGGCCGCACTGGAAAACGGAGAGCCGCAACTGATGCGCAGGAAGTGGTCAAAGCGGCTGGAGTTGGAAAACATCGAGCCGGGCGCAACCCGTATGCCCTGCCGGATCGCGGCGTCGAACACGGCTTGCGCGGAGGTTCCCGCCGGCAATTCAACCCACAGCATCATGCTGCCATTGGGCACTGACAAGCGGGTACCCGCGGGGAAGTGCGCCGCAATCGCGTCGGCCATCTGCTCGCGCTGCACATTGAGCAGGCGGCGCAGGCGGACCATGTGACGGTCGTAGGCGCTGGAGGCCATGAACTCGGCCACGGTGATCTGGGCAAGCGCCTCATTGGAGCGGCTCTGCGCGTACTTGAGCATCTGGATGCGGGCCTGCCAGCGCCCGCCGGCCATCCAGCCCAGGCGCAGGCCGGGTGCCAAAATCTTGCGCAGCGATGCACAATGAATCACCGAGCCGCTGCGGTCCCAGGCCTTGGCGGCTTTCAGTGGAATGTCGTCATGGCCCAGCGCGCCGTAGGTGTCGTCTTCAATCAGCGCCACCTGCTGGCGCTCGCACAGCGCGACCAGTTTTTCCTTCTCGGCGTCGGGCATCACGCTGCCCAGCGGATTGTGGAAATTGGGCATGACCACCACGGCCCGGATCCTGTCGTGCGTCTGGAAGGCGAGGTCCAGCGCTTCCACGGAAAGGCCCAGCTTGGGACTGGTGGGAATCTCCAGCGCGCGCAGGCCCAGGCTTTCCAGGACCTGCAGCAAGCCGTAATAGGTCGGGGATTCGACGGCGATGGTGTCACCCGGTTGCGCCACCGCCCGCAGCGCGATGTTGAGCGCTTCAATACAGCCGTGCGTCACCACAATCTCTTCGGCCGACAACTGCATGCCTGCGGCCAGCGCGCGCCGGGCCAGCACCGTCTTCAGCGGTGAATCGCCGGGCAGATCCACAGCGCTGACGAGTAGGTGGGGATGCTTGCGCAAGGCCCGGGTGGCCGCGTTCTTCAGAGCCTCGGAGGGATAGACCTCGGGTGGGCCATGTGCGGCGGCCAAGTTGGTGACCAGGGGGTACACATTGCATTTGGCCACATAGTCCGAGACACGGTCATGGATGCCGACATACTGCGCCGGATCCAGCTTGCGGCCGGCCTCGGGCTCACTGGGCGGCTGGATGTCCACGCGGCGCCGCTTGAGCACAAAGTAGCCCGAACGGGGCCGAGCTTCCAGCCAGCCTTCATCCTCCAGCGTATGGCAGGCCTCCACAGCCGTCGACAGGCTGACCTGATGCAACCGGGTCAGGGCCCGAACCGAGGGCATGCGCTGGCCGGGCAGCAACACACCAGACTGGATGGCTTGGCGGTAGTGGCTGGAGAGCCGGAGGTAAAGCGGTTGCGCACCCATAAACTAAATAAAACCGTAAAACCAGATGATCCGTGAAGGGACAGCAGTGACACAGCCACAGATGGGCCGAAATCGAACCATAACAGATGGATAAATGGCCATCTGTACCGATACAGAAAGGCATTGATTGCCTCTGTCGGGAATAAGGCGTCGTCACTAAGCTAAGGGCTTCCTTTCCTGAATGGAGCTCCCCATGCAAGTTCACCCGAAGCCGCTGCAAGCTCTCCAGCTTGGTGCTGGCGAATCCCTGTTTTTTTGGGCCAAGGCAGGGATCTCCCTGACCAGCACCTCAGGCAGCCTGATCGTGACCGGCACCCCGCTCTGGCTGGGCGAACAGGTTTTTCGTGCCAGGACGCCGCTGGAACCCGGGCAGGTGCACCTTATCGAGCAGAACGGCTGGATCACACTGACGGCTGGCCCGCAGGGGGAAGCCGTTTGCCTGGTGAGCCCGAAGGGCCGCCCATCATTGATGCGCGCTCTGGGCAAGGCGGGCAAGCAGCTTCTCAGGTGCTTTCCCGGAATCGCCAGGATCGCAGGCACCCGATTTCGCGGCGCCGAGCCTGTCTGATACTCCGGGTCGAAGTACCAACGACTGCCTTGCTAAGGTAAATTCCACTCCTGCCATTTCTCATTTCCGATTTCTCATTTTCGATTTCTCACCTCTGCGCCCATGACCCTCTCCGCCTGGCTCCTGTTCATCACCATTTCGCTGGTCACCGCATTCAGCCCCGGGCCGGGCATTTTGCTGGCCGTCTCCAACGCCGTCGCCTGGGGGCCACGCAAGACGCTGTGCAGTTCTGCCGGCAATGTGCTGGGCGTGTTCGCCGTCTCCGGCGCGGCAATGGCGGGCCTGGGCACCTTGCTGCACACCTCGGCCTGGCTGTTTGCGGTGCTCAAGATCTTGGGTGCGGTGTACCTGGTCTACCTCGGTTACCGTCAATGGACGAGCAAAACCTCGATGTTCGACAAGCCTTTGCCCACCGAGGCGCAGCCCGGAAAACCCAACGCCGTCCTGTTCCGGCAAGGCCTGCTGGTGGCGCTGACCAACCCTAAAAGCATCCTGTTCTTCACCGCGCTGTTTCCCCAGTTCATCCACCCGGACGCCCCGGTGCTGCCGCAATTCCTCGCGCTGACCAGCGCCTTCACCGCCTGCGTACTGACATCCCACCTCGCCTACGTGCTGCTGGCAAAGCGCACCCACCGCTGGTTCGGCACGGCCCACCGGGCCCGCCTGTTCAACCGTGTCTGCGGCGGCGCCTTCGGCCTGCTGGGTGTCAGCCTGTTGCGTTTAAAAACCCCCAACTGAATGGCCGCACCGCGCAACGCCACCGGCGACTCGTTTTTTGCCTGGGACGGGGATGTGCTGGTGGTCAACATCCTGGGCAAGCCCGCCGCCAGCCGCGACGCCATTGGCAAGCCCAAAGGCACGCAGCTCAAAGTCAGCGTCACCGCCGCGCCGAAGAGTGGCAAGGCCACCGACCACATGGTGCGCTTCCTGGCGCCGCTGTTCGGCGTGGCGGTGGCCGACATCGAGGTGGTGTTTGGCCAGGAAAACGTCAACAAGCAACTGCGCATCAAGGCCCCCAAAAAGCTGCCTGAGGTGTTCACCGCCAAGTGAAAACGCGGGAACCTTGCCCTCCGCCTGGATAGTTACCTGATTAATCAAGCTAATCAAGCGCTACCGACCACCCACAAAGGAGCCCACAGTTCATGGAAGACTCACGCGAAACCAGGTTCGCCGCCGCAGCAGCCGCACTCGGCTACAACTTCGACGGTGAAATCAAAATCGGCGGAAATTACGTCCCCGTCGTGCAACACGGCGACCAGGTCTACGTCAGCGGCCAGATCCCGCGCGTCGGAAATACCGTGGTCGTCACGGGCCGCGTCGGAACGGAAGTTTCAGTTCCTCAGGCCCAGCTGGCTGCCAAGGTCTGTGCCATGCGCGCGCTCGCACTGCTGCGGCAAAGCCTCGGAAGCCTGGAGCGGGTGAAACACATTCTTCGCATGACGGTCTACGTGCAATCGGCTCAAGACTTCACTCAGCAAAGCGAGGTCGCCGATGCCGCGTCAGCGGTGTTGTATGCCGTTCTGGGCCCTGCCGGCATTCACACGCGCACCTCGGTTGGCGTTGTCCAGCTCCCCAAGAACGCGTCCGTCGAGCTTGACCTCATTGCCGCAGCAGGGTAGCCCATCATTCGCGCAGACAGCCACTGGCCAGCCGGTGCCTGCCGCTTGTCACCCGCCAGGCAGCAGGCGTATCAGCTTGCCGTTGCGACTGTCCGTCAGCACATAAAGCAGGCCATCGGGGCCCTGCCTCACGTCGCGAATGCGCTCGCCCACCTCGACCAGAAGCTTGCTTTCACGAAGCACCTTGCCCCCGAAAGGCGCCGACAGCTCGATGCGGCCCAGGTAGGCAAACTTGAGCGAGCCTACAAACAGGTTGCCCTGCCAAGCCTTGCCGTAACGCTCGCTGGTCAGAAACGCCATGCCCGAAGGCGCAATCGACGGGACCCAGTAATGCAGGGGCTGCTCCATGCCCGCTTTGGCCGTCAGGCCCTCGCCGATCTTGCCGCCGCCATAATTTTCCCCATACGTGATGACCGGCCAGCCGTAATTGGCGCCGGCCCTGGGAAGATTGATTTCATCTCCACCCTGCGGCCCGTGTTCATGCATCCAGAAACTGCCATCGGGCGTGAGCGTGGCCCCCTGAGGATTGCGATGGCCGTAGCTCCAGATTTCCGGCAAGGCCCCGGCCTTTCCGACAAAGGGGTTGTCCGGGGGTACGGAGCCGTCCTTGTTGACGCGGACGATCTTGCCGTGGTGGTTGTCGAGTTTTTGGGCATCTTCCCGGCGCGAAAAACGCTCACCCAAGGTCAAAAACAACTTGCCATCAGGCCGGCCGTTCACGCCGGGGCTGCGGCTTTCAACGATGCGGCAGCCAAAGTGGGCCGAACTGGCGAATTTTGGCTTTTGGCTGAAGATGATCCTGACGTCGTCCAGGCGGGCCTGGTCTGCGCTCAGGGTAGCGCGTGCCAGGGCTGTGCTGTTGCCGTTGCCCGTGGCGGCCGGCTCGGAAAAACAGAAGTAAAGGCTGCGGTTGCTCGCAAAATCGGCATCAAGCACCACATCGAGCAAACCGCCCTGCCCGCCGGCGTCGATCCTGGGTAGCCCGGCAAGGGGGGCTCCCAGTCTGCCGTCCGGCTGAACCACCCGCATCCGGCCGGGACGTTCCGTCACCAGAAAACGCCCACCCGGTAAAAAAGCCACACCCCACGGGTGCTCCAGGCCCGCCGCCACAGTTTCCGGGCGAACAGGTGGCGCCTGGTTTTGGGCGCGAGCCGACGGTGCAGGCGTGAAAATTGCTACAAAAATAATAACTAAAAATGCCTGTTTCAACCCGGTTAATGCCATATTTTTCTCCATCAATAGCCTTTCCCGGCGTCCATTGTCTGGGTGACGGATGACGGTCTGGAATGAATTTGCATGCGGCTTTCCGACCAGATAATCCCACGGCGAGCCTGTTTTTGCCGCTCGGGTCAGTGAACGCATCGGGCTCCGATGTAGTTGTTTTCGTAAGCAAACATAGCACTTTCTCATTAGAAGATGCTTTATCGTCGTGTTGAGTCGTTTTAAGTCGTTTTAAGTCGTTACAAATCAATGGGTTGTAATCGCAATCAAGAAACAACATGAGATTGACGCAGGACCAATCCTTCAAGTAAGCTCCACGCCATGCGAATGTTTGCCCCTGCCCTCGTCATTGCCTCTGCCGCGTTGCTGGCGCTCAGTGCACACGCAGCGCCCGGCAACTCTGCTGATGACATGGACAAGCTGCTGGCCGACAAGGGCCTGCTCACCCGAATTGACCAAGTTCGCCAGAACGTCCGCGACAGGGCGTCCGAGCTGGTCGTCAATGCCATGGGCTTCCTGGGAGTGCCTTACAAACGGGGCGGCAACAACCTTGAGACCGGTTTTGACTGCAGCGGTTTTGTGCGTGCCATTTATGAGCAAAGCGTGGGCCTGTTGCTGCCGCGCAAGGCTGAGCAGCAGGCTGCGGCCACTCAAAGCATTGACAAAAACGACTTGCAGCCCGGCGATCTGGTGTTTTTCAACACCCTGAGGCGTGCCTTCAGCCACGTGGGCATTTACGTCGGCGACGGCAAGTTCATCCACTCCCCCAAGCCGGGCGCTGAAGTCCGGGTGGAGAGCATGGGCGTGGACTACTGGGCGCGCCGCTTTGACGGCGCCCGCCGCGTGCAAGGCAGCGCGCCGCCAGCCAACCCGGCTGGCGAATAGGTCCGCGCAGGCAGCATCTGCCTGTCCATTGATCAGTCGGCCTTGACGCCGGCATCCCTGATCACCTTCGCCCATTTGGCCGTTTCGGCCGCAATAAACGCATCAAACTCCTCCGGTGTGCCCCCGCCGGCAAAAGTGCCCATGGCGTCCAGCCGGGCCCGGGTTTCATCGCTGCGAATGATGCGCCCCACTTCTTCCGACATACGCCTGATGATGTCTTTCGGCGTGGCAGCCGGCGCCAGCATGCCGGCCCAGGTGCTGCCGGTGAAGCCGGCAAATCCCTGCTCGATGAAGGTCGGCACCTCGGGCACAGCCGGCAGGCGGCGGTCGCTGGACACGCCAATCAGCCGGACCTTGCCGGCCTTGCCCTGGTTGATCAGTCCGGTGGCGGCATCAAAAAACAACTGGATCTGCCCGCCCATCAAATCGGTGAGCGCCGGCACGGCGCCGCGGTAGGGAATGTGCACCATATAGGTTTTGGTGAGGGACTTGAGCAGCTCGGTGGTCAGGTGCGCGGCCGAGCCATTGCCGGATGAGCCAAAACTGACCTTGCCGGGATGGGCCCGTGCGTACTCAATCAGCTCTTTGGCAGTTTTGAAGGGTGCGTCGTTGTTGACGGCGGCCAGCAGCGGCGACACGCCCATCAGCGAGACGCCAGTTAAATCCTTGCGCGGGTCGTAAGGAAGTTTGGGGTACAGCGTGGTGTTGGCGGCATAGGCGGCAATGACCACCGCAAACGTACTGCCATCGGCCGGGGCCTTGGCCAACATGTCCACACCAATGATGCTGTTGGCGCCGGGCTTGTTGTCCACCGTGACGGTTTGCTGCAGGCGGTTTTGCAGACCGACCTGGACGATGCGCGCCATCTGGTCGGTGAAGCCGCCGGGCGTGTAAGGCACGATCAGGCGTATCGGCTTGTTCGGCCAGGCAGACTGGGCAAACAGCGGCGCGCACACCGCACTGGCGCCGGCCGTGATGGCCAGGTTGAAATGGCGGCGTGACAAACGACCCACGAAACGACCAACGGACCTGGCTTCGGACATGGCTTCTCCAGATAAGACCAGCCATTCTCGGCCAGGCAGCCTGCGACGGCCACCGGGTTTGCACCACAAGAGCGGATAGCATGAGGCCGAGCGTTTGATGGCCTAACGGCCTGGGCGTGCGACCGGAAAAGTTATGAATAGCGGCTACAGGACTTTTGTTTTGAATACCACTAAATTCAAGTCGACCGCATGCGCTGCTCCGGGAAACCGGCAACAAAAAGCCCGGACCTTCGCTGGTCCGGGCTGGCAGGGGGTTAGCAGGGTTGCTTACTTGCGCGCCGGCGGAATATCGGTACAGCTGCCATGCGCCACCTCGGCCGCCAGGCCCATGCTCTCGCCGAGCGTAGGGTGCGGATGGATGGTTTTGCCAATATCGACGGCATCCGCGCCCATTTCAATCGCCAGGGCAATCTCGCCAATCAGGTCACCGGCGTGCGTGCCCACAATGCCACCGCCGAGGATCTTGCCATGGCCATGCGCTTCGGGGCTGTCGTCAAACAGCAGCTTGGTGAAACCTTCATCGCGGCCGTTGGCAATCGCGCGGCCCGAGGCCGTCCAGGGGAACAGGCCTTTCTTGACCTTGATGCCCTGCGCCTTGGCCTGGTCTTCGGTCAGGCCTACCCAAGCAATTTCAGGGTCGGTGTAAGCCACGCTCGGGATCACGCGGGCATTGAAAGCGGCGCTCGCCAGTTCCTTGTTGCCCTGCAGCTCGCCCGCAATCACTTCAGCCGCCACATGCGCTTCATGCACCGCCTTGTGCGCCAGCATGGGCTGGCCCACGACATCGCCAATCGCGAAGATATGCGGCACGTTGGTCCGCATCTGGATGTCGACAGGGATGAAACCGCGGTCGGTCACGGTGATGCCAGCTTTTTCAGCCGCGATCTTTTTACCGTTGGGCGTGCGGCCCACGGCCTGCAGCACCAGGTCGTAGGTTTGCGGTGCGGGAGCGCCCTCGCCTTCAAAGCTGACTTCAATGCCAGCCGCGGTCGCCTTGGCCGCCACCGTTTTGGTCTTGAGCATGATGTTGTCAAAGCGCGGTGCATTCATCTTCTGCCAAACCTTGACCAGGTCACGGTCGGCGCCCTGCATCAGCCCGTCCAGCATTTCAACCACGTCCAGGCGCGCGCCCAGCGAGGAATAGACCGTTCCCATTTCCAGGCCGATGATGCCGCCGCCCAGAATCAGCATGCGCTTGGGCACTTCTTTCATGTTCAGTGCACCCGTCGAATCCACCACGCGCGGGTCCTCGGGCATGAAAGGCAGGCGCACCGCTTGCGAGCCCGCGGCGATCACGCAATGCTTGAAGGCAATGGTCTGCTTCTTGCCGGTGGTCTCTTGCGCGGCACCCGAGGTTTCCTGCACCTCGACATGGTGCGCACCGACGAAACTGCCGTAACCGCGTACCACGGTGACCTTGCGCATCTTGGCCATGGCGGCGAGCCCGCCCGTCAGCTTGCCGACGACTTTTTCCTTGTGCGTGCGCAGTTTGTTGATGTCCAGCACCGGTTCGCCAAAGCTCACGCCCAGGCTGTCGAAATGCCGGACTTCATCCATGACGGCCGCCACGTGCAGCAGCGCCTTGGATGGAATGCAGCCCACGTTGAGGCAAACTCCGCCAAGGGTCGCGTAGCGCTCTACCAGCACGACCTTGAGGCCCAGATCGGCAGCGCGAAACGCCGCCGAATAGCCGCCAGGGCCCGCGCCCAGCACCAGCACGTCGCAGTCGAGGTCTGCCGTGCCGGCGAAACTGGCGGCGGCCGGGGCCGGCGCTTGAGCTGCTGCACTCGCAGGAGCAGCCTGCCCGGAAGGAACGGGGGCTGGGGTCTGTTTTTCTTCGGATTTTGGAGCAAGTGCTGCGCCTGCGCCCTCCAGCAGCAGAACGATAGAACCTTGCTTGACCTTGTCGCCAATCTTGACCTTGACTTCCTTAACCACGCCGGCCTGGCTCGACGGGATTTCCATCGATGCCTTGTCGCTTTCCACGGTGATCAGGCTCTGCTCGGCCTTGATGGTGTCGCCGGCCTTGACCAGCACTTCAATCACGGACACTTCGTCAAAGTCGCCAATGTCCGGTACCTTGATATCGATGAGACTCGAAGATGCGCTCATTTGGAGGCTTTCAATTTGAGAGTAAATACTTCAATGGGTCCAGCGGAGTTCTTGTCGAACTCGCAGCCGGCATTCATGCCCGCCAGGGCTACTTCGCGGGCGGTTCTGGCCTTGTCCCAGCAGGCGTGCATGGCCCCCAGCGCAAAACTGCGGCCTGACCCAATGCCCCAAAACTCCTTGAATTCAAAGACTTCGCGGTAGCTGTAAAGGCCGTAGATGCCGCTGGCATTGGCGATCACCACGGTGAACTGGCTGGACTCGTAGGGGTCGTTGTCGTCTTCCTTGGTCTGCAGGAAAAACGTGTCTTTCAGCAGCGGGTGCAGCTTGATGAAGGTGTCAAACACCTCGTCGCGGGACCCCAGCTTGAGATCTTCCTTGGCCAGCGCGGACATCGCCTTGCGCAGCGCGGGAAAATGCGCCACCGTGCCGGCCATGCCGATGTAGCTGGTACCCACCACGGGCGCATCCACCTTGAATATCTTGCTGTTGGCCTCAAACCGGTGGGTCAGGCTGGTATCGCCAAACGTGACCAGCGTGTCAGCGGCAATGGCAATCTGGCCCGCCTTCTTCACAACCACCAACGTTGTCATAAAAGAACGCGGCGGAAGTCGGCGAGGATTTGTCCGAGATAGGCGTTGAAGCGCGCGGCGCCGGCGCCGTCGATCACGCGGTGGTCCCAGGCCAGCGACATGGGCAGCATCAGGCGCGGCTGGAAGGCCTTGCCATCCCACACAGGTTCCATCTGGCTCTTGGAGACGCCGAGGATGGCGACTTCCGGCGCGTTGATGATGGGCGTGAAGTAACGCCCGCCAATGCCGCCCAGCGACGAGATGGTGAAGCTGGCGCCCTGCATTTCGGCGGGCGTGAGCTTGCCGTCGCGCGCCTTCTTCGCGAGTTCGCCCATTTCCTGGCTGATCTGCAGCACGCCTTTTTTGTCGGCATCCTTGAGTACGGGAACGACCAACCCGTTGGGCGTGTCGGCGGCAAAACCGATGTGGTAGTACTGCTTGTAAACCAGTTGGTCGCCGTCCAGCGAGGCATTGAATTCGGGGAATTTCTTCAGCGCCGCAACGCTGGCCTTGATCAGGAAGGCCAGCATGGTGACCTTCAGGCCTGCCTTCTCGTTTTCCTTGTTGGTCGAAACGCGGAAAGCTTCCAGCTCGGTGATGTCGGCATCGTCATGGTTGGTGACGTGCGGGATCATCACGTAGTTGCGAAGCAGGTTGGCGCCGCTGATCTTCTTGATGCGGGACATGTCCTTGCGCTCGACTGGCCCGAACTTGGTGAAGTCGACCTTGGGCCATGGCAGCAGGTCCAGTCCCACGCCGGTACCACCGGACGATGCGGGTGCCTTGGCAGCCTGCGCCTGGGTGCGGGTATCGCCCGCCATGACCGACTTGGTGAAGGCCTGCACGTCGTCCTGCGTGATGCGGCCCTTCGGACCTGTGCCTTTGACCTCTGCCAGGGGCACGCCGAGCTCGCGGGCGAACTTGCGCACCGAGGGCGAAGCATGCGGCAAACTGCCTTGCTGGGCCGTGGCGGGCTCATGCGCCGGCATGACCGCAGCAGCCGGCGCGGCGGCCGCCGCAGAAACAGGTGCAGGGGCGGCGGCCGGTGCAGCCGGTGCGGGCGCCGGGGAGGTCCCGGTGGCTGCAACAGAGCCTTCCAGAATGGCCAGCAGATCACCGATGTTGACGATGTCGCCCAGCTTGACCTTGAGTTCCTTGAGTACGCCCGCGGCCGACGACGGAATCTCCATCGAAGCCTTGTCGGACTCCACGGTGACCAGGGACTGCTCGAGCTTGATGGTGTCGCCCGGCTTGACGAGCACCTCGATGACCGACACATCCTTGAAGTCGCCGATGTCGGGTACACGGACCTCGACCGGGCCGGCAGCTGCGGCCGGCGCCGACGCCGGGACTGGCGCCGGTGCGGGGGCAGGCGCCGGTGCTGCCGCCGTGCTCGCAGCGGGTGCAGCAGAAGCTGCCGCAGCCGATGCTGTTGCCGGTACTGCGGCGCCGGCCGCTTCCACCGTCAGCACGATGGAACCCTGCTTGACCTTGTCTCCGAGCTTGACCTTGAGCTCCTTGACCACGCCAGCCTGGCTGGACGGAATCTCCATGGAGGCCTTGTCGGACTCCACCGTGATCAGGGATTGCTCAGCCTTCACGGTATCGCCTGGTTTGACGAGCAACTCAATCACCGTCACTTCGTCGAAGTCCCCAATATCAGGAACCTGAATATCTACCACTGCCATGTTGTTGTCTCCGATTGCTTGCGGGCTAATGCATCAAACCTGCATCAGGCATAAAGGGGATTGATCTTGTCGGCATTGATACCGTACTTCTTGATGGCTTCGGCAACCTTGGCAACCGGAACCGTACCCTCTTCGCTGAGCGCCTTCAGGGCCGCGATCACGATGTAGTGGCGGTTGATTTCAAAGTGCTCGCGCAGCTTGCTGCGGAAGTCGCTGCGGCCAAATCCATCGGTGCCCAGGACCTTGTAGGTGCGCCCCTTGGGGATAAACGGCCGGATCTGCTCGGCGTAAGCCTTCATGTAGTCGGTCGATGCAACGACCGGGCCGGCGTGCTTGTCGAGCTGCTCGCCCACAAAAGGCACGCGGGGTTTGTCGGTCGGGTGCAGCAGGTTCCAGCGTTCGGCGTTCTGGCCATCGCGGGCCAACTCATTGAAGCTCGGGCAGCTCCACACGTTGGCGGCAACACCCCACTCTTTCTCAAGCAGTTCCTGCGCGGCAATCGATTCACGCAGGATGGTGCCGGAGCCCAGCAGTTGTACGCGCGGCGTGAGCTTGGCGCCTTCCTTGCAGAGGTACATGCCCTTGATGATCTGTTCTTCGGTACCGGGCTGGAGGCCTGGCATCGGATAGTTTTCATTGAGCAGCGTGAGGTAAAAATACACGTTGTCCTGCTTTTCCACCATACGCTTCAAGCCATGGTGCAGGATGACACCCACCTCATGGGCAAAGGTCGGGTCGTAGCTGATGCAGTTGGGAATCGTGCCGGCCAGGATGTGGCTGTGGCCGTCTTCGTGCTGCAGGCCTTCGCCATTCAGTGTGGTCCGGCCAGAGGTGCCGCCCAACAGGAAGCCACGTGCCTGCATGTCGCCAGCCGCCCAGGCCAGGTCGCCGATGCGCTGGAAACCGAACATCGAGTAGTACACGTAGAACGGGACCATGATCCTGTTATTGGTGCTGTACGAAGTGGCCGCTGCGATCCAGCTGCTCATGCCACCAGCCTCGTTGATGCCCTCTTGCAGGATCTGGCCCTTGGCGTCTTCCTTGTAATACATCACCTGGTCTTTATCGACCGGCGTGTACTTCTGGCCATCAGGGTTGTAGATGCCCACCTGGCGGAACAGGCCTTCCATGCCGAAGGTGCGGGCCTCATCGACCAGGATGGGCACCACGCGTGGGCCGAGTGCCTGGTCGCGCAGCAGCTGCGTGAGGAAGCGCACGTAGGCCTGCGTGGTGGAAATTTCACGGCCTTCGGCGGTCGGCTCGAGCACGGCCTTGAAGGTTTCGAGCGCAGGCACGGTAAAGCTCTCGTCGGCCTTGACGCGGCGGTGCGGCAGGTAACCGCCCAGGGCCTTGCGCCGCTCGTGCAGATAGCGCATTTCCGGGGTGTCATCGGCCGGCTTGTAAAACGGCAGGTCGGCCAGCTGGCTGTCGGGAATCGGGATGTTGAAGCGGTCGCGGAAGATCTTGATGTCATCGTCCGTCAGTTTCTTGGTCTGATGCACCGTGTTTTTGCCCTCGCCAATCTTGCCCATGCCAAAACCCTTGACGGTCTTGATCAGCAGCACTGTGGGCTGGCCGGTGTGATTGACGGCCGCATGGAATGCCGCATACACCTTTTGCGAGTCGTGGCCGCCACGGCGCAGGTTCCAGATGTCGTCGTCGCTCATCTTGGAGACCATCTCCAGCGTCTTGGGGTTCTGGCCAAAGAAATGCTTGCGCACGTAGGCGCCGTCGTTGGCCTTCATGGCCTGGTAGTCGCCGTCCAGCGTGTCAATCATGACTTTGCGCAAGGCGCCGTCCTTGTCGCGCGCCAGCAATGGATCCCAGTTGCTGCCCCAGATCAGCTTGATGACATTCCAGCCGGCGCCGCGGAACTCGCCTTCGAGTTCCTGGATGATCTTGCCGTTGCCGCGGACCGGGCCGTCCAGACGCTGCAGGTTGCAGTTGATGACGAACACCAGGTTGTCGAGCTTCTCGCGCGCGGCCAGCCCGATGGCGCCCATCGATTCGACTTCATCCATCTCACCGTCGCCACAGAACACCCAGACCTTGCGGTTTTCGGTGTTGGCAATACCGCGGGCGTGCAGGTACTTGAGGAACCTGGCCTGGTAAATCGCCATCAGGGGGCCCAGGCCCATGGAGACCGTGGGGAACTGCCAGAATTCGGGCATCAGCTTGGGGTGCGGGTAGCTGGAAAGCCCCTTGCCAGCAACTTCCTGGCGGAAATTGAGCAGTTGCTCTTCCGTCAGGCGGCCTTCAAGGTAAGCGCGTGCGTAGACGCCAGGCGACACATGCCCCTGGATGTAGAGGCAATCGCCGCCATGGTTCTCGCTCTCGGCATGCCAGAAGTGGTTGAAGCCCGCACCAAAGAGACTGGCCAGCGAGGCAAACGAGCCGATATGTCCACCCAGATCGCCGCCATCCGCGGGATGCAGGCGGTTGGCCTTGACCACCATGGCCATGGCATTCCAGCGCATGTAGGCGCGCAGGCGTTCTTCAATTTCGAGGTTGCCGGGGGAGCGCTCTTCCTGGTCGGTTTCTATGGTGTTGACGTAAGCGGTGTTGGCCGAGAAAGGCATGTCAATGCTTTTCTGGCGGGCATGTTCGAGCAGTTGCTCAAGCAGGAAGTGGGCACGTTCCGGGCCCTCGCTTTCAATGACCGCCGAGAGGGCATCCATCCACTCCCGGGTCTCCTGCTTGTCTTTGTCCAGGGTGTTCTCACCCAAGGCATCGTTCGCGGCGGCGCGTAGGTTGTCGGCACCGGCTTCATTTGGATTGGCAGCCATTTTTGTCTCCTGAGTAACGCTTGTTTGACCCGAACCACAACTTTGAGGCTGCGCACAAAGCTTGTGTCTGACTTGTCCCTAAGGCGTGTTTTAAACGCAATTTAGATTCAAGTCTCTAGTTTCTCATAATATTTACTAAATTTCAAATAGTGCTTATTGATTTTATATTATGAAATTTCAACTTCACCGCCTTTCTCACGAAAGTCAATGCGGGCAGAGAACACCCCTGCGACCAGACACTGAAGCTCACCCCAAAAGATCATGACCATGCGGGTATCGCCGGGATACATCTCACTTAAACTGTTACCTTCCTCTATGTCCAAGCCCTCCTCCTTTTCCGACTCCGTTGCAGCGAGTCCCGCACCCCTCGCTTTCTGGCACCGCTGGTGGGGCAAACAGTCGCCATCGCGGCAGGACCGTTTTATCACCTTGGGTCCGCTGCTGGCGGTGGTGCTGTTCCTGGCGGCTGTCATCGCGGCCTTCGCCTATCTGCGGATCGAGGAAATAGACCGCGAGCAGCAGGCCGTCAAACGCGATGTCGAATACGCCCAGCAAAGGTTGCGCCTGCGGCTGCTTGAGAGGCAGGAGCAGCTCATGCGCATTGGCCGGGATGTGTCCAACAAGGAGGTTGACGCCGAAGAGTTCATCGTCCAGGCCGAATCGCTGGTCAACCAGTACCCCGAACTGATGACTGTGACGTGGATCGACAGCAAGCGGCGCGTCAAGGTTGCCTATGCATCGCCCAGCGTCCATCCCAGCCAGTCGCGCGTCGCAGGCGAGCAGCTCAAGGTCGGCGAGACAGACGGCACGTATGAACTGGCGCGAGACCTGCGCCAGCCGGTTTACTCACGCCCCCTGGCAGCCAACGAACATAGCGGCCACAACGCACCTACCCTGCAATTGCAGGTGCCACTCGATGACCAGGGGAAATTTGACGGCGTCATCATGGGCGAATACTCCATCGATGGCTTGCTGCGCTTCGGCGTTCCCACCGAAGTGACCGCCAAATACGCGGTGACCCTGATCAATGACAAGAACCTCGTGCTGGCTGGCAACTTGCCACCCAGGCGCAATCCGGCGGCCCGGCTGCTGCCGTGGTCTGACGCTGCTGCCGAGTACGAGATCCCGGTTTCACCTGTGGGCAACGGGCTGCTGATTCGCGCAGAAGGCTACCGTGCCTCGCTGGGCGTTGTGGGCAGCGGCTTCTTCTGGCTGGTCAGCGCCCTCAGCGCCCTGACCGTCTGGATGCTTCTGGGCACCTGGCGCCACACCCGCCGCCGCGTCCAGGCGCAGCAGGCGCTGATATCCGAAACCAACTTCCGCCGAGCGATGGAAAATTCCATGCTCACCGGCATGCGCGCGCTGGATTTGCAGGGCCGCATTACCTACGTCAACCCCGCTTTCTGCGCAATGACGGGCTTTAGCGAAAGCGAGCTGGTGGGCCGTACCCCGCCCTTCCCGCACTGGCCTGAAGCCGAGATCGATATCCTGATGGCGCGGCTTGACGACGAGTTGCACGGCCGCACCCCTCCCGGTGGATTCGAAGTCCGTGTCAAACGCAAAAACGGCCAAATCTTTGATTCCCGCATGTATGTGTCGCCCCTGATTGACCCACGCGGGCAACAGACGGGCTGGATGACGTCGATGACGGACATCACCGAGCCCAAGCGCATTCGCGAAGAACTGTCAGCCTCGTATGAACGCTTCACCACGGTGCTGGAGGGGCTGGATGCAGCGGTCTCCGTAGCGCCGCTGGGCAGCGAAGAACTGCTGTTTGCCAACAAGCTGTACCGGTCCTGGTTCGGCGGCGAGGTGTCCGGGCACATGAACCTGATTGCGCAGGCCGGTGTGCCGGCTGCCATGCCCACCGAAGACGCCATCGATCCGGTGGACGGCATGGCCGGATTTCCGACCGACACCCTGACCACCGCCCAGACGGAAAACGCCGAAATATTTGTGCCCGACCTGGGCAAGTGGCTGGAAGTGCGCTCGCGCTACCTCACTTGGGTAGACGGCCGCCTGGCGCAAATGGTGATCGCGACCGACATCACGCCACGGCGCCATGCCGAAGAACAGGCCGCGCAGCAAAACGAGCGCGCCCAGACCGCGAGCCGGCTCATCACCATGGGCGAAATGGCATCCAGCGTGGCCCACGAGCTCAACCAGCCGCTGACCGCCATCAACAACTATTGCAATGGCATGGTGTCGCGCATCAAGGGCCAGCAAATCAGCAATGAGGACCTGCTGATCGCGCTCGACAAGACCGCCCGGCAGGCGCACCGTGCCGGCCAGATCATCCAGCGCATCCGCTCCTTTGTGAAACGCAGCGAGCCCAACCGAACCTCTGCCGATGTCGCCACCATGGTCAGCAACGCCATGGAGCTGGCCGACATCGAGTTGCGCCGCCACCATGTGCGGCTGAGCCACTACATCGCGGCCCGTTTGCCCAACATCATGGTGGACCCCATCCTGATCGAACAGGTGCTCATCAACCTGATGAAAAATGCGGCCGAGTCGATTGAGCAGGCGCACCTGCCCACGGCCCGCCGCAGCGTGGAATTGCGCGTCGTACCCAAGCACATCGAGGACCAGAGTGTGGTGGAGTTTTCGGTCCTTGACTCGGGCCGGGGCCTGTCGCCGGAAGTCAAGGCACGGCTCTATGAAGCCTTCTACTCCACCAAGGCTGAGGGCATGGGCATCGGCCTGAAACTGTGCCGCAGCATTGTCGAGTCCCACCAGGGCAGGATGGAGGCCGAGAACCTCTACAATGGGGACGAAGTGGTGGGGTGCCGGTTCACTTTCTGGATCCCCGTGACGCCCCTGCTTTCACCTGCACCTTCTGCTAGCGATACTGTAGCGGCCAAGGATGCCGGCGTTCACTAAAGCACCTTCAGGAATAGTTTCGAGAAGTTCACAAAAGAAAGTTTGGCATGAGCTTGATTCCCAAAAAAGGCACTGTTTACGTCATTGATGATGACGAGGGCGTGCGCGATTCGCTGCAATGGCTGCTCGAAGGCAAGGACTACCGGGTGCGCTGCTACGACTCGGCTGAAACATTTCTGAGCCGCTACGACGCGCGCGAAGTGGCCTGCCTGATCGTGGATATCCGCATGGGCGGCATGACCGGCCTGGAGCTGCAGGACCGGCTGGTCGAACGCAAGTCGCCGTTGCCGATTGTCTTCATCACCGGCCACGGCGATGTCCCCATGGCGGTCAACACCATGAAGAAAGGCGCCATGGACTTCATCCAGAAGCCTTTTCAGGAAGAAGCGCTGGTCAATCTGGTCGAGCGCATGCTGGAACAGGCCAAGGAAGCCTTCGCAGGCCACCAGCAATCCGCCAGCCGCGACGCCCTGCTGGCCAAGCTGACGTCGCGCGAAGCGCAGGTGCTCGAACGCATCGTGGCGGGCCGCCTGAACAAGCAGATTGCCGACGACCTGGGCATCAGCATCAAGACGGTGGAAGCCCACCGCGCCAACATCATGGAAAAGCTCAATGCCAATACCGTGGCTGACCTGCTGAAAATAGCGCTGGGCTCCAACGCGCCCAAGGCCTGAGAGCCACCGGAGCCGAATTCCCAGCCGCTAACTTTTTATAGCTGCTTGCGCCCGTAGTTCCTGGACTAGCGGGCGTTTTTACTTAGAAAATTGAAATCATGACTGCACAACTCATTGACGGGAATGCCCTCTCCAGACAACTGCGTGCGGAGGTCGCCCGGCGCGCGGCAGCGCTGCGCGCCCGCGGCATCACGCCGGGTCTGGCGGTCGTGCTGGTGGGAGAAAATCCGGCCAGCCAGGTCTATGTGCGCAACAAGGTCAAGGCCTGCCAGGACAACGGCCTGCATTCGGTGCTCGAGCACTACCCGGCCGCGCTCAGCGAGGCCGAGTTGCTGGCCCGGGTCCATGCCCTGAACAATGACCCGGCCATCCACGGCATCCTGGTTCAGCTCCCACTGCCTGCGCATATAGACGCGCACAAGGTCATTGAAGCCATTGCCCCCGGCAAGGATGTCGACGGATTCCATGTGGCCAGCGCAGGCGCCCTGATGGTCGGACAGCCGGGCTTCTGGCCCTGCACACCCTATGGCTGCATGAAGATGCTGGAAAGCATTGGCTACGACCTGCGGGGCAAGCACGCCGTGGTCATTGGCCGCAGCAACATCGTGGGCAAGCCCATGGCCATGATGCTGCTGCAAAAAAATGCCACGGTGACGATCTGCCACAGCGCCACCAAAGACCTGAAGGCCATGACGCTGCAGGCCGACGTGATCGTAGCCGCAGTCGGCAAACGCAATGTGCTGACCGCCGACATGGTCAAGCCGGGTGCTGTCGTCATTGACGTGGGCATGAACCGCAACGATGAAGGCAAACTCTGCGGCGACGTCGACTTTGAAGGCGTCAAGGAGGTGGCAGGCTACATCACGCCGGTGCCTGGCGGCGTCGGCCCCATGACCATCACCATGCTGCTGGTCAACACGCTGGAATCTGCTGAGCGCCTTTAATCGGGACTGGATGCTGCCGACGCGGCGCCTGCCGCGGGTCGGCTCAGGCGCCAGAGGCTCAAGCCCGCGCACAACCACTGGCCCAGGTACATGGCGCTTCCCAGGCCATGCCAGAGCTTGAGGTTGGCGCCTTCGGCCCGGGCACTGACGATACGCGGCGCCACGCCAAACTCCACCAGCAAGGCCAGCAACAGCCCTGCCACCACAAATTTTGTGGCCGCCGCCGCATAAAGGGCCGTGGCCGGATCGTCTTTTTTATTGAAAACCAGCAGCATCAGCATGGCACATGCCGTGCTGAGCCAGGTCTGCGCGCTGAAGAGTTTGGCGGCCATCGCACCGGCGGCTGCCGGACTGCCAAGGTGCATGAACAGCAGGGGCACCACCACAAAGCCCACGCCGGTGAGACTGCCCCACCAGAGCGCGGCCAGCAGGATGGCAAACCGTTGTTTCACGGATGCGGCCAGACCGCCGGGGCGAACGGCCGGGATTGCGCTTCAGCCACCAAGGCGGTCGACACCAGCCTGCCTGGGATCATGCCCCGGCAGCGAATTGTCACGCAAGGGACCCACAAAGACGCCATGCTTCAGATGTACATGACCGCCACAATCTCGTAGCGCTTCACGCCACCCGGCGCCTGCACTTCAGCCGTATCGCCCTCATCCTTGCCGATCAATGCACGTGCAATCGGTGAGCCGATGTTGACCCGGCCATGTTTGATGTCGGCCTCATCTTCCCCCACGATCTGGTAAGTCACGGTGTCGCCTGACTCCTCGTCCTGCAACTCAATGGTCGAGCCAAACACCACCCTGCCGCCCGCGTCCAGCTCCGACGGGTCAATGATCTGCGCCGCGGACAGCTTGCCTTCTATTTCCTGGATGCGCCCTTCGATAAAACCCTGGCGATCCTTGGCCGCGTCGTATTCGGCGTTCTCACTCAGGTCGCCTTGGGCGCGCGCCTCGGAAATCGAGTTGATGACCCAGGGACGGTCAACGGTTTTGAGCTGGTGCAATTCAGCCTTGAGTTTTTCTGCACCGCGCTTGGTGATGGGTAAGGTTGCCATGTTTTTGCTCCTGCAAAAGCGAAACCGCCACCAGTCACCTGGCGGCGGAATATTTAATCGGCTCAAGTTTAATGCAAAACCTGCGTCAGCCGTCCCGGTAATTAACCTAGTTGCGCGTGGAGTTCCTGCACGGAATACACGTTCAGGTTATCCAGGTATTTCATGCCTTCGACGGCGGCTTCGGCACCGGCAATGGTGGTGTAGGTGGTCACGCGGGCCAGCAGCGCCGAGGTACGGATCTGCCGCGAGTCGGCAATCGCATTGCGCCGCTCTTCCACGGTGTTGATGACCAGGGCAATCTCGTCGTTCTTGATCATGTCCACCACGTGCGGCCGGCCTTCGGTGACCTTGTTGACCACCGTGCAGGCAATACCTGCCGCCTGGATGGCGGCAGCCGTTCCCTTGGTGGCCACCAGCTCGAACTTCAGTGCCGCGAGGGATCGCGCCACTTCCACCGCGCGCGGCTTGTCGTTGTTCTTGACCGTCAGGAAGACCTTGCCCGATGTCGGCAGCTTGGTGCCGGCACCGAGCTGCGACTTCACAAAGGCCTCGCCAAAAGTCTTGCCGACACCCATCACCTCACCGGTGGACTTCATCTCGGGGCCGAGAATGGTGTCCACGCCGGGGAATTTGACAAAGGGGAAGACCGCCTCCTTCACGCTGAAGTAAGGGGGCGTCACCTCGCTGGTGACGCCCTGCGAGGCCAGCGACTGGCCAACCATGCAGCGTGCCGCCACCTTGGCCAGCTGGATGCCGGTGGCCTTGCTGACGAAGGGCACGGTACGCGATGCGCGCGGGTTGACCTCCAGCACGTAGATCACATCCTTGCCATCGATGTTCTGGATGGCGAACTGCACGTTCATCAGGCCGACGACGTTCAGGGCCTGGGCCATGGCGGCGGTCTGACGCTTGATCTCGGTCACCGTTTCGGCCCGCAATGAATAAGGCGGCAAGGAACAGGCCGAGTCGCCGCTGTGCACGCCGGCCTGCTCGATATGCTCCATCACGCCGCCGATGAAGGTCACGCCCTTATCGTCACGAATGCAATCGACGTCACATTCAATTGCGTCGTTCAAAAAGCGGTCCAGCAACACCGGCGAGTCATGGCTGACCTTGACCGCTTCGCGCATGTAGCGCTCCAGGTCGCGCTGCTCGTGCACGATCTCCATGGCGCGGCCACCCAGCACATAACTGGGGCGCACCACCAGGGGGTACCCCAGGGCAGCGGCCTTTTCCAGCGCCTCGGGTTCGGTACGGGCGGTGGCATTCGGCGGCTGGCGCAGCTTGAGCTCATGCAGCAGCTTCTGGAAGCGCTCGCGGTCTTCCGCCGCGTCAATCATGTCGGGCGAGGTGCCAATGATGGGCACGCCATTGGCTTCCAGGTCGAGCGCCAGCTTCAGGGGCGTCTGGCCACCGTACTGGACGATCACGCCCAACGGCTTTTCCTTGTCGACAATTTCCAGTACATCTTCCAGCGTCAGCGGCTCGAAGTAGAGGCGATCGGACGTGTCGTAGTCGGTGGACACGGTTTCGGGATTGCAGTTGACCATGATGGTCTCGTAGCCGTCTTCGCGCATGGCCAGGGCCGCATGCACGCAGCAGTAGTCAAACTCGATCCCCTGCCCGATCCGGTTGGGCCCGCCGCCCAGCACCATGATTTTCTTTTTATCGGTTGGCGCGGCTTCGCACTCGCTGCCCTCGGCCTCGTAGGTCGAGTACATATAGGCCGTGTTGGTCGAAAACTCGGCGGCGCAGGTGTCCACGCGCTTGTAGACCGGCCGCACGCCGAGTTCGCGGCGTTTTTCACGGATGGCGGTGTCGGTGGTCTTGAGCTGCTTGGCCAGGCGCCGGTCGGAAAAGCCCTTTTGCTTGAGCGCCCGCAGCGTGACCGCGTCAATCTTGTCAAGCGAGGTGGTTTCAAGCTCCAGCTCTATCTTGACGATCTGCTCGATCTGCACCAGGAACCACGGATCAATCCTGGTCAGCGCAAACACTTCGTCCACGCTCATGCCCAGGGCAAAGGCATCGCCCACGTACCAGATGCGGTCCGGGCCTGGCGCGCCGAGCTCTTTCTCGAGCACTTCGCGGTCCTGGGTCTTCTCGTTCATGCCGTCCACGCCGACTTCCAGGCCGCGCAGGGCTTTCTGGAAGGACTCCTGGAAGGTCCGGCCCATGGCCATCACCTCGCCCACCGATTTCATCTGCGTGGTCAGGCGCGAATCGGCAGTCGGGAATTTCTCGAAGGCAAAACGCGGGATCTTGGTCACCACGTAATCGATGCTCGGCTCAAAACTGGCCGGCGTCGCGCCGCCGGTGATCTCGTTGCGCAGCTCATCCAGCGTATAGCCGACCGCCAGCTTGGCGGCGACCTTGGCAATCGGGAAACCCGTGGCTTTGGATGCCAGGGCCGAAGAACGTGAAACGCGCGGATTCATCTCGATCACCACCATGCGGCCATCGACCGGGTTGATGGAGAACTGGACGTTGGAACCGCCGGTGTCCACCCCGATCTCACGCAGCACGGCCAGCGAGGCATTGCGCAGTATCTGGTATTCCTTGTCGGTCAGCGTCTGGGCTGGCGCGACTGTGATGGAGTCGCCGGTGTGCACACCCATGGGATCCAGGTTTTCGATCGAGCAGACGATGATGCAGTTGTCCGCGGTGTCGCGAACCACTTCCATCTCGTACTCTTTCCAGCCCAGCAACGACTCTTCGATCAACAGCTCGTTGGTCGGCGAGGCTTCCAGGCCGCGCTTGCAGATGACTTCAAACTCTTCCGGGTTGTAGGCAATGCCGCCGCCGGTGCCACCCAGCGTAAAGCTGGGGCGGATCACGGTTGGAAAGCCCACGGTCTTCTGCACCGCCCAGGCTTCATCCATGCTGTGCGCGATGCCCGAGCGGGCCGAACCGAGACCGATCTTGGTCATCGCTTCCTTGAACTTCAGGCGATCTTCAGCCTTGTCGATGGCTTCGGGCTTGGCACCAATAAGCTCAACCTTGTACTTTTCAAGCACCCCGTGGTGCCA
The DNA here is from genome assembly GCF_000013865.1 of Polaromonas sp. JS666. Taxonomy (NCBI): domain Bacteria; kingdom Pseudomonadati; phylum Pseudomonadota; class Betaproteobacteria; order Burkholderiales; family Comamonadaceae; genus Polaromonas; species Polaromonas sp. JS666. The sequence continues at coordinate 2,819,897 of NC_007948.1, forward strand.
CAAGTCCAGCGCGCAATTAAGTGCAGTCTGGCCACCCATCGTTGGCAGGATCGCGTCGGGACGCTCTTTGGCGATGATCTTTTCAACCGTCTGCCAGGTGATGGGCTCAATGTAGGTCACGTCGGCCGTGGCCGGGTCGGTCATGATCGTGGCCGGATTGCTGTTGATCAGGATGACCTTGTAGCCTTCTTCGCGCAAGGCCTTGCAGGCCTGCACGCCGGAGTAATCGAACTCGCAGGCCTGGCCGATGATGATCGGGCCGGCGCCGATGATGAGGACGCTCTTGATGTCTGTGCGCTTAGGCATTCTTCTTCTCCCCTGCCTGTTCCATCAGCGCGGTGAAACGGTCAAACAAATACGAAATGTCATGCGGGCCGGGTGACGCTTCAGGGTGTCCCTGAAAGCAGAACGCGGGCTTGTCGGTGCGTGCCAGGCCCTGCAGCGTGCCATCAAACAGGCTGATGTGCGTGGGCCGCAGGTTGGCGGGCAGGCTTTTCTCGTCCACTGCAAAACCGTGGTTCTGGCTGGTGATGCTGACACGGCCGTTGTCGAGGTCCTTGACCGGATGGTTGGCGCCGTGGTGACCAAACTTCATCTTGAAGGTTTTGGCTCCGCTGGCCAGTGCCATGATCTGGTGGCCCAGGCAGATACCGAAGGTGGGAATGCCGGTCTCGATCAATTCGCGCACGGCAGCAATGGCGTAGTCGCACGGCTCCGGATCACCCGGGCCGTTGGCGAGGAAAATGCCGTCAGGCTTGAGCTTGAGCACATCGGCGGCCGGAGTTTGCGCCGGCACCACGGTGATACGCGCACCGCGCTCGGCCATCATGCGCAGGATGTTTTTCTTGACGCCAAAGTCATAAGCCACCACGTGGAATTTTGGGGTGATCTGCACACCATAGCCCGGCTTGCCTTCCAGGTTCATGAGCTTCCACTCGGTTTGCGTCCATTCGTAGGTCTGCTTGGCGGACACGACCTTAGCCAGGTCCAGGCCAGCCATGCTGGGCGCGCCGCGCGCGGCAGCCACGGCCTTTTCGATGGCAGGCTGGCTGACCTCTTCACCTTCAGGCAGCGCCAGAATGCACCCGTTTTGTGCACCATTGGTGCGAAGCAGGCGTGTGAGTTGGCGGGTGTCGATGCCGGCGATGGCCACCGTGCCCTCCTTGACCAGATACTCGGACAAGGTCATGGACATGCGGAAATTGGAGGCCAGCAGCGGCAGGTCCTTGATGATCAGGCCGGCGGCATGGACTTTGTCGGCCTCGATGTCTTCGGCGTTGATGCCATAGTTGCCGATATGCGGATAGGTAAGGGTAACGATCTGCTGGCAGTAGCTCGGGTCCGTGAGGATTTCCTGGTAGCCGGTCATGGCGGTGTTGAACACCACCTCGCCGATCGTGGAGCCTGGCGCTCCAATCGAATTGCCGATAAAGACCGTGCCGTCTGCGAGCGCCAGGATGGCGTGAGGGGGTTGTCCTGATATTCCCTGTAGAGACAAAAGCACTGGGTTCTCCGGGTTGGTTACGGTTCGCCCAAGCATGCACAAGAAACGTCTCTTAAGACTCTTGCGGGCTGCTTTTGTGAGGGTGTTGGCTTGGTATGCGCTCGGGCGAAGCTGTGATTTGAAAAGCCACTGATTATAGCCTGAGGCGCTAGGTGTAACCCCCAATTTTGCTTGCGGCCAGCAGCTCCCTGACCCCGCAGGAGGGTCAATTTCCTGCAGCGCCCCGCTCAGCAGCGGGCCGTGGCGCTCGCGTACAGGCAAATGGCGGCGGCGGCGGCCACATTCAGCGACTCCTCCCCACCGGGCTGGTCTATGCGCACCTTGAGGGCCGATCGGGCCATCAGGTCGTCGCTCACGCCCTGCCCCTCGTGGCCCATGGCCCAGGCACAGGGCCGGGGCAGCGGCTGCTGGTGCAGGAAGCTGCCCTGGTGGGAACTGGTGACCACGATGGGAACTGTCAGCGCCGCCAGGGCGGCAGGCTCCACACCTTCCACCAACTGCAAGGCAAAGTGGGCACCCATGCCGGCCCGCAGCACCTTGGGCGACCAGAGGGCGGCCGTGCCCTTGAGGGCGATGATCTGGCCAAAACCGAAAGCCGCCGCGCTGCGCAGGATGGAGCCGACATTGCCGGCGTCCTGTACCCGGTCCAGGATCACTGAGGCTGCGCCCGCCTCCAGCCCGCTGGCCGCCGGCAGTTCCAGCACGAAGCCCATGCGCGCAGGTGATTCCAGCCCGCTGATTTCGGGCAACAACGCATCTGGAATGACTATGTTTTTAATAGCTGCGCGCGACCATTCGACGGGAGCCGAGGGCCAAAAAGACTCTGAAAAAATCGCCAGGGTCGGTTTCTTCCCGCGGGCGAGCGCGGCACGGCACAGATGATCGCCCTCCAGCCAGACGCGGCCCTGCTTGCGGTAAGCCGTGCTGTCCTGCGACAGCTTGCGCAATTCCTTGATGAGCGTGTTGTCGCGTGACGTGATGTGCGTGACAGCGCCGGGACTGACGCTCACCGCAAGACCTCGGCGACCGGCGCAAAAGACCGGCGGTGCTGGGGACAGGCGCCATGCTCGCGCAGCGCGGCGAGATGTTCAGCTGTGGAATACCCTTTGTGACTGGCAAAACCGTACTGCGGATATTCGAGGTGAAACTCGGCGCACCAGCGGTCACGGTAGACCTTGGCCAGAATCGAAGCGGCCGAGATGGCCGGCACGATGGCATCGCCTCCGATCACGGCCTCCGACACGATGGCCAGCGTGGGCAAGCGATTGCCGTCGACCAGCACCTTGTTGGGCTTCAGGCGCAGGCTCTCCACCGCGCGCCTCATCGCCAGCATGGTGGCCTGCAGGATGTTCAGCCGGTCTATCTCCTCAGCCGTGGCCAGCGCAATTGAGCAGCACAGCGCTTTGGCGCGGATTTCGTCATACAACGCTTCGCGCCGCTGCGGCGTCAGTTTTTTGGAGTCGGCCAGGCCCTTGATGGGATTGAGCTCGTCGAGGATGACAGCCGCAGCCACCACTGGGCCCATCAGCGGGCCCCGCCCGGCCTCGTCCACGCCGGCCAGGAGACCGGGAGTGTCCCAGGACAAGGGAGTTTGCTCAGCTTTCAAGAATTTGCTGGATCGCATCGGTCGCCAATTGAGAAGTATCGCGCTGCAGTTCGGCATGCAGCGCCATGAATCGTTGTTCAACAGCCGCTATTTTGGCAGGAGCCGTTGATTTTGCATCCACCCATTGCAACAACCCGGCAGCCAACGCTTCTGGCGTCGCCGCTTCCTGCAGCAGCTCGGGCACAACGAAATCCTGGCACAGGATATTGGGCAGTCCAACCCAGGGCTGCAGCTTCTTGCGCCGCATGATCTGCCACGACAGCCAGTTCATGTTGTAGGCAATCACCATGGGGCGCTTGAACAAAGCCGCTTCCAGGGTCGCGGTGCCGCTGGCAATCAGGGTCACATCGCAAGCAGCGAGCGCGGTGTGCGACTGGCCTTCGATAATTTGCAGGTCGGCCCGCATGCCGGCCGCATCGGCCAGTCGCTCGATCACGGTTTTCAGCAAAGGGACGGCTGGAACTATAAATTTGATAGCCGGTTGTGCTCGTTTTACCAAGGCTGCAGCCCTGAAAAACCTCTCGGCCAAATATTGGATCTCGGACTTGCGGCTACCCGGCAAGATCGCGATGACCACGGCGTCATCCTGCAGTCCCAACTTGCGCCTCGCGGCGGCCCGGTCCGGCTGCAGGGGAATCACGCTGGCCAGCGGATGGCCGACATACGTGGCCGCAATGCCATGGGAAGCCAGCAAGGCTGGTTCGAACGGAAAAATGCACAGCACGTGGTCTACGCTGCGCCGGATCTTCTCGACGCGGTTCGCACGCCAGGCCCAGACGGAAGGACTGACAAAATGGACGGTCTTGATGCCCTGCGCCTTCAGAGCCGCTTCGAGGTCGAGATTGAAGTCGGGGGCGTCTACACCGATGAAAATATCAGGGCGCTGATCGAGCAGCCGCTTTTTCAGTTGCTCGCGTATGCCGACGATCTCACGGTAATGACGCAGCACCTCCACATAGCCGCGTACCGCCAGCTTGTCGTGCGGCCACCAGGCCTGAAAACCGCGCCCGGCCATGTACGGCCCGCCAATACCGCAGGTCTGCAAGCCCGGCCAGCGCTCACGCAGCCCGTCCAGCAGCAAGCCAGCCAGCAAATCACCGGAAGTTTCTCCGGCAACCATGGCGATCCTGGGTGCCGCGCTCATGGAGGCCGGCTACCGGACAATGCCGCGCTGCGGCGAGGTTTGCGCCAGGAATGACAGCATCATCTGGATATCGGGAGCCGCTTCCGGCTGCTTGTCGGCCAGTTCAGCGATTCGAGCCCGGGCCAGATCCAGTGTCAAATCATCCCGGTACAGCGCCTTGTGCATGGCCTTGACGGCCGAAAGGCGTCCGGCAGAAAAGCCGCGGCGCCGCAGGCCCTCAAAATTCATCGACCGCGCCTGCGCGGGCTGGCCTTGTGCCATGACGAACGGCGGCAAATCGGCAAACAGCAGCGAACACATGGCCGTCATGCTGTGGGCGCCCAGCCGGACAAATTGGTGCGCCACGGTAAAACCGCCCAGAATGACCCAGTCGCCCACATAAACGTGACCGGCCAGCTGGGAGTTGTTGGCGAAGATCGTGTGGTTACCCACCACACAGTCATGCGCCAGATGCACATAAGCCATGATCCAGTTGTCATCGCCCACGCTTGTCACACCGCTGTCACCCGGTGAGCCGATATTGAAAGTACAGAACTCGCGGATGGTGTTGCGGTCGCCAATGACCAGTTCGCAGGGTTCGCCCGCGTATTTTTTGTCCTGCGGAATCGCACCGAGCGAGTTGAACTGGAAAATCCGGTTGTCGCGACCTATCGTTGTGTGGCCCTCGATCACGCAATGGGCCCCGATGGTGGTGCCTGCCCCCACCCTGACATGGGGACCGATAACCGTGTAAGGGCCGACACTGACCGAGCTGTCCAGCTGGGCCAGAGGATCGACAAGGGCGGTGGCATGAATGCCCGGCGCGGGAACTGGCGCGGTCATGTCTTTCAAGCCACCTTCAGGCAATGGTGCGCATGGTGCACATCAACTCGGCCTCGCAGGCGATGGCCTCACCCACGCGCGTCACACCCTTGAATTTGAAAATGCCGGCCTTCATGCGCTCCAGCGTCACATCCATGATCAGCTGGTCACCGGGTTCGACCGGCCGCTTGAAACGCGCGCCATCAATACCGGCAAAGTAGTACACCGTCTTGTCGTCCGGTGTCACGCCCAGGGTTTCGAACGCCAGCAGGGCAGCGGCCTGTGCCATGGCTTCCAGCATCAGCACGCCCGGCATCACGGGGTGGTGAGGGAAGTGCCCCATGAAAAACGGCTCGTTCATCGTGACGTTCTTGAGGGCCTTGATTCGTTTTCCCTTTTCGATTTCGAGCACACGGTCGACCAGCAGAATCGGGTACCGGTGCGGCAGCTGCTTGAGAATTTGGTGAATATCCATCATGATTTTTCTTGAATGTTCGACAGCGATTTTTCTGCCTGTTTGAGTCTTTCCCGCAAGACGTGAAGCTGCTTGAGCGTGGCAGCATTTTTTTCCCACGCGGTATTGTCGTCGATAGGAAAGAGACCGGTGTAATGACCAGGCTTCAAAATGGACCGCGTCACCACCGACGCCGCCGAAATATGCACGTGATCAGCCAGGCTCAGGTGGCCCAGCACAATGGCGCCTCCGCCCACCGTGCAATGCGCGCCGATGGTGGCACTGCCCGCGACACCCGCGCAACCTGCCATGGCGGTGTGCTTGCCGATCCGCACGTTGTGGCCTATCTGCACCAGGTTATCCAGCTTGACACCGTCTTCCAGAACCGTATCTTGCAGCGCGCCCCGGTCAATGCATGTGTTGGCGCCGATTTCCACATCATTGCCGATCTTCACCGCGCCAAGCTGCTCGATCTTGATCCATTGACCCTGATGCGGTGCGAAGCCAAAACCGTCCGCGCCGATCACCGCACCGGGATGCACAATGCAACGCTCGCCGATGTAGCAGCCATCTGCGACGGTCACGCGGGCCGACAGCCGGCTTTCGGCACCAACATGCGCATCCCGCCCAATAACGCAATGCTCTGCAATCCGCGCGCCCGCGCCGATCACAGTGCCGGCCGAGATGCAGGCGAACGCGCCCACGGAAACACCCGGCGCGAGGGTTGCGGCGGGATCGATAAACGCGCTGGGATGAATGTGCGGCGCAGCCTGCAACACATGCCGGTACTTCCAGAGCTGGGTGATCAGGGCAAAGTAATGGTAGGGGTCGTCCACCACGATGCAGGCACCGCGGCTGACAGCGGCCTCTCGGGCAGCCGGAGCCACCACGACACAGGCGGCAGCCGACTGCGCAAGTTTGGCGAGATATTTGGGGTGGCTGAGAAAACTCAGGTCGTGGGGGCCGGCCGCGTCCAGCGTGGACAGCCGCTCTATCTGCACATCGGGGTTGCCGACGAGCTCGGCCTGCACCGTTGGGGCCAGGGACTGAACAATATCGGCCAGACGGAGCGTCACACTGCGCCTGCCATTTTCACAACGATGCTGGTGGTGAACACACCCCGCAATTAACGGGAGGCGTTCAGCGCCTTGATCACCTTGTCGGTGATGTCATGCTTGGGATTGACGTAGACCGACTCCTGAAGGATCAGGTCGTACTTTTCGGTTTCAGCCAGTGTTTTGACCACCTTGTTGGCGCGCTCGATCACCTGCTGAAGTTCTTCGTTCTTGCGGGCATTCAGGTCCTCCTGGAACTCGCGGCGCTTGCGCTGGAAATCCCGGTCCTGGTCGACCAGCTGCTTTTGCCGGGTGTTGCGCTGGCTCTCGGCCAGCGTGGGCGCCTCGCGTTCAAATTTGTCTGACAGGGTTTTCAGCTGCGTGGCGCTGTCGTTCAGTTCTTTCTCGCGCTTGCTGAATTCCTGCTCCAGTTTGGTCTGGGCGGCCTTGGCGGAATTGGCTTCACGGAAAATCCTGTCCAGGTTGACAACCCCAACCTTGAACTCCTGCGCACTGGCGGAAAAACCCGCCAATGCGATGACGCAGCCCAGGAAAATTTTGGTTGAAAAATGCTTCATTAGAAAGATGTACCAATTTGGAATTGCAACCGTTCTATTCTATCGCCTGCCATTTTGCGTATTGGCATGGCATAGGCAATTCGCAGGGGGCCCACCGGAGAAATCCAGCTGATGCCGATACCGGCGGAAGCCCTCAGGTCATTGACGCGATAGCTCTCCTTTTCGCCGAATACGTTGCCTGCATCGACAAATCCGTACATACGCAGCGTACGGTCGTTTCCGGCGCCCGGGAATGGCGCGATGAGCTCGGCATTGAGCGTCAGTTTTTTCGGACCACCCGTCGCCAGATCCGAGGCATCACGGGGACCCAGGGAGCTCTGCTCAAACCCGCGCACCGATCCCAAGCCACCCGAGTAGTAGTTCTTGAAAAGCGGGTAAGGCTGTCCGCTGAGGCCTTTGCCCCAGCCCAACTCGCCATTCAGCGCAACCGTGAACTGCTTGTTCAGCGGAATGTATTGCTGGACCTGGTAATTGGCGCGCACAAACTTGATGTCGCCCGCAACACCCCAATCCCCATACAAACGCTGGTACCGGCCCGAAGTGGGCACCAGTGCGCTGTCCCGGTTGTCACGCGACCAGCCGACCGTCAGGGGAATGGAGTTGCTCTTGAAGCCGAACTGATCGGCATAGGTCTGGTAGCTCACGGGAAGGTTGGTTCCCGGCACGATCGTCAGGGACTCGAAACCACTGCCAAAATAAACCGTGTCGTTCTCGGTGAAGGGAACGCCGAAACGAATGCTTGCGCCCCTCGTCTTCAGGCTGTAGTCACCGCCCTGGCCGGACAGCGGCTTGGACGTGCGGTCGTACACGTCAATGGTGCGGGAGATGCCATCGGCCGTGAAATACGGGTCGATCGTGCTCAGGACCATCTGGCGATTTGACTTGCTGGTATTGACTTCAATACCCAAGTAGTTGCCCGAACCAAAAACGTTTTCCTGCTTGATGCCGAACAGCAGGGAAACGCTGTCGGCACTTGAATAGCCCGCGCCAAGCTGCAGGTTGCCGGTGGGTTTTTCAACCACGGAAACATTGACATCAACCTGGTCGGCCGTACCCGTCACTTCCTGGGTATCGATATTCACCTCATTGAAAAAGCCCAGGCGGTCAACGCGATCACGCGACAGGCGGATCTTGTCGCCGTCATACCAGGAGGACTCGAACTGGCGAAACTCCCTGCGCACCACTTCATCGCGCGTGCGGTTGTTGCCCGACACATTCACGCGCCGCACATAGGCCCGGCGGGATGGCTCCGCCTGCAGCACAAAGGCCACACGGTTATTGACCCGGTCAATTTCAGGCACAGCTTCGACCCTGGCGAAAGCGAATCCGAAGGTGCCGAAGTAGTCGATAAAAGCCTTCCTGGTCTCGGCCACTGCGTCGGCGTTGTACGCCTCGGCAGGCTTGATGGTCACCAGGGATTTGAATTCTTCTTCCTTGCCCAGGTAATCGCCCTCAAGCTTCACGCTGGAGACCACGAAGCGTTCGCCCTCGGTGACGTTGACGGTGACAGCGATGCTTTGCTTGTCGGGAGAGATCGCGACCTGGGTTGAATCGACCTTGAACTCAAGGTAACCACGGGACAGATAGTAGGAACGCAGGGTCTCAATATCGGCATTGAGCTTGGCCCGGGAATAACGGTCAGACTTGGTGTACCAGCTGAGCCATCCGCCGGTGTCAAGGTCAAACAGGCCCAGCAGGGTGGACTCGCTGAACGCCTTGTTGCCGGTAATGTGGATTTCCTTGATTTTTGCCACGTCGCCTTCAACGACGCTGAAAGTCAGGTTCACGCGGTTGCGCTCGATCGGCGTCACCGTGGTGACCACCTCCGCGCCATACAGGCTCTTGTTGATGTACTGGCGCTTGAGTTCCTGCTCTGCCTTGTCCGCCAGGGCCTTGTCGAAAGGCTGGCCATCGGCAATGCCAACGTCGCGAAGCGCCTTTTTAAGGGCTTCCTTGTCAAATTCCTTGGTACCGACGAAGTCAACGTCCGCTACGGTAGGACGCTCTTCAACAATGACGACCAGCACGTCACCGCTGACTTCGAGCCGGACATCCTTGAACAGGCCGAGGCCGAACAGCGCTCGAATGGCCGTGGAGCCCTTCTCGTCGTTATAGGTTTCGCCGACACGAAAGGGAAGCGAGGCAAAAATCGTCCCGGGCTCAACGCGCTGCAAGCCTTCAACCCGGATGTCACGGACGGTGAAGGGATCAACTGCCCAGGCGGCATTGACAGCAAACAAACCAGCGGCAATGGCGCAGACCGCACGAATTTTGAATTTATTTAATTGTTTTTGCATGAAATGTATGAAATTGGCCTGAGTCCTGGTGTTAGCCCAATAGCCGGGTGAGATCATTAAAAAGGGCAATACACATCATGCCCAACAGGATCGCAACGCCACCGCGTTGCAGCCGGTCCATCCAGGCATCAGACACGCCTCGACCCGTAATCCCCTCCCAAAGATAATACATCAGGTGCCCACCATCCAGAACCGGCAGCGGCAGCAGATTCAGGACGCCCAGGCTCACACTGATCAGCGCCAGAAACAGCAGGTAGGCGCTCCAGCCCAGGCTGGCCGACTTGCCGGCGTAATCCGCAATGGTTAACGGCCCACTCAGATTTTTGAGCGAGGCTTCGCCGATCACCATTTTCCACATCATCTTGAGCGTCAGCTGGGACACTTCCCAGGTGCGCACAACACCCTGCCACAAGCCGTCGAGCGGCCCATAGCGCACCGTCACAAATTCAGGGGGCGCCCCCACATAGGCGCCGATTCGCGCCACTGCTACCCCCCTCTCCCGCTTGATCTCGGGAGCGACCTGCAGCACCAGCGTCTGGCCGGCACGCTGGACTTGCCAGTCCTGCGGTGCGATTGCCGCGCCATCGCCCCTGGAAGCCCGTGCAGAGCCCCGTATGGCCTCGCGCAGCTGCTGTCCATCCACAATGGCGGTGCTACCCATGCGCAGGACCACGTCACCCGCCCGAAGACCGGCTTTTTGCGCCGCACCGCCAGCCATGACCTCGCCGATCACCGGGCGGGTCCATGGCCCCAGAATGCCGATTTTGCGGAAAAGCTGGGCATCGGCCTCGGCGGCATCGAGCTTGCTGAGCTCCAGCGTGACAGTCCGTGACGAACTGCCCGAGTCGTTCCCCAGCACCAGCTGCAGATCACGGCCATCCAGCGCACCCTGCGTCAGTCGCCAGCGGAGGTCTTCAAAAGAACGGACCGCCTGCAACTCATCGCCATCAAAAGCAGCCTGCTGGACGGTCTCAAAGCCGCGCAACCCGGCCCGCTCTGCCAGGGAGCCGGCAACAGGGCTGGCCAGAACGGCCTTGGGCTCCTGCAGGCCGCTCCAGTTGACGATGGCGTAAATCAGCACGGCCAGCAGCAGGTTGGCAGCAGGCCCGGCGGCTACGACGGCCGCGCGGGACTTCAGCGGCTGGGTGTTGAAAGCGAGATGGCGTTCGGCCGGATCCACCGGGGCCTCGCGCTCATCGAGCATCTTGACGTAGCCACCCAGCGGCAGCATGCCGATCGCAAATTCCGTGGGCTTGTTTTTGAGCCGCCAGGTGTAAATGGGCTTGCCAAAGCCTATGGAAAACTTCAGCACCTTGATGCCGCAGGCGACGGCCACCCGGTAATGACCGTATTCGTGCACGGCAATCAGGATGCCGAGAGCGACCACAAAGGCAAGCAGCGTCAACATGTCATGGCTCCAGACGTTCAATGATTTGACCGGCAACAAGGCGCGCCCGCGCGTCCAGTGCCAGCAATCCCTCGATATCGTTCACATCTGAGACCGCCATGGCATCCAAAGTTGCATGATTTACATGGTGGATGTGGTCAAAGCGGATGCGCCGGTCCAGAAATGCGGCCACCGCCGCCTCGTTGGCCGCATTGAGCACCGCCGTGCTGCCCACCGGTGCATTGAGGACCTCCCAGGCCAGCGGCAGTCCAGGAAACCGCTCATGATCGGGCACCTCAAAAGTCATGGTCGCCAACGCGGTGAAATCCAGCGCCCGGGCCCCCGAGGTAATGCGGTCCGGCCAGGCCAGGCCATAGGCGATGGGCACGCGCATGTCGGGCGTCCCCAGTTGCGCCACGACCGACGTATCGCGGTACTGCACCATGGAGTGAATGATGCTCTGCGGATGGATCACCACCTCGATCTGCTGCGGCGTCAGGCCGAACAGGTACTTGGCCTCGATGACCTCCAGGGCCTTGTTCATCATGGTGGCGGAATCAACCGATATCTTGCGCCCCATCACCCAGTTCGGGTGCGCGCACGCTTCATCGGGCGTCACATGCCGCAGGCTGCCCGGCTCCCGGGTCCGGAAAGGCCCGCCGGACGCTGTCAGGATGATTTTCTCGACACGCTGCGGCCAGCTGGCCGGATCCTCCGGCAGGGACTGGAAAATGGCCGAATGCTCGCTGTCGATGGGCAGCAGCTGCGCGCCGCCCGCACGAACCGCCTGCATGAAGACCTCTCCGCCGACCACGAGCGCTTCCTTGTTGGCCAGCAACAGGCGTTTGCCCGCCCTGGCGGCGGCCATACAGGGCGCCAGGCCAGCCGCACCCACAATGGCGGCCATCACGGTGTCCACCAGCTCATGAGACGCTATCATTTCGAGAGCATCAGGCACCCATAAAACCTGGACAGGAAGCTGATTTTCCTTGACCTTTTCAGCCAGCAGGCGGGCATGCGGCTCGCTCACCATCACGGCATATTGCGGCCTGAACTGCATGCACTGCGCCAGCATCAGGTCGACCTGGGTTGCCGCACTGAGCGCAAACACCTCAAAGCGCTCCGGATGGCTGGCAATCACGTCAAGTGTGTTGACGCCAATGGAGCCGGTTGAACCCAGAACGGTGATACGCTGTTTTTTGAAAGACATTCAACAAGCCTAAAGAGTGGCCAGCATCATGGCCAGCGGCAAGGTCGGCAACAGCGCATCGACACGGTCAAGCACCCCGCCGTGGCCCGGCAGCAAGGCGCTGGAGTCCTTCACACCCGCGCTGCGCTTGATCAGCGACTCGACCAGGTCACCCACCACGCTCATGGCAGCCAGAAAAATAACCGCCAACAGCATCACGACGATGCCATGGCGCTCCGTCAGGCGGGCATACAGCGTCTGGCCGGCGCCAGCACCCGAGGCCCCCATGGTCACCCAGGCCAGCGACAGGGCCACCACACCCGCCATGCCGCCCCAGACGCCTTCCCAGCTTTTGCCGGGGCTGATGGATGGCGCCAGCTTGCCCCTGCTGAAGCGTCCCCCAAATGTACGCCCCGCAAAATAGGCAAAGATGTCGGCCACCCAGACCAGCGTCAGCACCGAAAGCAGGAAATTGACCCCGATTACCCGCGCCTGCGCCACGGCCAGCCAGGCCAGCCAGAGCGCCAGCAGTCCCCCCACCAGCCGCACGGCCTTCGGGATGCGCGGCCAGCCGGTCACACCATTGCGCAACAGCCACGCACCAGCCAGCACCCAGGCGGCTCCCGCGGTGGCCCACAGCAGGGGCAAGGATTGATCGAGCAGGCCGCCATACCACGATAGCCCGCAGCCCAGCACGCACAGCGCGGCAAGCCCCACGGAGCCACCCTGCCCCAATGAATTCAGGCGGCCCCACTCCCAGCTGCCAGCAGCCATCAACACCAGCGCGACAGCAGCAAAGGCCACCGGCGTCTTGTAGAAAAGTGCAGGCAGCAAGATGGCCAAAAGGACAATGGCCGTGATCACACGCTGTTTAAGCATCAGGCTGCCTTCGGAGTGGTTTTTTGGCCATGCCCGCTGACCTGCGCCGACGTCTGGCCAAAACGGCGCTCGCGGGTGCGAAAGACAGCAATCGCTTCATCGAGCGCAGCCTCATCGAATTCAGGCCAGAGCTTGTCGGAAAAATGCAGTTCTGAGTACGCAGCCTGCCACAACAAAAAGTTGCTGATCCGCAACTCGCCGCCCGTGCGGATCAGCAGGTCGGGATCAGGAACATGGGCCAGCGCCATGGCCCGGTCCAACGCAAGCTCGGTGATCGGTTCGCCACTGCTGGCGACCTTTTTCGCAGCCTGGGCGATATCCCAGCGTCCGCCGTAGTTGAAGCACACATTGAAAATCAGGCGATGGTTGCCCGACGTCAGGTGCTCGGCCTGCGCCAGCCCGGCCTGGACTTTTTCCGAGAGCCGCTGGCGGTCTCCGACGAAATGCAGCCGCACCCCGCTGGCGTTCAGGTTGGGGACCTCGCGGGACAAGGACAAAACCAGCAGTTCCATCAGGCCAGAGACCTCCTCGAACGGCCGGTTCCAGTTTTCCGATGAAAACGCAAAAACCGTCAGCACGGCAATGCCGCGCTCCAGGCACGCGCGAACGCAACGGCTCAGGGAATCTACGCCCTGCTTGTGGCCGGCAATGCGCGGCAAGAACCGCTTGGTCGCCCAGCGGCCATTGCCATCCATCACGATGGCCACATGATGCGGGACGATGAGAGAGGGAGTGGCCATGGTCAGTTCAGGCCAGACGGGATGGCGTCAAACCGCCATGATGTCTTGTTCCTTGCCGGCGACCAGTTTGTCAACCTCGGCAATGAAACGGTCCGTGAACTTCTGGATTTCATCCTGCGCACGGCGCTCGTCATCCTCTGAAACCAATTTTTCCTTGAGCAGCTTCTTGACGCCCTCATTGGCATCCCGGCGCAAGTTGCGAACGGCCACTTTGGCATGCTCGCCCTCTGCCCTGACGACTTTGGTGAGTTCCTTGCGGCGCTCTTCGGTCATGGCAGGCATCGGGACGCGAATCAGGTCACCTTGGGCCGCGGGGTTGAGCCCGAGGTCTGAGTCGCGGATGGCCTTTTCGATTTTGGCGCCCATGCCTTTTTCCCATGGCGAAACGCTGATGGTGCGGGCATCCAGCAGAGACACATTGGCCACCTGGCTGATGGGCACCATGGAGCCGTAGTAGTCCACGTGAACGGTGTCCAGCAAGCCAGGGTTGGCGCGGCCGGTACGGATTTTCGTCAGGCTGTTTTTAAACGAATCCACCGACTGCTGCATTTTTTGCTCTGCATTCTGCTTCACTTCAACAATGCTCATGGTCGAATCTCCGGATTGTTATCTGCAAAAAGTCCAAGAAATATGAAAACACGGCCGATGGCCGGGGAGCCGGAATCAAACGTGAACCAGGGTTCCTTCGTCCTCACCCTGCACCACGCGTTTGAGCGCTCCGTGCTTGAAAATACTAAAAACCTTGATCGGCAGCTTCTGGTCGCGGCACAGGGCAAACGCTGTAGCGTCCATGACTTCGAGGTTCTTGCCCATCGCCTCATCAAAAGTGATGTTGGTGTAGCGCGTTGCGCGTGGATCCTTCTTCGGATCCGCCGTGTACACGCCATCGACTTTGGTCGCCTTCAGGACGATTTCAGCCCCGATTTCGGCACCGCGCAGCGCAGCGGCCGTGTCGGTCGTAAAGAAAGGATTGCCTGTGCCGGCCGCGAAAATGACGACCTTGCCTTCTTCCAGGTACTGCAGCGCCTTGGGCCGCACATAAGGTTCGACCACGCGCTCGATGCCAATGGCCGACATGACGCGGGCAATCAGGCCCGCCTTGTCCATGGTGTCGCCCAGAGCCAGCGCGTTCATCACGGTCGCCAGCATACCCATGTAGTCGGCAGTCGCCCGGTCCATGCCGACCGAGCCACCCGCCACGCCGCGGAAGATGTTGCCGCCGCCGATCACCACCGCCACCTGGACGCCCATGCGGGTGACCTCGGCAATTTCTTCCACCATGCGCACGATGGTGGCGTGGTTGATGCCAAAGGCATCATCCCCCATCAAGGCCTCACCTGACAGTTTTAACAAGATCCGCTTGTAGGCTGGCATGTGAGGGCTCTCCGTAATTGGGTTGATCTGAAGTTTAGCGGCCTTCCGGCAGGGCTGAGTTGCTTAGGCTGCTTTGGCTGCAGCTATCTGGGCCGCAACTTCGGCAGCAAAATCGTCCGCCTTTTTCTCGATGCCCTCGCCCACCACGTACAGCGTGAAGGACTTGACCGTTGTGGCGCGCTCCTTGAGCATCTGCTCAACCGTCTGCTTGTCGTTCTTGACAAAGCTCTGGTTATACAGGCTGACTTCTTTCAGGTACTTCTGCACGCCGCCATCGATACGCTTGGCAACAATTTCAGCGGACTGAACCGGCTTGCCTTCGGCCTGGGCCTTGGCCGCATCTTCAGCCGCCTTGGCAGCCGCCACCGAACGCTCCTTGGCGACCAGGTCAGCGGGAACATCCGCGCTGGACAGGGACACCGGCTTCATCGCGGCCACATGCATGGCAACGTCCTTGGCGGCCGTTTCGTCACCGTCAAACTCGACCACCACGCCAATGCGCGTGCCGTGCAGGTACGAGGCCAGCTTGCTGCCGGCAAAACGCTTGAAACGGCGCACGCTCATGTTCTCGCCGATCTTGCCGATCAGGCCCTTGCGCACGTCTTCCACCGTCGGGCCAAAACCGTCGAGCGACAGGGCCATGGCGCCAATGGCATCCACATCAGCCGGATTGTTCTTGACGATGCCCTCAGCCACGGCCTTGGTAAACGCCAGGAAGCTGTCGTTCTTGGTCACGAAGTCGGTTTCGCAGTTGATCTCGACCAGCGCACCAATACCGCCTTCGCTGTGATAGGCGATCACGCCTTCAGCGGTCACGCGGGAAGCGGCCTTACCGGCCTTGTTGCCCAGCTTGACGCGCAGGATTTCTTCGGCTTTTTCGAAGTTGCCGTCGGCTTCGGTCAGTGCTTTTTTGCACTCCATCATGGGAGCGTCGGTTTTGGCGCGCAGTTCAGCGACCATGCTTGCAGTAATTGCCATTTTGATTCTCCGTTTGTCGTGTTGACAGGGATGCGGCGACAAAGCCACACCCTTTTTGATGCTTAAGTTGTGAAAAAGGGGCTACGCGAGCCCCTTTTTCGCGTCTGGCGCAGCGCCGAACTATCAGTTCGCTGCGTTTTCCACTTCCACAAACTCATCAGAGCTCTCGGCGGAGACCGCCTTGACAACGTCGTTGACGGCGTTGGCACGGCCTTCGAGGATTGCATCGGCGATGCCGCGGGCATACAGGGCCACAGCCTTGGACGAGTCGTCGTTGCCGGGGATCACGTAGTCGATGCCAATCGGGGAATGGTTGGAGTCAACCACGCCGATCAGCGGGATGCCCAGCTTCTTGGCTTCCAGGATCGCGATTTTGTGGAAGCCCACGTCGATCACGAAAATGGCGTCTGGCAGGGCGTTCATGTCCTGAATGCCGCCAATGTCTTTTTCCAGCTTTTCAATTTCGCGCTTGAAGGTCAGCTGCTCTTTCTTGCTAATGGAATCAAGGCCGGCTTCTTGCTGGGCCTTCATTTCCTTCAGACGCTTGATCGAGGTCTTGACCGTCTTGAAGTTGGTCAGCATGCCGCCCAGCCAGCGCTGGTCAACGTAAGGAACACCGGCACGCTTGGCCTCGGTGGCGACGATTTCGCGGGCCTGGCGCTTGGTGCCAACCATCAGGATGGTGCCGCGGTTGGCGGACAGCTGCTTGGCGAATTTCATCGCATCCTGGAACATCGGCAGCGATTTTTCCAGGTTGATGATGTGAATACGGTTGCGATGGCCAAAAATGTAGGGGGCCATCTTGGGATTCCAGAAGCGGGTTTGGTGACCAAAGTGGACGCCAGCTTCCAGCATTTCACGCATGCTTGTCGACATATAAAACTCCAAAGGTTGTGTCTAAAATCAGCGCTTATCGCCCGTAACATCTCTTTTTTTCGAGATCTTCCGGGCAACACCTTGAGTGGCTGATTTGCGATTGACTTTGCGAACAACAAAATCGTCATTTGCAAAGCCTGTCGAGTATAACACTCTCCTGCCCCGCCCTCTTACCCACTCACCCAGATGCACACCTCCAGCGCTCTTCCCGCCAACATTCACGTCACGCGCCACGCCCTGAGAACGGGCCAGGCCAGCCCATCGGAAATCGTCGAGCGCGCCACCAGCATCGCCCAAAGCGAGGTCTGCCGGTATGTATTCATGCCAGGCAGCCTTGCAGCCAGCCCGTTTTTGACCGCCAAAACACCCCAGGCCGAGCCTGTTGGAGCGGCCTTCAATGACCCGGCTCTGCCCCTGGCCGGCATTCCCGTGTCGATCAAGGACCTGTTTGACGTGGCCGGCCAGACCACCGCCGCCGGCTCGACCGTGCTCGCCAACGCCCGGCCCGCCGCCGAAGACTGCCCCGCCGTTGCGCGGTTGCGAGCGGCAGGTGCCGTGATTGCCGGCCGCACCAATATGGTGGAATTTGCCTTCTCGGGCGTGGGCATCAACCCGCATTACGGCACCCCTGTCAATCCGGCAGACACCGCCACAGAGCGGATCCCGGGCGGCTCCTCGTCAGGCGCCGCCGTGTCGGTTGCCACAGGGGCCGCCATGGTGGGGCTTGGGTCAGACACGGGCGGTTCAATCCGCATCCCGGCGGCGCTGTGCGGCATTGTGGGTTTTAAAAGCACGGCGCGTCTGGTGCCAACCAGCGGCGCCGTGCCGCTGTCCACCAGCCTGGACACGGTATGCGCTCTGACGCGTTCAGTAAGCGACGCAATCACCGTGCATGAGGTACTGGCGGCGCGCACCGTGACTCTGGCTGGCAAGCCCCTGTCCGCCTGCCGGCTCGCGGTGGCCCGCACCCAGATGCAGGATGGCCTGGACAGCACCGTCGCCAGTGCGTTCGAGCGGAGCCTGCGCGTGTTGCGCCAGGCCGGTGCGCGCATCGAGGAAATCGCACTCGAAGAAATCAACGAACTGCCTGCCATCAATGCGACCGGGGGACTCTCGGCTGCCGAGAGCTATGCCTGGCACCGCACGCTGATCGCCGCGCACCAGGCCGAGTACGACCCCCGGGTAGCGCTGCGCATCCTGCGTGGCGCCCAGATGAGCGCGGCCGACTACATTGACCTTGTCGCCGCCCGCCGGCAATGGATCGTCCGCATGGAAGCCCGGCTGGGCGGCTTTGACGCAGTACTCTCCCCCACCGTGCCCCTCGTCGCACCGGCAATCGCCAGTGCGCTGCACGATGACGAGGAATTCTTCCGGGTCAATGGGCTTTTGCTCCGCAATACGGCCGTGGTCAACATGCTCGACGGTTGCGCGATTTCGCTGCCTTGCCATACGCCCGGCCAGTTGCCGGTCGGCCTGATGCTCTGGCACGCAGCACTGCACGACGACCCGGTGCTGGACCTGGCGCTGCAGGTCGAAGCGGCCCTGGCTGGTTCACTGTAAAAACAGTCGCTGGCTGGCCCCGCTATATTGGGCTTGCAACCCGCTTTACCGATAAAACAATGCACACCAAGATTTCCCGCTACCCCATCGCCATCACCATTGCCTGTGCTGTCCACGGCATGTCCGCATGAGGGTGGCTGTCATCGGTGCCGGCATCATCGGCATCACCACCGCCTATGAACTGGCGGCAGACGGCCACGAGGTGACCGTTATTGAACGCCGGAGCGCCGCGGCAGAGGAAACCAGCTTCGCCAACGCCGGTGTCGTGGCGCCGGGGTATGTCACCCCCTGGGCCGCACCCGGCATGCCGGGCAAGGTCATCAGCTACCTCTTCAGCCGCCACGCGCCCGTCAAGCTCGGCCTGCCGCTTTCGCGCCGCGACATCGCCTGGATGTGGAAGTGGTCTCGTGCCTGCAAACTGGAAAGTTACCTGGCCAACCGCGCGCGGCTGCAGCGCCTGGCGTTTTACAGCCGCGAAAGGTTGCATCAGCTCACGGAGGAGCTGAAGCTCGAATACGACGGCAGCCCCGGATACATGGTGCTGCTTCGCTCTGAAAAAGACAGCAAGCTGGTGCAGCCTGGTCTGCAGATGCTGCGCGAGGCCGGCGTGGCGTTCAGGGAAATCGGTGCTCACGAGGTGCGCCAGATCGAACCCGCGCTCAACCCTGACACCGCTTTTCTGGGCGCGGTGCATCTGCCCGACGATGAAGTTGCCAATTGCCGGCAGTTTGCCCTGCTGCTGAAGAACGAAGCCCAGCGCATCGGCGTGGATTTCGTATTCAACACTGCGGTAGCCCGCTTGGATACTACCCAGCCAGCTACGCTTTTCTTAGCAGGAGACAACACACCGTATCGCTTTGACTCCGTCGTCATGTGCGCCGGCCTGGACTCCGCTGAGCTTCTTCGACCGCTTGGCCTGAACATTCCGATGACTGCCGTCTATGGATACTCCATTAGCGCGCCTATCCGTGAGCCGCTCAATGCGCCGCGCAGCGCGCTGATGGACGAGCGCTACAAAGTGGCGATTTCCCGCCTGGGCAACCGCGTGCGCGTGGCTGGCAGTGCCGAAATCGGCGGCTCGCTCGATCACAAGCGAGCATCCTCCATCCAGACCCTGTACAAAGTGCTGCAAGACTGGTTTCCCGGTGCGGCCCAGCTCTCCAACAAGGGGGCCAGCGTGCAGGAATGGAAAGGCGCCAGGCCGATGCTGCCCGACGGCCCGCCCATCATCGGCGACAGCGGCATTTCCGGCCTCTGGCTCAACCTGGGCCATGGCTCCAGCGGCTGGGCACTCAGCTGCGGCAGCGCGCGGGCGCTGGCAGACCTGATGGCGGGCAGGCCCGCAGACATCGACATGCAAGGACTGGACATCAGCCGCCTGGGCTGAACGCGCAGAACGGCCAGCGCCTGTTCTTGCCGGCTCCTTCTGTCTGAAAGTATCAGCCAGGAACGCCATAAGACCGCACAATCATCCGATGCACCATCTGATGCACCATTCGATGCAGAAAATCACCAACGCCGTCAGCCAGCCGCTTTACAGCGTGGCAGCCACCCGCGAGCTTGAATTGCACGCAGCGGCCGGCCTGCCCCCGCACACGCTGATGCAGCGGGCGGGCCTCGCGGTGGCCCGCCTCGCACTGGCGCTGGCTCCGCATGCGCGGCGCATCTGGATCGCCTGCGGACCCGGCAACAACGGTGGCGACGGCTTCGAAGCCGCCCTGCACCTGCACCAGTGGGGCAAGACGGTGGTCGTCACCTGGACCGGCCTGCCGCCCGGAAAAACCAGCCTGCCGGCGGATGCCGATGCCTCCCGCCAGCGGGCCCTTGCGGCAGGCGTTCCGATGTCGGCTCAGCCCCCGGAGGATTTTGATTTCTGCATCGATGCCCTGCTGGGTATTGGCGCCCGGCTGGAGCCGGCTCGCGCGGGCACGGGCTCGATGCAGCAATGGCTGGATGCGATGCAAGCCAGCGCCGCACCGCGGCTGGCCGTGGATGTACCGACCGGGCTGGATGCTGATACGGGCACCACAAACGCTGCAAAACCAATAGCACACGGCTCGCGTTTCACCACGGAAAATGATCTTTTTACCTTGAGTCTTTTGACACTGAAGCCAGGCCTGTTCACCGCCAGCGGGCGCGACCTGGCCGGCCAGGTCTGGTTTGATGATCTGGGGGTTGCAGCCAACCCCTCACTGGCGACAGTGCCTGACGCCTGGCTTCTGGGCGCGGATCGGGTGGCGCGATCCGCGCGAGCGGGTGCGGCCCACGCCAGCCACAAGGGCAGCTTTGGTGATGTCGCCGTCGTGGGTGGTGAATCCGCCTCCGGCAGGCATATGACGGGCGCCGCCCTGCTGGCCGCCCGAGCGGCACTGCATGCGGGCGCCGGCCGAGTGTATGTGGCTCTGCTCACCGGCGTCGGTGAGGCCTCCCTGAATGTCGATCCGGCGCAGCCAGAACTCATGTTCCGCAGCCCCGAAGCGCTGAACCTGAAGCAGCAGGTCGTGGTGTGCGGGTGCGGCGGCGGAGAAGCGGTCAAGACCGTCCTGCCCAAAATACTGTCAGCCGCCCCGCGGGTGGTGCTGGATGCCGACGCGCTCAATGCAATTGCCGCAGACCCACAACTGCAAACCCAGCTGAAGGCGCGCCATTACCGCGGGCTCGGCACGGTGCTGACACCTCATCCGCTGGAGGCCGCGCGCTTGCTTGGCACAACAACCCCTGACGTGCAGGCCGACCGCCTTGCAACGGCCCGGCAACTGGCCAGCCGGTTTCAGTGTGTCGTGGTACTCAAGGGCTCGGGCAGTGTCATCGCCGTACCGGGCCAGCCACCCTGCATCAACGCCAGCGGCAACGCCTTGCTGGCCACACCGGGCACCGGCGATGTGCTGGCAGGCATGATCGGAGCCGCCATGGCAGGCGGACAAGGTCCTTTTGAGGCGGCCTGCAGCGCGGTGTTTGCCCATGGAAACCTGGCCGACGCATGGGCCACCCGCCAGCCGGGCGTGACGCTGACTGCGTCGACGCTGGCGGGCAACGCCCGCTGCTAGACCAGCACCATCAAGCCGATTTGCAGTACCAGCAGCAGTACCAGTGCTGACAGGTCCAACCCACCGACGGTAGGAATCACACGCCGCAGCGGCGTTAACAGCGGCTCGGCAAGGCGGGCCAGCAAGCCATAAGCCGGTGAGCCGGGCTGGATCCAGGACATGATGGCATAGCCCAGTACCAGGATAAACAGCGTCTGCAACGCCACCCGGATCAGCATCTTCAACGCAAACGCCAGCAGGCTCACAAAGGCCGCGGGCCCCAACGCAGAGGCCCAGGAGGTCGCGCCAAGCACCACACCAAACAGCAGCCCCCACAACAGGGCGTAGCCCAGCGCCAACACGGCGGCGGCCAGCACACTCGCCCAGTCCACCCGGGACCGGGTCAGCGCCTTGGGCAGCGCACGCCGCAGCGGTTTGACCAGCCAGTCCGTCACCGCCATGACAAAGCTGCCCGGCTGCGCGCTCATGTTGACCCTCACCCAGTTCATCCAGGCGCGCAAGAGCGCAGCGGCGATCAGCAGGAAGAAAAATGTCTCAAGCAGGAAGTCCAGAATGCGGATCAGCATAAATTTTCAGGCAAGCCAAGAGGATTAAAAAAGCCGAAAACGTCAGCGGCGAGGCTTTTTTCCCTGCTTCCGACTGGCACTGCCGGCCGATTTTTTCACCGCAGCCTTGAGCGCCTGAATCGGCGATTCGGGTGTCCTGTCGGCGCCTCGGTCCGTGACGGCGTCTCGCCTTGCGGTCCCGCTACCCGTACCGCGGCCGCCGGAGCGCGCCTCGGAGCGTTTTCCTGCGCCCTTGCCTGCACGCTGCCCCCCGGCCTTGCGCGAAGAAGTACCCCGCTCCTGCGCCGGCAACTCCCCGGAATGGCCGCCGGTCTTGTCCTTCATGGCACGGCCCAGCAACGCTTCGCCCTCATGCACCAGGCGGAAATCGATCTTGCGGCCGTCCAGGTCGACCCGGCTGACCTGCACCCGCACCCGCGTGCCAATCGCGTAGCGGATGCCGGTGCGCTCACCGCGCAGTTCCTGCCGGGCCTCGTCAAAGCGAAAGTACTCGCCGCCGAGCTCGGTGATGTGCACCAGGCCTTCCACATACATGGCGTCCAGCGTGACAAAGATGCCAAAACCCGTTGCCGCCGTCACCACGCCGCCAAACTCCTCGCCCAGATGCTCGCGCATGTACTTGCACTTGAGCCAGGCTTCAACGTCGCGGCTGGCCTCGTCGGCACGCCGCTCGTTGGCGCTGCAGTGCAGGCCGGCAGCCTGCCAGGCCAGCTGGTCAGCACTGATTTTTTTGGGCTTTTCCGACGGATCCCTGACACGGGAGGCCAGCCGCTTGGACAGCTTGGCCTCGGCCTCGCCCGGTGTGGGCAATACCGGCAGCTGGTATTTGGACTTGGTCAGCGCTGCCTTGATCACGCGGTGCACCAGCAGGTCGGGGTAACGACGGATGGGGCTGGTGAAGTGGGTATAGGCCTCATAGGCCAGGCCAAAATGGCCGCTGTTGATCGGTGTGTAAATAGCCTGCTGCATGGAGCGCAGCAGCATGGAATGGATCTGCTGCGCATCGGGCCGGTCTTTGGTCGCAACGGCAATCTGCTGGAACTCACCGGGCGTCGGCTCCTCGCCAATCGTCATGCCCACGCCCAGCGCCTTGAGGTAGTTGCGCAACATCTCCTTCTTTTCAGGGGTCGGGCCTTCATGCACGCGGTAGAGACCCACATGCTTGCTCTGCTCGATGAAATCGGCCGAGCACACATTCGCCGCCAGCATGGCCTCTTCAATCAGGCGGTGCGCCACGTTGCGGGTGCGCGGCACGATCTTCTCGATACGCCCTGCTTCGTCGCACACGATCTGGGTCTCGGTGGTCTCAAAATCGACGGCGCCGCGCACGCCCCGCTCCTTCAGGAGAGCCTGGTACACATCGTGCAAATTCAGCAAGTGCGGAACCAGTGCCTTGCGTTGCGCCGCCTCGGGGCCGCGCGTGTTGGCCAGAATGGCGGCTACTTCGGTGTAGGTAAGCCGGGCATGGCTGAACATCACGGCCGGGTAAAACTGGTAGGCGTGAACCTCGCCCTTGGCGTTGATCAGCATGTCGCACACCATGCACAGGCGCTCAACATTGGGGTTGAGCGAACACAAGCCGTTCGACAGTTTTTCCGGCAGCATGGGAATCACGCGGCGCGGAAAATACACGCTGGTGGCACGGTCATAGGCATCGATGTCAATGGCGCTGCCGGTTTCCACGTAATGGCTCACGTCTGCAATCGCCACAAGCAGACGCCAGCCCTTGCCACGACCCACTTTGGCAGGCTCGCAATAGACGGCATCGTCAAAATCGCGGGCATCTTCTCCGTCAATGGTTACCAGGGAAATGTCTGTAAGGTCCACGCGGTGTTTTTTATCCGCCGGTCGCACCGCGTCGGGCAGGGTGCGCGCCAGGGCCAATGCTTCGTCGCTGAATTCGTGCGGCACGCCGTATTTGCGCACGGCGATCTCGATCTCCATGCCTGGATCGTCAATTTCACCCAGCACTTCCACCACCCGCCCCACCGGTTGGCCAAACAGTGCCGGCGGTTCGGTCAGTTGCACCACCACGACCTGGCCGCTCTTGGCCGTGCCCGTCGCCCCTTTGGGGATCAGGATATCCTGGCCGTAGCGCTTGTCTTCGGGCGCTACCAGCCAGACACCGCTTTCCTGCAGCAGACGGCCAATGATGGGGTTGGGCGAGCGCTCGATGATTTCGGTGACGCGTCCTTCGGGCCGGTTTTTCCGGTCGTGCCGCACGATGCGTGCCTTGACGCGGTCCTTGTGCAGCACCGCGCGCATTTCGTTGGGCGGCAGGTAAATGTCGGGTTCGCCGTCGTCGCGCAGAACGAAACCGTGGCCGTCGCGGTGGCCGGAAACCGTACCCTCGAATTCAGCGAGGAGTCCGGACGATGCGCCGGAATTTTGATGCGATGTTTTGATAGGAAATCTCTTTTCGTGAAGCGTCACAGGCAACAGCCTACAGCCTAACAGGCGGCAGGCCGTTAAACCGGGCTCTGAAAACCCGTGGACTTGAAGCTGGGTTGGCCATGTCTGAATCCATATTTATGTTTGTATCAGATACTGACCATGATTGATAAAAAGCGGTGCCGTGAAATCGGGATATACCGCTGTAGCAGTGGGAGCCTTGCGACACCGGCATCGTTCGCAGGATTTCATCGGGCTGGCTGGCCGTCTACGGCCCTTGCAATTTGGAAGCACCGAAAAAACGCCGGATTCCCATCTGAAATTTGAAATATTTTCGGGGACCAACTCGATAAGGTGCCGATGTAATGGTACACTGCTTGCTGTGCCCGGGTGGCGGAATTGGTAGACGCGCACGGTTCAGGTCCGTGTATCGCAAGATGTGGAGATTCGAGTTCTCTCCCGGGCACCAAAATTACTCAACGTACGCAAGTACAGCCAAATCAAGGCCACTGTCTCCAGTGGCCTTTTTTGCTTTTTGGCCGCTGCCCGCAATCGCGATTGTCTTCGTGATCGGGCCAATAAAAAGCGCCCGAATCCGAATTCATACGCTATTTTCGTCCGCCATATGGGCACGCAAGCTGGTGCGCATGGGGCGGCTGAAAATCCGCCCCGCTGAAGCGGGAAATGAATCAGACCGGTATGGCCACCAGGTCGTGGCCCTGGGTTCCGACAATACGGGCCCGGGTGAACTCACCCACCTTGAGTGTCTTGCTGATTTTCTCGGGCGGCAGCAGTTTGACCACGCCATCAATCTCGGGCGCGTCCGCATACGAGCGGCCCGTGCCGCCCTTGCGGCCCAAGGCCGGCGCTGAATCGACGAGCACCTGCATCGTGGCGCCGACGCGCTGCTGCAGCTTCAGGCTTGAAACCTCCTCAGCCACGGCCATGAAGCGCGCCCGCCGCTCTTCACGCACCTCCAGCGGCAGCATGCCGGGAATGTCATTGGCGGTAGCGCCCTCCACCGCACTGTAGGCAAAACAGCCTGCACGGTCGATGCGGGCCTCGCGCATGAACTCCAGCAAGTGCGCGAATTCAGCTTCGGTTTCCCCCGGAAAGCCGGCAATAAAGGTACTGCGAATCACAATTTCGGGACAGATCTCGCGCCAGCGTGCAATGCGCTCAAGATTTTTCTCGCCGCTGGCTGGGCGTTTCATGCGCTTCAAAACATCAGGGTGACTGTGCTGCAAAGGCACATCCAGGTAAGGCAGGACCTTGCCGGTGGCCATCAGCGGGAGCACCTCGTCGACGCTGGGGTAAGGGTACACATAGTGCAGGCGAACCCAGGCACCATAGGGCTCGGCAATATCGCCCAGCGCCTGGACCAGTTCCAGCATGCGGGTCTTGACCGGCTTGCCATCCCAGAAACCGGTGCGGTACTTCACATCCACGCCATAGGCGGAGGTGTCCTGGCTGATCACCAGCAGTTCTTTCACGCCCCCTTCAAACAACGCGCGTGCTTCGTTCAGCACATCGCCGATGGGCCGGGACACCAGGTCGCCACGCATGGAAGGGATGATGCAAAAGGTGCAGCGATGGTTGCAGCCTTCGCTGATCTTCAGATAGGCATAGTGCTTCGGTGTGAGCTTGATGCCCGCAATGCCAAACGCATTGGGCACCAGGTCCACAAACGGGTCATGCGGCTTGGGCAAGTTCAGGTGCACCGCATCCATGACCTCTTGCGTGGCGTGCGGGCCGGTCACAGCCAGCACGCTGGGGTGCATCTGGCGCACCAGGTTGCCAGCACCCTCGCCGCCCTTGGCCCCCAGGCAGCCGGTCACGATGACCCTGCCGTTTTCTGCCAGCGCCTCGCCGATGGTGTCCAGGCTTTCCTTGACCGCGTCGTCAATGAAGCCGCAGGTGTTGACGATCACCAGGTCTGCGCCCTCAAAGGTCTTGGACGTCTGATAGCCCTCAGCACTCAATTGTGTGAGTATCAACTCGGAATCGGTCAGCGCCTTGGGGCAGCCCAGGCTGACAAACCCGACACGGGGGGCCGGTTTGGTGGAGATTGCTGTCATCGGGGAAAGTACTTCGCTCATGGCCTCTATTGTCTCAGAGCAGGCAGAGCCGGGAGCGGACAGGGCCGCGATGGCCCTGCATGCACATCAGGCAGAAAATTGAGTGTTCAGCGCTTCAGGCCAAAAGCCGACAACATCTGCTCACTCTGCTTTTGCATTTGCTCTTGCATCTGCGTAAAAACGCTTTTGGACTGCTCGACATAGGTGCCCAGCATGCCCTGCATCATGGGTGACTGCGCATTCAGGAATTGCGCCCATTTTTCCGGGCTCAGTCCCTTGGACTGCTCAGCCATCTTCACTTGCAGATCCATGAAACTCTGGACGTTCTTCTCGAGGTAGGCGCCCATGAAGCTCTGCATTGCATTGCCGTAAAAACGGATGATGTTGGCCAGCACGGCCTCGGTAAACATCGGTGCGCCGCCGGTTTCTTCTTCCAGAATGATCTGCAGAAGGATGCTGCGCGTCAGGTCTTCGTTGTTCTTGGCATCGCGCACCACAAACGGTGCGCTGTCCATCACCAGCTGCCGCACTTCGGTCAGGGTGATGTAGGTTGAGGTTTCGGTGTCGTACAGCCGCCGGTTCGGGTACTTCTTGATGATCCGCGGTGCTGCAGCCTCGACAGCGGCAGCTTTGCCGCTGGTGGCATCGGGAGCGCCGTCCGCAGGGGACGAGCCCAGCGAAGGTGGCACACCCGGTTTCGGGCTGATGGATTTTCTTTTTTGCACTGATTACTCCTCTGAACGACGGCCTGCGTCAAAGCGACAGGGTTCGGTACATTCTAGGAAGTCTGGATATACACAATCCCCTTGGTTTACCCTGTGTAAATAGCGGCACCAAAAAAGTGATGCAGTATTTCCGGGTCAACCTTTTGAAGGATTGGTAGGCGCGATTGGACTCGAACCAACGACCCCCACCATGTCAAGGTGGTGCTCTAACCAGCTGAGCTACGCGCCTAAAAACTGTTCGAAGCTGCTATTGTAGCAGAGAGAATGTGGCCCCCACGCTCGTTCACTGCGTGTAACTCGCTGCCCCCCCGAGGGGGCGCATTTTTCCTGGGGGCGGCCCGGCGGAAAAACCTTGGCCCCCACGTTCGCTCACTGCGTCGGCTTCTATGCCAACTCAGCGCCTGCGAGCAGAACGCACGCCCGGCACGTCGGCCACGAGGCCTAGCACCTGGTTGAGGCGGCCCGACTGCGCCACTTCCACAGTGAATGTCATCCAGGCCGTGCCGCCGCGGTTGTCCTTGACCGATTGAGTCTGCACGCCGATCACATTCATTTTTTCCTTGGCGAAGACCTCGGAAATATCGCGCAGCAGCCCTTGCCGGTCGGCAGCCTCGACGGCCACATCTACCGGATAAACCGAGCCATCCGCGGTTTTCGACGAGCTCCACTGCACTTCGATCACGCGATCAGGACTTCCACTCGCCATGTTGCGAAAGTTGCTGCAGTCACTTCGGTGGATGCTCACGCCTTTACCCTTGGTGACGAACCCCAAAATCTCGTCCGGTGGTGCAGGCTTGCAGCACTTGGCCAGCTGGGTCAGCAGCGAATCAATACCGACCACAAGCACACTGCCCTTGCCGCCCTTGCCTGACTGGCTGGACTTGTCGGGCTGACGCGCTTTTTTGGCCAGCACGTAGTCATCCTGCGACAGCACCGGCTCCGGCGGCCTGAGCATGTTTTCTATGGTGCGCAACGACAGCTCGTCCTTGCCAACCACCTCAAACAAATCGTCCGCGGTCTTGAACCCCAGTTGCAGCGCAAGGTCGTCCAGCTTCATGGCGGTCTTGCCCTCGCGCTGGAGCAGCTTTTCAACCGCCTCCCGGCCTTTGGCAACGGTTTGCTCCATCGCCAGCGCATTGAACCATGCGCGCACTTTCGATTTGGCCCGGTGGCTGGCCAAAAAACCCAGTTCGGAATTGAGCCAGTCGCGCGAGGGGCCGCCTTCCTTGGCGGTGACCACCTCCACCGTCTGGCCGTTTTGCAGCGGTGTGTTGAGCGGCACCATGGCACCATCGATGCGCGCGCCGCGGCAGCGGTGCCCCAGGCTGGTGTGCACGCTGTAGGCAAAGTCCACCGCCGTGGCGCCCTGAGGCAACTCCACAATGGCGGCGTCGGGTGTGAGCACGTAGATGCGGTCCTCGAACAGGCCCTGCTTGGCCGCCGGGCCGGACAGGTCGCGCTCCCAGGCCAACAGCTGCCGCAGCACGGCGATCTTGGCGTCGTACTCGCTGCTGGCCGAGACGCCGCTGTAGCCCTTGGTGCCGGCCTCCTTGTACGCCCAGTGCGCGGCCACGCCATGCTCGGCATGGTCATGCATGGCCTGGGTGCGTATCTGGATTTCGACGGCCCGGCCGGCGGCGTCCCGCACCACGGTGTGCAGGGACTGGTACCCATTGGATTTTGGCTTGGCGATGTAGTCGTCAAATTCGCCCGCGACAGGCGTGAAGCGCGAATGCACAAACCCCAGCGCTGCATAGCAGCCATTGATGTCGGCCGCGATCACGCGCAGGGCGCGGATGTCAAACACCTGATCGAAACCGAGCGACTTGCCGCGCATCTTCTTGACAATGCTATAGATGTGCTTGGGCCGCCCCTGCACCAGTGCGGCAATGCCGTTCTGGTTCAGTTCGCGTTCAAGCTGCGCACGCAGGGACTCCATGAAGCCTTCGCGCTCGACACGCTTCTCGTCCAGCAGGCGCGCCGTGTGCTTGTAGGTGTCAGGCTCCAGGAAGCGGAAGGCCAGGTCTTCCATTTCCCATTTGATCTGCCAGATGCCCAGGCGGTTCGCCAAGGGCGCGAACACATGCAGTGACTCATGGGCCAGGGCGAGCGGAGCCGACTGCCGGGTTGCCGCGTAATAGCGCAAGGTCTGCAGGCGCGAAGCCAGCCGCAGCATGACTACCCGCAAGTCGCGCGAAAACGCCAGCAGCATCTTGCGCACGTTCTCGGTCTGGGCCGCCGGATCGTCCAGCAGTTGCGCCTTGGCGTCCGCCGTTCGGGCCTGCCGCTGCACATGAACGAGCTTGGTCGTTTCTATCGCCAGCGCAGCGTAATTGGCTCCGAAAGCCTTGGCAATCACTTCCTGCGGCTTGGTCAGATGCTGGCACGCATGCACCAGGTAGGTGGCCGCCTGCATGGCCTCCGAACCGCCGATGCCTTTGAGGATGGCCGCCACGGCATCGGCATGCGCCAGGATGTTTTCACCGGTATCCAACGTTTCGCCGGCAATCAGTGGCTCGGCAAAAGCACGCGCGCGCGCCAGCGCATTCGGCTGGTCAGGCGGGCTGTCGGCCGTGGCCGTGACGATGGAGGCGTTCGGCCTCTGGGGAGCTGTTGGGCCATCCGGCCCAAGCACATTGCTTTTCATGAAAACTCTATCCAATGGTTACCCGGGACTCATCCCGCATGATCGCGGTATCAGCCCAGCAGGAAGCCCGTTACTGCCGCGACCTGATCGTCCGCGATCAACGTGGGGACGTGTCCGATACCTTCAAACTCCACCAAACGGGCACGGGGACCGCGCTGCGTCATGGCATAGGCCGTCTCGGAGCTTAGAAGATCGGACAGCGCACCGCGTATCAGCAGCGTCCGGGCAGAAATATGGTCGTAAAGCTTCCAGAGCGCGGCTTCGCCCTGGAGCGTGGAGGCCTCGGTAGCCAGTTTGAACGGCACCGCAATCGCCGGGTCGTAATGCAGCCGCCACTTGCTGTCTGCAGACTGCGACACCGGCTTGACCATATGCCGCGACAAAGCCAGCCACTGCTCAGGGGTATGCGGGCCAAAGCTGGAGGAAACGGCCCGCATCGCATCGGCCGCCTCCTGCACTGAGCCGAAATGCCCCGCCTGGCCCAGGTAGGTGCCAATCCGCACAATCGCATTCCACTCAATGGCGGGACCGACATCATTGAGTACCAGGCACCGCACCGGAACAGGCAACGGCAGACCCGGCTGGCCGCACACCCCCATGCCGATCAGCCCGCCCATGCTGGAGCCTACCCAATCCAGCGTCGTAATGGGCGCCCGGGCGTGCAAATGGGCCAGCAGCACCAGCATGTCAGCCGCATAAGCCGGCAACTGGTAGCCCATGGGATCTTTCAGCCAGTCGCTTTCACCGCGTCCGACCACATCGGGGCAGACCACACGAAGGCCGCCGGATCCTGGCGCAGCCTGCTCGGCTTGCTGGCAAAGCGCCTGCGCCAGCACGTCAAAGTCACGCCCCTGACGCGACAGGCCGTGCACACACACCACCACATGCCCGCTATCAGGCCGGCCCCACTGCCAATAGGCCATGCGGTGGCCTCCCGAGGCATCCGGGCAAGTTACGTGGTTCAGGCTGGGTTCAGTCATGGTGCAGGCGTTCAGTTTCACAGGTTGGGTCAAAGGCTTGAATTTGAAAGGCTCGATAATTGCTTGAGAAATTTTTTGGCCCCCTGCCTGCAGGCGCCGTTTAGATCTCATGTCGACCATCGTAAATCATCCGGAGAAACACCATGCTCAAAGGTAAAACAGCTCTCGTTACCGGCTCCACCAGCGGCATCGGCCTGGGCATTGCCAAATCCCTCGCCGCACAGGGCGCCAACATCGTCCTCAATGGGTTTGGCGATGTGGACGGGCCCAAGGCGGAGATCCTGGCGCTCGGCGTCAAGGTGGCCTACCACGGTGCCGACATGAGCAAGCCCGCAGACATTGAAGACATGATGAAATTCGCCGCCTCGCAGTTCGGGCAGGTCGACATTCTCGTCAACAACGCGGGCATCCAGCATGTGGCCCGGGTAGAAAACTTCCCGGTTGAAAAATGGGATGCGGTCATCGCGATCAACCTGACCAGCGCCTTTCATGCCACACGCCTGGCGCTGCCCGCCATGCTGGCCGCGGACAATGGCAAGGGCTGGGGCCGCATCATCAATATCGCCTCGGTGCATGGCCTCGTCGGCTCCGCGGAAAAATCAGCCTATGTGGCGGCCAAGCACGGCATTGTCGGACTGACCAAGGTCACCGCGCTTGAGAACGCCACCAGCGGCGTGACCTGCAACGCCATCTGCCCCGGTTGGGTGCTGACACCCCTGGTACAAAAACAGGTGGATGCCAGGGCTGCGGCGGGAAATATTTCCATCGAGGCAGCCACCCAGCAGCTGCTGGGTGAAAAAGAACCTTCGATGCGATTCACCACGCCCGAAGAACTGGGCGCGCTGGCGGTGTTCTTCTGCTCTGCGGCGGGCAACAATGTACGCGGCGTCGCGTGGAACATGGACGGCGGCTGGACGGCGCAGTAATCTGAAGCCCGAAGCGCTCAGCCACAAACGCTCTTTCCACTGCGCCCACGGCGCCGGTACAGCAATCTCCAATCTCTACAGCAACCGGCTGACGTAGCTGCCAATCGCCAGCGAGCTGGTCAGGCCCGGCGACTCAATGCCAAACAGGTTCACCAGCCCGGGGATGCCATGCACATCCGGGCCCTGAATCAGGAAGTCCCTGGCCGGTTCGTCCGGCGCCTGGATTTTGGGGCGAATGCCGGCGTAACCCGGAATCAGCGCCCCATCCTGGAGCGCCGGCCAGTACTTGCGCACCTCCGCATAAAACGCCTCGCCGCGTGCGGGGTCCACCACCAGGTCATCGGGCGAGTTGACCCATTGCACATCCGGCCCGAATTTCGCCTGCCCGCCCAGATCGATCGTGAGATGCACGCCCAGGCCCGCAGCTTCCGGTACCGGATAAATCAGCCGGCTGAACGGTGAACGGCCCGACAGGGTGAAGTAATTGCCCTTGGCGTAATGACTGGGCGGCACATGGTGACCGGCCAGGCCGGCAAAACGCCGGGCGAGGGATTGCGCATGCAGGCCCGCGGCATTGACCACGGTTTTAGCTTGCAGTTCCGTACCGTCTTCAGCGATCAAAGTAATAGCATCTTGCGAACACACCGCGCGGTCCAACGGCGAATTCAACACCACAAGGCCGCCAGCATTCTCCAGATCTCCCTGCAGTGCCAGCATCAGGCCATGGCTGTCGACAATGCCGGTGCTGGGCGAATGCACAGCCGCCACGCACGCCAGTTGCGGCTCCAGCGACTGGGCTTCGTCACGCGTGAGCAGCACCAGGTCGCGCACGCCGTTGGCCGCAGCCTTGTCGATAATGCCGCGTAGCTGAGCCACCTGCGGCTCGGCGCTTGCCACGATCAATTTACCGCAGCGGCTGTGGCCTATGCCTCGCTCGGCGCAGTAGGCGTAGAGCAGGTCCTTGCCCTCCACGCACAGCCTGGCCTTGAGCGAGCCTTGCGCATAGTAGATGCCGGCGTGAATCACTTCACTGTTGCGCGAGCTGGTGCCGGAGCCAATCGCGTCTGCCGCCTCCAGCACCATCACCTCGCGGCCTTGCAATGCCAGCGCGCGCGCCACCGCAAGGCCCACCACGCCTGCACCTATCACCACGCAATCGATCTGGTCCATTCAGATGCCCTCAAATCCTTCAATCACATTCACCGCATTGGTGCCCAGCGCGGTGGCGGCATAACCGCCTTCCAGCACAAACACCGTCGGCAGGCCAAGCCTGCCCAAGCGCTCGCCCAGGCGGCTGAAGTCACTGGCCTGCAGGGCAAATTTGGAAATGGGGTCTTCGGCAAAAGTGTCCAGTCCCAGCGACACCACCAGCGCGTCACCCTTGAAAGCCGCGATACGAAGGCAGGCCTGCTCCAGCGCGTCAAACCAGCGCGCCGCTGTGCAGCCCGCCGGCAGTGGCAGATTCAGATTGAAGCCTGCGCCCTCGCCGGCGCCGGTCTCATCGGCATGGCCCAGGTAGAACGGGTATTCGGTCAGCGGATCACCGTGCAGGCTGACAAACAGCACATCGGCGCGGTCATAAAAAATGCTTTGCGTGCCGTTGCCGTGGTGGTAGTCCACGTCGAGCACGGCCACCCGCGCCGCGCCGCCATCGCGCAGTGCCTGGGCAGCCACCGCCGCGTTGTTTAAAAAGCAATAGCCACCCATGAAATCCGGCCCGGCATGGTGGCCGGGCGGGCGGCTGCAGCAAAACACGGCCTGCTCGCCACGTCGTCCACCTACCGCCAGCAAAGCAGCCGCGCTGGCTGCGGCATCCGCACCGGCCTTGGCCGCCGTCCAGGTGCCCGCGGCGAGCGGCGAGCCGTTGTCCATCGAATACAGGCCCAGCCGGGCAATGAAATTGACGGGCTCTACGTCGCTGCGCAGGGTACGCACGGGCCAGACCGAAGGAAAAGGCTGGCGCTGGTCATTGCCGGCTTCCAGCGCGACCCAGTCCCGCCAGGCATGTTCCAGAAATGCCAGGTAGCGCGGCGCATGCACCCTGGCCAGCACGGTGCGGCTGTCCATCTGCGGGCTGCGCAGCACATGGCCGCGTGATGTGAGGCTGGATTTGACGTACTCGGCGCGCGCCGGGGTCTCAAAGCATGGAACACGCTCTCCCCGGAAAAATTCGAATTCAGGGGCATGAGCCTGGTGGCTGTCATTGAAGAAAGTAATCATGTCTGCCAGGAGGTTGAATGCATTCGCCACGCAATATCAGGCTCCGCACCAGCGTTTGTTTGCCAGGGGAAAACATCAAGGCAATCAAAGCAGGCGCGGGTCGGTTTTCAGCAGGAGACTCACCAGCGAGCGCAGGTGTGCCTTCAGCGCCTCGAACCCCGGCGTGATCTCAAGCGTCGCCTCGTCCATGTAGAGCTTGCGATTGATCTCGAGCTGGATGCTGTGCCGGTGCTGGGCGGGATCGCTGTGTCGCCGCACCAGTTCCACACCCTTGTAGGGATGGTTGTAAGACACCGTGTAGCCAAGTTCCCCCAGATGCTGGCAGACAAGCCTGGACAAGGCCTTGTTGGCCGTGCTGCCATCGCGGTCGCCGACCACAAAGTCCGCGTGTTTTTCCCCCGGAAAGTCGGTGGACTGGCTGGACGCAATGGCGGGCATGGAATGGCAATTGATGTGAATGCTGTAGCCGTGCTGCTGGCATGCCGCATCAATGGCTTGCGCCACCGCAGCGTGGTACGGCGTCCAGCACCGCTCGATGCGCGCCTGCACCTCCGCCACCGCGAGCTTTCTCCCATAAATAGGTACACCGTCATCCGTGGTGCGCCAGATCAGCCCTTTGCCCAAGCGGACCTTGGACAGTATTTTCGAATCGGTTTCCACCGGGCCAGGCCAGGGTGCATCAAACAGCGTGACATCGATTTCGGTGGTATTGCGGTTGACGTCAAGGTAGCTGCGCGGAAAGTGGGCCTCGATCCAGTGCACGCCCAGGCCGGGCGCAAAGTCATAGAGCTTTTCAACATGCGTATCTTCGGCCTGCCGCAATGTCTGCATCTCGCACGCAGGCAGGAAATCCGGCGGATAAGCAGTACCGCTGTGGGGAGAATCGAGTACCAGGGCGCTGCTTCCCGGCAGGTGGGTGATGAACTGCATTGCCCAACTTTAGCAGCAGCCTTTGCGGCATGGCGCATAAACCATTCTCGGCAAATCACAAGCCGCGCGAGGTAATGCACCGCCCCATACCGGCAAATGCAAGGGGGTTGCCCAAATTGCCGTTTGTCCTACAGGAATTTACTTTTTATACCCACAACCACCAGGCAATTGGCCGAATAAATTTTTGAATGGAAATTCATAACAAGCAGCCTTCTGCCCGGAGGCTGTGATCAATCCATCCACTCAAGGAAGAAGGAAGCATCATGCAATCATTGACCCGAATGTTTTCAGGCACCGTACTGGCTGTTGCCGCATTGGCAGCCGTCACAGGTGCGCAGGCCCAAAGCAGTTCGAGCAGCAATTACTCTTTTTACTCACCCGGCGCCGGTTACGTCGGATTCAATGCCGGGCGATCTGACTTGTCGCTGAGCAATGGCACAGGCATTTTCCCCTCAGACAGACACGACACCGCCTACAACATTTACGCCGGAAGCTACTTCAGCAGCAATTTTGGTCTGGAATTGGGGTACACCGACTTCGGTAACGTCAGCCGTGGCGGCGGCAATACCAAGGCCAAAGGCGTCAACCTGAGCCTGGTGGGCAAGTTCCCGCTGAGCAACGCCTTCAACCTGCTGGGCAAGCTCGGGACGACGTATGGCCGCACCAGTGTTTCTTCCGCGCCCGGTTCAGGCATTGCCTCCGGCAGCGAGAGCGGCTTTGGCGTGTCGTACGGTGTGGGCGCAGAATATGCGTTCAATCCCAACTGGTCGGCTGTGCTGCAGTACGACGAGCACAAACTGAAGTTCGCCGGTGCAGGCCGCGACCGCATCAGCGCCACCACCGTCGGCGTGCGCTACCGCTTCTAAGCTACCGGCGGGTTCTCCCGCCCTTTCACGCCAAGCCTGCAGGCCACACAAGGTTTGCAGGCTTTTTCATGAGTGGCCGCCTGTTCCTCTTATTTCTGTTCCTTTATTTCTGTTCCTGTTATTTCCTGGACAAGGCCCTTACAGGCGGTGCCAGCGGCGCCAGCATCTCCTGCAGCAACCAGGTCCCGGCACGGCCCAAGGGGCGCTGCCGAGACCAGACGGCATCCACCGGCACGCGCTGCGGCCAGCCGCGCGCATCGAGTTCGTGCAGGCTGCCCACGGCGAATCGTGTCACCATCCAGCGCGGAATGGCCGCCCAGCCAAAACCCAACACAGCCATTTCCAGCAACATGAGGTAGCTGGGCGCCGACCAGGCACGGCGCGCCGAGGGAGCCGACTGGTCAGCCGGCTCCAGGTAGGTGTCCAGCCGTAGCTGGCGGAAATTGGCCAGCACCTCCGGCGTGATGTCTTTCAGACCGGCCAGAGGGTGGTTTGTGGCGACAAACAGCGTGATTTCCGATTGTTCAGCGAGCATGGCCGCGCCAATATCCGGCGGGTAAACGTTTTGCGCCGCGACCACGCCAATCTGGGCACGCCCGGTTTGCACCAGCGACACCAGGTCGCCGTGCTCGGCAATCAGGCACTCGAATTCGAGATCGGGGAAGCGCTGCTCAAAGGCCATCAGCATGTTTTCAAAACGATCCGACTGGTAGGTGTCCGACCACACCACGCTGAGCCGGGCCTCCAGGCCACCCGCCAGCTGGCTGGCTGCACGGTCCAGCCGGTCACTGGCGGCCAGAATCTCCTGCACCTTGCCCAGCACCACGCGCCCTCCTTCTGTCAGGGTGGGCTTGCGGCTGCTGCGATCAAAGAGCGCGAGGCCCAGGTCGATTTCCAGATTCGCAATGGCGCTGCTGACAGTCGACTGGCTTTTGCCGAGCTTGCGCGCCGCGGCGGAAAACGAGCCCAGGGTGGCGGCCTCGGCAAAGGCCGTCAGGGCTTCCGGGGAATGACGCATCGGGCTATCTCCTCATTCCATCACATCATCGCGTCAAACCATCAATTTTTTAGATGGTTATTGATTTAAATATATCCAAAATAACGATGAAAATCCATCCACAAACCATTCATTGGGACAAAAACCAGCCTTCGAAACGCACCATGAGTCTCCAAAAATCAGTCAAGGAACGTTTTTTCCACGCCCTCGGGTTTGAAGTGGTGGCGATCGCTATTTGCGCCCCATTGGGCACCTGGCTGCTCGGTTATTCGCTGGCGCACATGGGTTTGCTGACCTTGATGATCTCGCTGATCGCGATGACCTGGAACATGACGTTCAACGCACTTTTTGACCGGGCGCAGCGCCGCTGGGGATTCCGGCGGACCCTGTTGGCCCGCGGCGTTCATTCCGTCCTGTTCGAAACGGGCTTGATTGTGGCCGTCGTGCCGCTGGCCGCCTGGTGGCTGGACATTGGCCTGTGGGAAGCGTTTGTGCTGGACATTGGCATCGTGCTGTTTTTCCTGCCGTATACCTTCGCCTTCAACTGGATCTACGACCATCTGCGTGCCGTGGTTATTGCACGTAAAAACCGCCTGTCAGCGGCCTGAGGAATGCCCCCGAAAAGAGGGCGTATGCGAGCAACCCTCTACTTCATCTGAACTGATCCACTCACACTCACCAGCACCGTGCTCTTGCCAGCCTCCACCGGAATGGCCGCTTCCGCCATATCGCCCTTGGCCTGCATGGCCATCATGCGCGGACGAGGGGGGTAGCCCTGGTCGTTGGCGGTGATGGACACCTCGCGCAGCGTGTAGCTGTTAAAGCCGAAGCTTTTCGATACCTCGCCGGCTTTGGCCTTGAAGCGCTCGATCGCCAGCGCCTGGGCTTCGCCCTCCACCCTGGCACGCTGCTCACGACTCAAGGCGAAGCTGACATTGGCCAGCGTCAGGGTCTGGATCTTGCCAGCCGTGCTGGTAATGCGTGAAAAATCCCGGCCTTCAAGCACCAATTCGGTGGAACCCTGCCAGCCATTGATCTTGCCGTCCTTGCCGTAGCGCGGGTACAGGCTGAAGTTCCCGGTCCGCACATCCATCTGGCCGGGGGCTACGGCCTGCCGGGCCTGGGCCAATGCGGTGTCAAGCGCCTGCTTGAGCTGGGTTTGCACCGCACCTGCATCGGTGCCGCCTACCGTGGTGCTCATTGAAATTGACAGCAGATCCTGCTGCACCTCTACCGACCCGCTGGCCGACAGCTGAGCCACATTTTGCAGGGGCTCTCGCGGCGTGGTTTGCGCCAAAGCGCCTGCGGCCCCTGCCAGCAGCAAGCAAGCAGCTATCCATTTTTGAGTACGCATCGAGTGATTACCTTTCGGGCAGTGAAGAAAGAGTGAAGAGTGGAAATCATGTACAGAAACTGGCGCAACTCCACGCGGCCTCCCACCGTGTATGTGCCCGGCTTACACGTGTCAACACCGTACCAACAGACGAACGTACCAGTGACAGGCAAGCCTGAGGCAAGAGCCGGTCGAAGGATTTGCAGCTTGCATTTTGCTTCCTGTCCTGTGCGTGGCCCTGTTCCGTCGACTCACCATCGGGCCTGCCATATCGCAGTCACTGTGCGGCGGTGTGGAGATGGGAGATGGGCTTTTGATCACGTCCGTAAGACTGCACGACACTCCTATCCACTCTATGTGCCGCTTGCATTTCGCCGCAACTTTTGTAACAGTGTGTCAAAGCGAGTGAAAAAAGAGACATCGGGCGTTTTCAGCCTTCAAAATGGCTCTGTTACAAATTACCGGATGACTATGACCCAAGCTCAACCCACTGCCCGTGCCGACAAGATTCTCATCCTTGACGACGACGCCCGCATTCGCGACCTGTTGCGCCGCTACCTGGCCCAAGAGGGCTTCGAAGTCATTCTTGCCGAAGACAGCAAGGCCCTGAACCGCATCATGCTGCGTGACGCTGTCGACCTGATCGTGCTGGACCTGATGATGCCCGGTGAAGACGGCCTTTCCATTTGCCGCCGCCTGCGCGCCGCCAACGATCGCACCCCCATCATCATGCTGACCGCCAAAGGTGAAGACGTGGACCGCATCGTCGGCCTGGAAGTTGGCGCCGACGACTACCTGGCCAAACCCTTCAATCCCCGGGAACTGCTGGCCCGCATCCACGCGGTGCTGCGCCGCCGCCCCACAGCCGAAGTGCCGGGCGCGCCGTCCAGCGACCAGGAAGTGATTACTTTCGGGCCGTTTTCCTTCGACATGGGCCTGCGCACACTGCATAAAAATGGCGAAGAACTGCCGCTGACCACTGGCGAGTTCGCCATGCTGAAAACCCTGGTGCGCCATCCTCGCCAGCCGCTTTCCCGCGAAAAGCTGGCGCAACTGGCGCGCGGCCGCGAGTTCGAACCTTTCGACCGCAGCCTGGACGTGCAGGTCTCGCGCCTGCGCAAGCTGATCGAGGTGGATGCAGCCGTTCCCCGCTACATACAGACAGTCTGGGGTATCGGCTACGTTTTTGTACCGGATGGAACCAACTGACACACCAGGTCTCACCCACCTCACGTCTTGCAGGAGGTGCCAGCCGTCCACGCTGACCTGACCGGCACCCGGCGAGACTCACGTCCATCCTTGCGCCCTTGCGGCATGCCTACCCACCTTTATGGACGCCACCAACCCGATACCGCTTGAAACTGCGCCCGCTCCGCTGGAAATGCGCCCACGTCGGGGTTTCAGCCTGTTCTGGCGGACCTTTTTCTTTCTGGCACTGCTGCTGCTCGGCTCCATCGTGGCCTGGCTTCAAACCTTTCGCGCACTGGAATCGGAACCGCGCGCCATTCAAAGCGCGCAGCAACTGGCATCGATGGTGAACCTGAGCCGTGCGGCCCTGCGCTATTCGGACTCGATCGCCCGGGTCTCGCTGATCAAGACGCTGGCCGACGAGGAACGCGTACGCATCACGCCACGTGAACCCAAGGACAAGTTCGAACTCTTTGAAAGCGACGACGAACTGGGCGAGCGCATCACCCAGGAACTTCAGGCGCGCCTGGGCGGCAACACTGTTGTAGCCAGCACAGTCAATGGCCAGAAGGGTTTGTGGGTTGGCTTTGCGATTGACGGAGACGCCTACTGGCTGCTCACCGATCCTTCCAAGATGGGACCTTCCCGCGGCAGCACCTGGGTGATCTGGCTCATCACCGCGGCCATCCTGTCGCTGGCCGGAGCCGCCTTCATCGCGCGCCTGATCAACCGTCCGCTCAAGCAGCTGTCATTCGCGGCCAGCCGCATGCGGGACGGCGATTTTGACGCGAGCCTGCTCGACGAAAAAGTGGCCACCAGCGAAATCCGCGAGGTCAATATCGGCTTTAACCGCATGGCCGAACAGCTGTCCAAAATCGAGCAGGACCGGGTCATCATGCTGGCAGGTATTTCCCATGACTTGCGCACGCCGCTGGCACGCCTGCGGCTGGAAACCGAAATGAGCGTGGCCGACAAGGACGCGCGCGACCACATGGCGGCCGACATCACCCAGCTCGATGCCATCATTGACAAATTTCTCGACTACGCCCGGCCCGAACCGGCCCGCCTTGAGTCGGTGTCGCTCAATGCCGTGATCGACGCGGCGGTATACGCCGTGGGCGACTACGACGACATGCGGGTCACAGTGAGCGTTCCCGAGAACCTGGCCGTCCTCGCCGACGAGGTCGAACTCTCTCGTGTCATTTCCAACCTGCTTGAAAATGCCCGGCGCTACGGCAAAACAGCCGAAACCGGCGTGGCGGTGGTCGACATTGCGGCCAAGGTCCGGGACCAGTGGGTGCTGCTCAGGGTGCGCGACCACGGCATGGGCGTGGCGCCGGAAACCCTGCCCAAGCTCACACGCCCGTTTTTCCGTGGCGATGCAGCCCGCACGGCCGCAACCGGTGCAGGCCTGGGCCTGGCGATTGTCGAGAAAACAGTCCAGCGCATGGGCGGCGTGTTTGGCCTGACCAACACCGGCTCTGGCGGGCTGGCCGCGCATA